>JANQHK010000049.1 GCA_028282685.1 Phycisphaeraceae bacterium
AATGATTCGGGTCACGTCGGTGAATCCACGCGGATTTTTCTCAGAGTGTGTGTGAGAAGTGAAAAAACGAGCCGCGACGGTGAGGGAGCGGTCGTCGGGTCGTTGATCCGCGTCCGACTTTCCGCTCTCCCGCGGGCGAATGATCGCACATACCCCGCCGGATTCGGGCGTTGTGCGGACCGCTTCCTCACGGGCGCGGCTCGTACAAAAACTCTTCTCACACACTTAAGCCATCCAGGCGCCCCATAGTTCCGTCAAACAAATCACTCTTCGCCGAGCAGGGATTTGAGTTCCTCGCTTAATTTCTGTTTGTTATCCAGAGACAGGGCGTTGTGCACGTGGGCGATCTTTCCCTGACGGTCGATCACGAAGGCCCGCGGGACGCCGCGGACGCGGTATTGCCTGGCGACCGCTCCGTCCGCATCGCGCAGGACGTTCACGTCGAGCTTGTTTTCCTCAAGGAAGGTGCGGATTTTTTCCACGTCTTCGCGGAGATTGATCGTGTAGAACACCACGCCGCGATCCGCCAGTTCGGCCGTCACCTCGGCGTAGATCGGCAGGGTGCGGGCGCAGTGCACGCACCAGGACGCCCAGAAATCCAGCACCACCACCTTGTCTTTCAGGTCCGACAGTTTCACCTTCCCGCCATTGAGATCGGGCAGCTCGAAATCGGGCGCCGGTTGCTTGGTCATCGCCTGGGGGCCGGGCGGGCGGAACCGATAGACCAACTCGGCATCGGCGGGCGGCTCGAATGCGAAGCGGCTCGGGTCCAGCTCCGGATCGATCTTCCACGCCGTGAAATCGAGTGTGGTGACGACGTTGCCGATGCGCCCGGCGCGCTCGATGGCATCGCCCCGATCCAGCACGACGCGCCGCAGCAGCGGTCGATCCCCCGCGGCAATCCACAAGTCCAGCGCGCCCTCATCACGCACCAGGCGCAGATGATGATGCTCGCCGTCGTCGATCGTTGCTTTATCGAGGTAGCGGATTTCGAGCGTCCCTTCCTTCAACGCCGCGATGGGGGCGTCGGCGAACAGGACGGCAGCGAACGGAATGCGCAACGTCGTCGAATCGAGCACCGGCTCACCGGGCAGAAGGGTGTTGCTGATGTACTGCTTGTAGGCGGGAATGTAATGGGCGACGGTCCGACCGTCGGTGATGATGCGCTGGGCGTCGTCTTCGGAATTGAGTCGCAGATCCAGTTGATTCGGCTTGGCGACGGTCAGTTCCGCGTGGATGCGCTTTTCAATCTGCTTTTGCGGATGTGCGATGTGGATGTGGCCGTCGACCTGAAATTCGCAGGCGCGCATCCGCCGGTGGAATTCACTGAACCGTCGCAGCACCTCGGCCGCCTGCGCATCCATTGCCGGTTCTTCAGCGGGCTGGGCCGACACCGGCGATCCGAACAGAACCGCCAGGAACAACCCCATGGTGCAAAACGTGGTCCGGTGTCGCATCGGTACCTCCGGGAAAGCGGTGAGGCCGTCCGTGCCGCGGCCCCACAGTATAAACGCCCCGGCAAGCCGGAGCGTTCATGCATTTTGCGTTTTCTTCAAACGAAGCCGTTCAGCCCTGAACGGACAGGGACGGTCCGGGCTCGGCCGGGTCCTGCGAATCGGGTCCGATCCGGGCCAGCGTGGCCGGGGAATCGGGGTCGGTGGCGGCGGTGGCGGCCTCGTTCCGATCGGCCAATTTCCGCATCACCATCTCCCAGGTCTGGCGCTCGTAATCGAGCAATTGGATGCACTCGTCGAGCGCCGCCAGGTCGCGCTGCATGCTCGCGTCCACCAGCCGCTTGTAGATGTAAACGTAGAGAGCCGAGAGCTTGTCGCACAGGTCGGGCGCCTGCTCGGGGCTGAGCGAGTTCTGCAATTCCATGACGATCTTCTGCGCCCGGACCACCGCGTTGTACATCGTTTCCCATTCCCGCGCCGCCAGGGCGTCGCGCGCCTGACGGCAGAACTTCACCGCTCCCTCGAACAACATCAGTCGCAGCTGTTCGGGCTTGGCGGTCAGAATTTTGGTTTTCAGGTACGGGTTCATGCGCATCTCGGTTCAGGTTCGGCGTGATGCAGGGTGCCGCCTGACTGCTATCGGCGTTCCTCCCCGGCTACCTTCAGTGCCAACGGACGGATGGTTATCGGAATCCCGTGATTACGAGTTGCCGGTGTTCAGCGCCAGCGACGCCAGACTGGAGATGGCGCTTTGCTGATTCTGAATGACCGCCAGCGCCTGCTCCATGGCGAGGAACTGGGCCTCGAGTCGGCTGCGCTTGCTGTCCAGCAAGGCATCGAGGTATTCGATGCGCTCGTTGCCGATTTCGATCTGCGTATCGATGCCGTTGGTCGCGGTGGTCAGACGACCGTCGATCGTATCGGTGTAGCCCTCGACCAGCGCTTCGAGGGTCGCCCCGAACCCGCGCGCGGTGGTGGTGATCGAGCCGGGAATGGTGACGCCCGGCACGATTTCCTCGTCTTCCGCCGCGGCCTGGGTCTGCAAGGCGAACAACTCGGCCACGGCTTCGGGGTCATTCGCCAGCGCATCGCGGAACGCGGTTTCATCGAACACCAGCTTCGCATCGGCGCCAATGGTCAGACCGACCTCCCGCAGGTAGGTGTACTGATCGGTCACATCGTCGTATTCCCGCGTGATCAGGTTGATCAGACTGCGCTTGATCGCGGCGACGGTCGGATCGCCCAGCAACACGCCGCGCTCTTCGGTATCGCTGTTGTAGCTGTCGAGCGCGTTGACACGACTCATCGCATCGTTGAACCGCGTGACGAACTGGTTCACCGCGTCCACGGCCGCCTCGGTATCACGCGTCACCGACAACGTCACCGCCTCGCTGCTCGTGCCGACCAGGTCGATCGACACCCCTTCGATGGTGTCGGTCAGCACGTTGGTGGAGTTGGTCAGCAGGATCGACTGCGTGGGATCGGACGAACCGAAGAAGACCACCGCGTCGCTCGGCTTGACCAGCGTTTCGACTTCCAGACCCAGTCCGCCGTCGTCCAGCAGCATTTCTCCCGCGGCGCCGGTGCTGTCGCTGGTCAGACTGATGCGGTAGGGCGCGGCCGAGCCGTCGTTGATCAGCGTGGCGCTGACGCCGGCGTCGGCGGAATTGATCGCGTTGACCAGATCGTCCAGGGTGTCGTCGACGTCGAGGGTGATGGTGGTCTCGAAGGCGCCGTCGATCCGGTCGTCATCGTCGGTGTCTTCCCCGAGAATGCCGAGATCGGCCGCGGTGGTGGCCCCGGCCTCCTCGACCTTCATGCGCGCCGCGCCGCCGCCGGTGTCCGTCAGCAGCAGGCCGTCGCCCGTGGTGTTCAGCGAAGCGGTGATGGACGTGGCGCGCGAGTTGATCTCGGCGACCACGTCGGCCAGCGTCACCTCGTTGCCCTGGGACAGATCGACGGTGGCGCTGACGCCGTTGGAATCGGTCAACGTGAACGAGCCGCGCGTGATGCCGCCGCCGCCGTTTAAGTCTTCGAGCCGCGTGGACAGGGAGATGTACTGGACATCGAGATCGCCGCTGTCGGCGGTGTTGGCGGAGTAGGTTCCCAGCAGTCCCAATTCCGCGGCGAGGGCGCCGCCGCCGATCTCGCCAACGATCAGGTCGTTGGTTCCGCCGGTGGTGTCGGTCAGCAGCAGTCCGTTGCCCGCGCTGTTGAGCGAAGCGGTGACGCCGATGCCCGCATCGTTGATGGTCTGGATCACATCGTAAATGCTGCGTGCGCTGTTCAGATCGACATCGTTGATCGTGCCGTCGCGCGTGGTGATGCGAATCTGGCCCGGGCCGTAACCGGTCGTGGGCTGGGGCACGGGGTAGGTGTCTACGCCGAGCACGGTGTCCACCGCGTCGTTGATTTCCAGTCCCAGCGACTCGGCCACCGTGGAGGCGCTGTAGATATCGTAGATGCGCAGGTTATTGGTTCCGCCGGTGTGATCGGTCGCGCGGAATGCCCGGCCCTCGATGCTGAGCGTAACCTTGCCGCCCGTGGCGGTATCGACCGCGTCGATCAGGTCCTGCGCCGTGGTCAGGCCGTCCACCTCAATGGAGTAGACCACAAACTGATTGTCCCGGGCGCGGATCGCGAAGTCATCGTTGGTGGCATGGGTGCTCAGCCCCGCGCCGTCGAACAAATCGTCCAGCAGGGTGGAGGTTGTCAGTTCGCTGGGACCGTAGGCCTGGTCCATGCTGACGCCCGATCCACCGTTCAAACTCTTCAGCAACTTCGAGCCCAGCGAGGCGACCAGGCGCTCGCCGACCAACTCGCCATCGTGATCGGAATCGGCCTGGATAAAACCCAGATCCGTCGCGGCATCGGAGACATCGACCGACAACTCGTTGCCGACGTACGCGCTGCTGTCGGTCAGTGTCAGGGAGACGCCGTCGGTTGAAATCGACGCCGCCACCGACGAACCCGCCGCCGTCGCCGCGTCGTTGATCTTCTCGATGACATCCTCCAACGTCGCCGCGCCATCGAGGTTCACTTCCACGGCGTTGCCGGCGTGGTCGTTGATCGTCAGGTCCGTCACGCCCGAACTGGTCCGCACGCCGTTACCGTCGTTCAGCAGACCCAGCACCGTGTCGGTGGAGATCGTGTTGATGGCCGTGCCGGTCAGCGTATCCGTCCCGGCGCTGTTACCGGCGATGCCCAAGTCTTCCGCGGTGGTCCTGCCGCTGAGACTGGCGACAATCAGGTTGCTGGTCGTCAGGCCGGTCTGGTCGGTCAGCGTCAGGTTGTCGCCGGTCATCGCGGCGGTGACGTTGATGGTCCCGGCGTTGTTGATCGCCTCAACGACATCATCCAGATTGATGGCGGTGGACAGGTCCACGTCGGCCGTGGCGCCCGAGCGATCGGTGATGCGAATCGTTCCGCGCTCCACACCCGCCATGCCGTTCAACTCGCTGAGCATGACGGTGCGCGTCAGCTTGCCCGCGGCGGATTCGATCGTGATGTCGCCGGCGCCGACCGGCGTGGTATCGCTGTCGCTGAAGCCGCGCGTGATCATCTGGTGGTTGCTCACCAGTTGATGGACGGTCATCGCGTAGTTGCCGGGCTTGGCGTCGGTCGAGGCCGAAGCCGTCAGAATCGAGGTGTTGGAACTGGTCGCCTTGTACGCGCCGAAGACCGAATCGTCGAGAAAGCTGGTCGCCGAGCCCTGCAACGCCAGCAGGCGCGCATTCAAATCGAGAAAAGCCGTCTTCTTGGTGGTCAGTTCGGCGAGGTACTGTTCGACCAGCGATTTCGGGCGCGCTTCGATCGCCATCAACTGATCAATGATCGACCGCGTGTCCAGCCCGCTGATTAAACCGGTGGAACTGATGGTGCCCATGGCGTTACTTTCACTGCGGCGGCGCGGCGCGCGCCAACGGCCCGTGTCCAGGCGCCCCGACGAACGCAAGCGAGGCGCATGGATGGGGCGTCGGTCCGCTGCGCCGCCCTGGGGTTCTCTCTAACCGCCAGCCGCCCGTGATGCTCCGGCAGTGCAGCGGGCCCGGTCTTGCAGCTTCTCCCGCTCATTGCACTTATCGACTTCTCGGACCATACGCCTTGAGCGTTTGCGCCGCCGAATACCAGTTAAATCGGCTTGATCTGTTGCGGAATTGATCCGGTCGGCACGCTACGACGGCGTCCGATAAGACCGCGTACCACTTTTCGCATACCACCATGAAAAAACCCGGTCCTGGCGGCGCGTCCCCCGGCACCGCCAGAAACCGGGGCAAATCCTATTGTGCGCTCACGCTCATCCCATTCAAGACCAATCGCTCGAAAATCCAGGCCGCCGTGCCATGCACATGGCACTGTCCAACGCGCTTCACGCCCCGATCAATCCCATTGAAGAACCGATAACGTTTCGCCGGGCTTGAATTCGCCGCCCATCAAAAAAACGTCGCCCCGCATGTGCGGGGCGACGCAGGAGGGAGAATCATGAAGAGAACACTGTGGGTAAAGTCAGGTAGGAGCTACAGGGTTTGCCCTGTCGCTCATTACTTACGGGAAAGTATATACTATGGTTCACATATTTTCATCATGTTTTTACAAAATTTATACATAATCCAGCCGTTTTCAGATATTTCCTACCAATTAGCGAAACCGGGTCGTGGGTATTCCCCCTATTACTGGTTGATATGGTTGGCTTTAGAGCGTCTTGCATGGTTTGTGTCCGGTCCGAACGAGCCGCGCCGGTGAGGGAGCGGTCGTCGGGCCGTTGATCCGCGTCCGACTTTTCGCTCTCCCGCGGGCGAATGACCGCACCTGCCCCGCCGGGTTCGGACGCCGTGCGGACCGCTTCCTCACGGGCGCGGCTCGTACAAGCCCGGCATGAATGACGCAAGATGCTCTAGACAGAGATGGCATATCGGGAAAAAACGGGGTTCGCAAATAGACATGATCCGGAGCCAGTTTTTTGTATCACGGCCTCGCCCATGCCAGGCGCAGGCCCAGACCCACCAGAATCGTCCCCGCCGCGTAGCGGATTGCCTTGCGAACCGATGCCCTGCCTCCAAGCCACCGCCCCACACTCCCGGAGGCAAAACCGACCGCACCGAACACAACGATCGTAACCGCGGTGAACAATCCACCAAACACCAGCAGCTGCAACCAACCCGGCCCGCGCTCCACGTCAACGAACTGCGGCAGGAACGCCAAGAAAAATACCGCCACTTTCGGATTGAGCAGGTTCGCCAGCACGCTTTGTCGAAAGATCGTGCCCATCTCTTGCGTGCGCCGGGGGCCGCCGACCTCGAATCCGCTGTGATCCAGCCAGGTGCGAATGCCCAGAAAAACCAGGTAACCCGCCCCGGCCAGCTTGATGAACATGAACGCCGCCGCCGAGGCCTTGATCAGCGCCGTCAACCCGGCCACGGCGAAGATCGTGTGACCGATGCAACCGGTGCTGAACCCCAGTGCCGCGATGAACCCGGCGCGCGGGCCCTGCGTCATGCCGCGCGTCAGCACGTACAGAATGTCCGGGCCCGGCGTGATCGCCAGCACCGCCACCGCCCCGACAAACACCAGCATGGTCCATCCACTGGGCATCAGACTTTTTCCTGTAACGACTCCAATCCACCGCATCGAATCACAAACTTCTCTCATCCTCCCGGCGCCGCTATCAGTTTATCGGCAAACAGGAACAGCGCCACCCCGGCCGTGGCGATCAACGCGCCGATCACCGAACGCGCTGTGATGCGCTCGCCGCGCAGCGCCGCGATCGGCAGGGCGAACAGCGGCGTCAGCGAGAGCAGCGTTTGCGCCGTCGCCGCTTCGGTGTACTTGAACGCCGCCTGCTGAAGCGATACGGCAATGCAGGTCCCCAGCACCGTCGCCACCAACACCGCGACAACGATACCCAGCCCCAATCGCTGAACCGTATTCCGGATTAGCCGCAACGGCGCAAAGAAGCGCAGAGGACGCGCGCAGTCCATCTCAGTATTTTCCTCGGCAATCTGCTTTGTGTCGGCGCGCCTCGGCGGTTGACTACCCCGCCAGATCACAATGATCGGCGCCAGCACCAGCGCGCCGCTGAGCAGGCGAATCAGGGCCGCCCAAAGCGCATCCACATTCGGATCGACCATCACATCGCGCGAGATCACCGCACCGACCGATTGCGACAGCGCCGCGACCAGTCCGAAGATCACGCCGCGCGTCCATTCACCCTTCCCCGCATGCGCCGCCGCCCCGCTGCCCCGCTCGCTGATCACCCAGCCCAGTCCGCCCAGCGTCACCGCAATCCCCAGCCACGCCACCGTCGGCAGCACCTCGTCCAGCCAGACCGCTGCGATCAGTCCCGTGAAAATCGGCGCCAGCAATTGCAACAACAACACGTGCCGCAGCCCGATACATCGCAATGCCATGAAAAACGCCGTATCCCCCAGACCCAGACCGATGATTCCGCTGACGATCAGCAGCACCACCAAAGGCATTCGGTCGGGCGGAGCCGTGCCCAACACCGCCAGCGTCGTCCCCAGCAACACCGAGCCGATCAGGCCCTTGGTCATGTTCAACACCCGCGCTGAAATGCAGCGCCCGGCGCGCTCGAACAGCGCCGTGGCGATCGCCCAGAGCATCGCCGCCATCGCCGCCGCCAACGGACCGAACCAAACATCCATGACGGACATCATAACGACACACGCTGGAGTCGAATCGCTTGGCTTCGATACAATGCGTCCATGCACGTCCTGGTCACCGGAGCGACGGGATACATCGGCGGACGGCTGGTTCCACGCCTGCTGGAGACCGGCCACCGGGTGACCGCACTGGTCCGCGATGCCCGGCGATACCCCGGCCGCGCCGAAGCGCAAACGATCGAGCTGATCGAAGCCGATCTGCTCGATGCCGACACGCTGGCCGCATCACTTGCCGCGCACCGCTTCGATGCCGCGTATTACTTGGTGCATTCGATGATGGGCGGGGGCGATTTCGCCGAGCGCGACCGACAAGCCGCGCAACACTTCGCCGCCACCGTGCGCGATTGCCCCCACGTGATCTACCTCGGCGGGCTGATGCCCGACACCCACGAAGACAACGCTTCGCCCCACCTGGCCAGCCGCGCGCAAACCGGGCAGGTCCTGCAAAACGCGCTGCAGGGGCGCGTCACCGAGTTTCGCGCCGGACCGATCATCGGTTCGGGCTCGGCAAGCTTCGAGATGGTGCGCTACCTGACCGAACGCCTGCCCGTGATGCTCACGCCCCGCTGGGTGCACAACGCCGTCACGCCCATCGCCGTCCGCGATGTCCTGGCGTACCTGCTGGCGGTACTCGATGCCGGGCCGATCGGCATCGTCGATATCGGAGCCGCGCCCCTGACCTTCGCCGAAATGATGCAGCGCTACGCGCGATGCCGAGGCCTGGCGCGACGCACCATCCTCACCACCCCCTTCCTCGCACCCGCACTGGCCGCACGATGGATCGGATTCGTCACACCCATCACCAATCGGCTCGCCGTCCCGCTGGTCGAAGGGGTCACGCATTCCCTGCTCGCCGACACCGACCGCGCGCGGGCTCTGTTCCCGCAAATCCAGCCGATCCCGTACGAGCGCGCCGTTCAGTTGGCCGTGCAACGCACCCTCAGCGGGCGAATTGAAACGCGATGGACCGGCGCGCTGGGCGAACACAACCGGTTCAACCTCACCGACCGCGAAGGTCTCATCCGCGAATGCCGACGCATCGAAGTCCATGCCCCTCCGCAACACGTCTTCAACACTTTCACCGCACTCGGCGGCGACACCGGCTGGCCGGCCTGGAACGGAGCGTGGAAAATCCGCGGCTGGATCGACCAACTGATCGGCGGACCCGGCCTGCGACGAGGCCGACGCTCACCCACCGAACTGATCGAAGGCGAAACGCTCGACTTCTGGCGCGTCGAACAGATCGAACCGCACCATCGTCTCCTGCTCCGCGCCGAAATGAAACTGCCCGGCCGCGCCTGGCTGCAATTCGACGCCCAGCCGGCCGAGAACAACCCCGCGCGCACGCAACTGACACAAACCGCCTGCTTCGAGCCGAAAGGTCTGCCCGGACTGATCTACTGGTATGCGCTCTACCCGGCCCACCTGCTCATCTTCCGCGACATGATCCACGCCCTGGCCAAACGCGCCGAACATGCCCACGCCAATGAAACAATCCCGCCGCACCCCCCGCCGTAACCTCCCCGCGCCCCGCCGTTTACGGCGGGGTTACGGTACCGCGGGGTTACGGTACAGGTACAGCAGGGTTAT
>JANQHK010000058.1 GCA_028282685.1 Phycisphaeraceae bacterium
ACGACCGCGTGGTCACCCTGATCGACCAAACTTCGGGCGACGTGGCTCCCATGCTGTCGGAAGCACAGAACCAATTGCGGCAGAAGTTTCTCGATCGCATTCACGCGCTGTTGCAGGTGATGCAAACGGATACAAGCGACGAAGCGAAGGCGATCGTGACACAACTGCGCCAAGCCGTGCTTCAATCGGAAACCGCTGCAACAAAGGCGATTGCCACCAGGCAAACCATCGCCAATGCGCGGACTCGACTGAAAGAGTTGTGCAACGGATCGATCTGCCTGGTCGGGTGGACGGCCACGGGTTCGCTGGCCGATTTCGTGCCAACGGCGCTGGACGCCAAATGTCCCGGCGTGGTGGTACACGGTGCGGTGGTCAATGCGATCCTGACCGAGCATTTTCTCCGCCGCGCGCCGTGGTGGTGGGATCTGGCGGCGGTGGCGGTGGTGGGTTTGATCGCCGCGCTGATCGCATCGCGGTTTCCGCCGGTCAGCGCGCTGTTGATGGTCGCCGGGCTGATCGCCACCTATTTCATTCTCAACGGCATGACGCTGTTCGACTACGGCAACGTGGTCGTCCACGCCGCCGGCCCCACCCTCGCCGCGGCCTCGGCATGGATGGGCGTGACCGTCTGGCGACTGCTCACCGAGCAACGCCAGCGCATGCGCATCACCCGAAAGTTCAAGAATTACGTCTCGCCCGACCTGGTCGATTTCCTCGTCGACAATCCGCAACTGGTGAAGATGGAGGGCGAATCGCTCGAGTTGACCTGCATGTTCACCGACATCGCCGGGTTCACCACCATCAGCCAGAAGCTCGGCCCCGAGCAAACCGCCAAACTGCTCAACCGCTACCTCGCCATCGCCACCGAGCAGCTCATGCAGCACAAGGCCACCGTCAACAAGTACCTCGGCGACGGGATCATGGCCTTCTGGGGCGCGCCGGTGCGCAACGAGCGCCATGCGCTCGATGCCTGCTTGAGCATCCTGGCATGCATGGAAGCGCTGAAACAGCTCGATGGCGATCCGATGCTGACCGACCTGCCCAAATTGTTCCTGCGCGTCGGGCTGGCGACGGGACCGATGATGGTCGGCGATTTCGGCGCGCCGCCCCAGCGCAGCGACTACACCGTCATCGGGGATTCGGTCAACCTCGCCGCGCGACTGGAAAGCGCCAACAAGCAATTCGGAACACAGGTGCTGATGAACGGGCGCACGCACGACCTGGTGAGCGAGCACATCCTGGCCCGGCCGATCGGAAAGATCACCGTCGTCGGGCGCGACAAGCCCGAGCCCGTGTGGCAGATGCTCAACACCCACGCCGCCGCCACCGACGCCCAGCGCGCCGAGGCCGAACTGACCACCCGGGCCGTCGAGGCCTACCACCGGGGCGCGTTCAACGAATGCGAAGCGCTGTTCGGCGCGTTGATCGAACAATCCAGCACTTCAAAAATGGTCGACAAGTACCTCGTCGCCTGCGCGCTGTGGAAATCCGGCAAGGGCGAAGGCGAGTTCGACGGCTCGATCACACTCAGCGAAAAATGATCGGATGCGTTCGTGTCTCTTTCTCCCCGGCAGTGACGGATGAAGGCACGCGGGCACAAGGATAGAATACGATCATGACCGATGCGACGAACCATCCTTTCGCTTTGCTCGGAATCGAACCGGCGTTCGATCTCGACGAAGATGAACTTCAGCGCCGTTTCATCGCCGCTTCGGCCGCAACGCACCCGGACCGATCCACCGATCCGCTGGAACAGGCCGACCTCGCCCGGCGCGCCGCCGAAGTCAATCGCGCCTACCGCGCGCTGCGCGATGTCGAATCGCGCGGCAACGAGTTGCTCAAACTGCTGGGCGGTCCGGATGCCTCCCGTGAAAAAACACTGCCCCAGGGCCTGCTGGAAGCCATGATCGAGGTGCGCGAACGCATGGACGAGGCCCAGACGACCGACGACCGCAAGGCCCTGAAGGAACTGGAGGATTGGGCCGAGTCACACCGCGATCGCACCGTTAAAAAAATCGCCGGGCAGTTCCGCAGCATCCTGCCGGCCAACGTCGCGCAAGCCGATCGCGATACCCTGCGCGCGATTCGCATTCAACTGAACGGTTTGCGCTATTATCTTCGCATGATCGAGCAGCTCGATCCCGATTACGATCCGGCCAACGAATCGTGAATCCCCACGACCTGTCCGACATTCCCTTTTCCCCGGCTTACCGCTGGTGCAAAGCGACGGCGCGGTGTTGGGCGCACGGGACGTGTGATGAGACAGGCCCCACCGTTCACGGGGGGGATATGCACGGGATATTACTCAGAACCCCGCCATGAACGGCGGGGCTTGTTTGGCTTCTGGCGATCCGTTGCCTACAGTAACCGCATGACTGACGATCCACTCCAGCAACGTATCGCCCAATGGGAAAAGATGACCGCCGACGATCCGTCCAATGCGATGGGCTGGTTTTCGCTGGGCAACGCGTACATGCAGGCCGAGCAACCGGCCGACGCCGCCCGCGCCTTCCGCAAAGCCATCGAGTTGGACGAGGGCTTCAGCCGGGCGTACCAATTGCTCGGGCAACTGCTGATCAAACAGGAAGCCAACGACCAGGCCGGCGAAGTGCTGAGGCGCGGCTACGAAGTCGCAGCCAAGCGCGGCGATGTCATGCCGCAGAAGGCCATGGGATCGCTGCTCGAAAAAATCGGCGCGCCGATTCCGGAAGTCGAAACACCCAAACCGCAGGCCGCCGAGCCCGTCTCCGGGGAACAGGTTCTCGACCGCCGCACCGGCCAGCCCGGCCCGCGCATGCCCGATCCCCCCCTGCGCGGCCCGATCGGACAATTCATCTACGATCACTATTCTCAGCCCACCTGGACCGAATGGATCCATATGGGCACGAAAGTCATCAACGAACTGCGCCTCGACTTCTCCAACGAATCACATCAAAAACTCTACGAACAGCACATGATGGAATGGCTGGGGTTCACCGAAGAAGAAGCTGCGGAACATGCAAAACACAGTTAAACCACAAAGACACAAAGGGAAAAAGGAAAAGGATTTTAGTGCGTGATGTGTAATGTGTAATGTGTAATGTGTAATGTGTAATGTGTAATGTGTAATGTGTAATGTGTAATGTGTAATGTGTAATGTAAATTCTACTCAAGCCGGACCTGAGCAAAGCGAAGGTCCGGATTAAATTGAACTGCGGTCCTCTTTGGCTCTCGATGTTAATCAGCGCCTTGGTGTCCGTGGTAGTTCCATTCCCTGCACTCTAGAATAAGGGCATGAAAGCCCGACAGATCGAAAAGATCGGCATCCCGCGCGGCAAGCTGGCCAAACTGGCCAAGTGGCTGGCGTCCGAGGCGCGCCAATCCGGGCTGGACACGAAGACAGTTTGGGCGACACTCGAGGCAATCGTCGCCGACCCCGCCGCCCACCGTGACGATCCCCACTTCGCCCCCCTGGCCAAGGCCCTCGATCAGCGCCAGCGGGCGGTGGCGAACGTCGAACGCGGCCACATCGCTCGTTCCGAACCCGCACCGTGGAAGCAATGGGGAACCGATATCGATGCCCAGGCGATCGAGCAGGTCCGTAATGCCTGCGAACTGCCCATCTCCGTGCGCGCGGCGCTGATGCCCGATGCGCATCTCGGTTACGGTCTGCCGATCGGCGGGGTGCTGGCGACCGACAACGCCGTCATTCCCTACGCGGTCGGCGTGGACATCGCCTGCCGCGTGAAAATCTCCGTCCTCGATATTCCCCCCGCCAAACTCGACAATCAACCCGAGCGTTTCCGCAGCGCCATCAAACATGAAACACGATTCGGCATCGGCGCGCAATTCAAGGGCTGCCGCCGTCAGCATGACGTGATGGACGAAGACTGGTCGATCACGCGTCTGACCGGCCAACTGAAAGACAAGGCGTGGTCGCAGTTGGGCACCAGCGGCTCGGGCAACCACTTCGTCGAATTCGGGACACTCAACGTCGATCAAATGAACGAGCTGAACCTGGAGCCGGGCGAATACCTGGCGCTGCTAAGCCACTCCGGCTCGCGCGGGACGGGCGCGGAAGTCTGCCGGTACTATTCCACGGTCGCCCGCAATCTGCACCCGGAGCTGCCCAAGCACTTGCAGCACCTGGCGTGGTTGACGCTCGATTCCGCCGAAGGCCGGGAATACTGGGCGGCGATGAACCTGATGGGCCGATACGCCGCGGCGAACCACGCGCTGATCCACCGGCACATTGCCGAGCATCTTGGTGCGCAGGTGCTGGCCGACGTGGAAAACCATCACAACTTCGCATGGAAGGAAACGCACGACGGACGCGAGGTCATCGTCCATCGCAAGGGCGCTACCCCCGCCGGCAAAGGGGTGCTGGGCATCATACCCGGCTCGATGGCCGGGGCGTGTTACGTGGTGCGCGGCAAAGGCAGCGAAGAGGCGTTGCAATCGTCGGCGCACGGCGCGGGGCGCGTGATGAGCCGAACCCAGGCGAAAAAAACCTACAAGTGGCCGCAGATCCGGGATTACCTCAAACAGCACCACGTGGAGCTGGTGAGTGCGGGGCTGGACGAGGCGCCGTTTGTTTACCGCGACATCGATCAGGTGATGGCCGCGCAGAAAGACCTGGTCGAGCCCATCGCCCGTTTCTTCCCGCGGCTTGTGAAAATGGCCCCCGCCGGAGAGCGCGCCGAAGATTGATTTCGTCCGAATCGGCCAAGGAATCGCCATAATCTGCGGCGTGCTTACCTGATTTTCGGTACGAATATTCAGACAAAGACAGCTGTTATTTCTGTTTACGTTTTTCCAATTTGAGTTCCCGGTTGACGACCTGTAAAATCGGTTCTGATTGTTTCTCGCTGAATTCACGAAGAGATGACAATTCATAGGAACTTGAATCATGTCAAGATTGAAACGATTCGTCTGGCTAGCTGCCATGGGCTGTGTATTGACTGCCGGGGCAGTCCGTGCTGATGAACCGGTGGATCAGGACGTTCTCGACCGCGAGTACATGTATTGTGTCAGACAATGCATGCGTTTCCTGGTTCAACATGACGGCCAGTACTACAGTACAGGCGGCTACATCCCGCAATGGGCCAGAACATGCCGTCGTGCCGCCGGTCAACCTACTCTGCGCACTCAGAAGACGAAGAAGATTCCACTGGGCATCGTGACCGTACGTCACTATAACCGTTCGGTTTACGGGGGCAGAAGCATCAGCAGCAAGCAGACAAAGAAACCTCTCTACTCCACTCTGAAATGGGATTTGGATGAGACTGAGAAGTTTGCGCGTCTCAAGGCCCTGGGAGCTCCGAAACCCGGGCAATTCGGTTTCATCACCTCGGCGCTGGTGCGCAAGATCGTCGATGACGATGAAATGATCCTCGAGGGCATTCAAGTCATTGATTATGAGGCCAGCAAGAAACAGTGTGAAAAAGAGAATTCCATTATCTCTTCCTGGGCATCGGCGAAATACCGTGCACTCTCCGATGAGTATTCGGTGCGCACGCGCGGCGTGGAATATCCTTCCACGGCAAGCCAAACCATCCCCAGCGACACGGAACTGCAGAACATGCATAACGAAATGCTTGGCTGGCTGTACGAAGGACAGCAAGAAGTGATCAAAGAAAGCGCGAAATGGGCAGGGATGCGCATGCGTGTGATCGGTGTACCGACCGATACCGTTCGTGAAATGCATAGGTGGGAGGCCGACCACCAGCAACTGATCATCGTGCGGGTGCAAGGTAACGAGGTCACCGCCATCGTGAATCAACTGGCGACCAAATCGAAAGTCGACCAGGATCAATTCGCCGCCGATCTGGAAAAGCTTGGCTGCTCCAAGAAGCAATTCGTCGAGATATTCAAGGCCATCAAGAGCAAACCGGTCAAGGGGATTTTTCTGCCACAACGCCTCGCTCAATTGGTCACCGGTTCCCCCATATTTGAAGACCGCGAGCACTTGCGCCACTTTAAGTTTCCCGAGAAAGTCGCAACAAACAATTCCGCCTCCCCCGCTCCGGATACGGCCAGCACAAGTTCAACCGAACAGTCCGCCAAGCCTGCGGAACCGGATGAGTCGGCGCCGCTGATCATCAACGATATTCTCAACCGGATGCCGCCGGACGCCTTGCCTGACAGCACACGAGAGATGGATGGGCTTCTGGCGATGCGTGCCACACGGTGGTGGGCGGAAAACGTGGTAAATAAAACGCTGCGAGCCGAGGCGGTGTTCCTCCGTGCCAATTACATTCGATCGAGTGGTTCCATCGACGGCCGTACCGTTGGCCGAGGCTATGCGCAGGGCACGTTTGTTTACGGCCCACTCAATCCAGCCCCGCGTAAGACGATCGACTTGTGCCTGCCGGTGACCGTCAACGGCCACGATTATCGCATCGTTATTTATGCCCAATGCAACAGCGAGACGGAGAAGCAACTGGCCCTGCTGCGAAGCCCCAAAACCGGTGAACCGGCCGGTTCGCACACCCTCATCGGAACCGTCCGTCGGGCGTCATTTACTTCCACAGGCACCATTGCGATCTACCTGGATGATTGCCAGATTGGTGATCAGGCCAGCGCACCGCGCCCCGAGCAAAAGTCCAATGTTGAAAATCAATCCCAAAGGCCAGAGAGACACAGGATTGACGGTGAGGATGAATCCATGCTAGCGGAGAGGCATAGGATCGAAATTGAAAATCGAGACGAACAAGCTGAGAGACGCAGGTTAGAGGTGGAAAGTCGAATTCAGGAATTAGAGAGGAGGAGGATCGAAGTTCTTCATCGAACCAGGCGTTAGAAGGAAGGCGGAGATCATTGGTGAATTATGAAATGTCTTCCGCCGGGGCTTCGAGTCGCCATTCGAAGCCGTCGTCGGTGCAGTCGATATGCGCATGAAAGAACCTGCCGCGGTATTTACGAAACAACGGAAAAATCACGCGGCGATCGGATTCGGGAATGTTCAACGAGTCGATCTCATCCCACGTGTACCAGCCGAGCGTCCCCTCGTCGAACTCCATCCGCTCGACGACAACCGGGTGAGACACTTCGTAGAGAAAGATCAGCCAGTGCGTCGCTCCCTGGTAGGCGGTTTCGCTGATGAGCCCGGCCAGGTGAATATCGCTGTAGTTCAGATCGAGCAGGACTTCTTCGCGCATCTCGCGCAAGGCGCATTCGGCCGGGGACTCGCCTTCGTCCATGTGCAGCTTGCCGCCGATCGGCGAGTACAGACCCTTGTTGGGATTTTGCTGGCGGTGCAGCAGAAGCAACCGTCCCTGTTCGTCGAACAGGTAACAGAGCACGGCGATCTTGTAGGGCAGGGTCGGAGGCATAGGGCGGCATCATATCGGAAATGGGGAAAGCGGGAAAAGAAAGCCCCGCCGAAAGCGGCGGGGCCTGGATAATCAGTGGGGTTACGAGGCGACCCGTTTAATCAGTCGTCATCGTCTTGGCCATCGCGCTTGGCCTTGAGACCCTTCTCGATCCTGGAGATGTAGCCGCGGATGCTCCCGGCACGGTTGGAATCGGGCGCGGCGCCAACGGCCCGGTTCAGTAACTCCAGGCCTTGATCCATCTTACCCAGGCGCATGAGCGTCAGTCCCTTGTAGAAGTACAAATGCTGCGCGTTGTCGCCGGTCGGCTGGTATTGCTCGATCAGTCCGTTGAGTTTATCGAGCAGTTTCTGTGGCCGGGTGTCGCGCGGCATCTCGGTCAGCCCGGTAATGGCGCGGCTGCATTCGTACTTGTTCTTCAGGCCCAGTGTATTGTCGGCATCGATTTCGATAATCTGATCGACCAAATCGTCGCGTTTGGCGATAGCTTCGTAGCCCATGGCATTCAATGCCCGATCAAGCAGCTTGGCCTTGGCGGGCCCTTCGGCTTTCTCGGCTTCGGCCAGTATGCCCTTGGCCTCGATCTGCCGATCGAGGTACTTGATGAACGCTTCGGGGCCCCCGGCGCGGTAACCGACCGATCGGGCAAACTCCTTGCCCCGGGCATCGGCCAACAGAACCGTGGGAAAGCCCTTCACCTCGTAGCGCTCGCGGGCGGCTATGTTGTGCGCGTGCTGTTCCGGGGTGAGTTTGGATTTGTCCCGGGGAAAGTCCAACTCGACCAGAATGAACTTCTCAGACGCCCCGGAGAGGAAGGCCTCCTGGCTGAAGACCTCTTTCTTCATCTTTTTACAAGGCGGGCACCAATCAGAGCCGGTGAACTCGACCAGAAGGTACTTATTGGATTCGGCGGCCTTGGCCTTGGCGGCTTCGAGATCGGTCATCCATTGGTCACCACCGGCCGCGGCGTAACCGGCCGAGAGTATCAAAACGATCAGACTAAGTGCAAAACTTTGACGCATCATTACGGGCTCCGATCGGTTAGAAAAAGTGGCGCCACGAGGCACCACGTGTGTCCACCATTATAGACGCGGTAAGCCGATCCATTTATTCCTGCAATTCCCAGCCGGACTTGAATTCCTTGATGGCCTGCTTGAGGCGATCGGTCAGATCGTCGTCGAAAGCCCGTTTTTCGGCCAGTTCCTGACGCAATTCGCGCCCGGTGGTCTGCATGTATTGAAGCAAGGCCTTCTCGAATGCGGCGACCCGGCTGACGGGCAGATCGTTCAGGAAATCGTTGGCGCCGGCGAAGATGGAGATGACTTGGTCGATCACGTCCATGGGCGCGTATTGGGGCTGCTTGAGCAGTTCGACCATGCGCTGGCCTTTGTCGAGCTGGCGTTGGGTGGCGGCGTCGAGTTCGGTGCCGAGCTGGGCGAAGGCCTCCAGTTCACGGAAGGCGGCGAGGTCGAGTCGCAGGGTGCTGGCGATCTGCTTCATCGCCTTGATCTGCGCGTTGCCGCCGACGCGCGACACGGAGATGCCCACGTTGACCGCCGGCCGCACCCCGGCGAAGAACAGATCCGGTTCGAGGTATATCTGGCCGTCGGTAATGGAGATGACGTTCGTGGGGATGTACGCCGAGACGTCGCTTTCCTGGGTTTCGATGACGGGCAGCGCGGTGAGCGATCCGCCGCCGAGCTTGTCGTTGAGCTTGGTGGCGCGTTCGAGCAGTCGGGAGTGGAGGTAGAACACGTCGCCGGGGTAGGCCTCGCGCCCGGGCGGACGCCGCAGCAGCAGCGAAAGCTGGCGGTAAGCCACGGCCTGCTTGGACAGGTCATCGTAAACGCAGAGGACGTGCTTGCCGTTCCACATGAAGTGCTCGCCCATGGCGCAGCCGCTGTAGGGAGCCACGTATTGCAACGGCGCGGGGTCGGAAGCCCCGGCGGTGACGACGATGGTGTAATCCATCGCCCCGTGCTTGCGCAGCGTATCGACGACACCGGCCACGGTCGATTCCTTCTGCCCGATCGCCACGTAGATGCAGTAGACGGGCTGATCGGTCTGGTGGGTGTAGCGCTGGTTGATGATGGTGTCGATGGCGACGGCGGTCTTGCCGGTCTTTCGGTCGCCGATGATCAACTCGCGCTGGCCGCGGCCGATGGGGAACATCGAGTCGATGGGCTTGATGCCGGTTTGCAGGGGTTCTTTGACCGGCTGGCGCGCCGCGATGCCGGGGGCGATGATATCGACCTT
>JANQHK010000118.1 GCA_028282685.1 Phycisphaeraceae bacterium
TCCCCAGCCCCTCGGAACAACGCTGATTACTCAATCAATTCTCTTTTAAATCGCTTGGCTGTGCGTGTCAAGAACAAAATGGACAATTCGACAAAATTAATTGCAATGTTACAATGAAGCAAGCATGCAACGTTCATGCGTCTTTAATTGAAGTCGTAGTTCGACAGCCACGAATGACTGGGGCGACCGTGAACAAATCGCGCATTACACGCTTTTGCTTGATTTGCATGGTAATCATGTGTTCTGTCACAGCGCGCGCATGGTCTGTCAACTCCGTTCCACAAGCCGACTCAAAATCAATTACACCGAAGTTTCCGGAAAAAATGGAAATCAAGCTGCTGATTGATTATGTCAGCCAGCGGCTCAATATCAACATTATTTATGATGAGCAAGTGGGCAATAAGCGAATTACGCTCAAGGCGCCCGAGCCGATCACAGAAAAGTCTCTGATTGGATTACTGGAAAGCGCTTTGCGCATGAAAGGGCTGATGCTGGTGGATTCCAGCCAGCCGGGCCTTAAGCAAGTGGTTCCAAGCAAAGATTTGCCTGCATTTGCGATAGAGGGCGATGCGGAAAGAAATGGTGAGGCGATTACACGCTATGTGAGACTGAAATACGCAAATTCCAAGAGAATTGAGTCCACCATCAAGCCGTTCCTGACCAGTCCCGGAGGCAACACGATTGCCATCGAAGGTCAGGGGATTCTGATCATCAGCGATTATGCCGATGTGCAGCGGCGGATTGCCAGGATCATCGAGTTGGCGGATCAGCCGCGTGATAAAGCTCTCATGGAGTTTGTCGAGGTTGAGCACCTGGAGGTTTCCAAATTAGCCGCCGAATTGACCAAGATGCTCACGGCTAAGCAAACCTATGAAGGGCAAGCAGAAGCGGATACCAAGCATTTGCAGGTGTTGGGTAATCAGCGCACCAACAAGCTGGTTCTGATCGGAAGTCGCGATCAGGTGGAGGAAGGAAAACGCATCGCCGCCTCACTCGATGTTCCGTTGGGATTGGAATCCAGGGTATACGCTTTTACGTCCACCTCGCCCGCTCGAGTCGATCGTCTGGTGCGTGGTCTCATCGGCGAAATTCAAGCCAAACAACATTACCAATCGGTAACCGATCAAGAAGCAAATCTGTTGATTGTTACCGCCACACCGGACATTCACAAACGGATTGGCGAAATCGTTAAAGACCTGGACAAGCCGTTCCAGGGACAGCAGAGTCCCATTCGTTTTTTCAAACTGCAAAACGCCACTGCCAAGGATGTCTTGGAGACGATTCGAGAAATCGAAGGCGAGGCGGGACTGAAAGATATTCAACTTGACGAAGGTTCCACTGCCTTCGCATCTGACGTTCCGTCTTCGACGAACCCGCCTTCCCCCGGGTCACTGGCAGCGATACGACAGAATTTAAGTGGTTCAAAGCTTCTTGATGCCTTGTCGGGTCAGGCCCGCAAGCCACGCGTGGCCGCTGATGTGAATACCAATAGCATCATCGTCATTGCTGAGCCGGAAGTGCTGCGGCTCTACGAGCATCTGATTGAAATGCTTGATGTTCGCAGGCCACAGGTTTTAATCGAGGCCACGCTGGTGACCTTGGATACGAGTGATGGATTTTCGCTGGGAGTCGATATTTCCGCGTCGGATGAGAATGAGGATGGTGATCGCGTATTGACGTTCAGTTCATTCGGATTGAGCGAAGTGGATGCGAACGCAGGCCAATTAACCTTAACGCCCGGGATCGGGTTCAACGGGACGCTGATCAGTGCTGACATTGCCGACATTGTTATCAAGGCGTTGAAGAACAGTGGCCGTGGCAAGGTGCTGTCCGCTCCGCGTATCTTGGTCAATGACAACGCGCAGGGCGTCCTGACCAGTGTCACCGATGCGCCGTTTACCAGCACCAACGCCTCGGATACGGTGGCGACAACGAGCTTCGGAGGTTTTGTTTCGGCTGGAACCACCATTAACGTGAGCCCCCACATCAGTGAAGGCGATCATCTTTATTTGAAATACACCATCACATTAAACAACTTCACCGGCGAGGGTTCGGCCGGAATTCCCCCGCCCCGCCAAACCAATTCGATCGAAAGCGAGGTAACCATACCCCACGGCGAAACCATCGTTTTGGGTGGGTTGAACAGCAGAAATTCGTCCGAAACCATCCAGCGCATTCCCATTTTGGGCGAAATCCCCGTACTGGAATACCTATTCAGCAGCCGCACCAAGAACGACACGGAAAGCACCCTTTTTGTTTTTCTCCGACCGGTTATTCTGCGCGATGATAGCTTTAGCGACCTGAAATACTACTCAGCCCAGGATCTGGACGTGGTGGGAATGAGTGATGGTTACCCGCAAAGCAAGCCGGTTCTTGTGCGCTAGTCTTACGGGGATTCTGGACAACGCAATGTCTGATATACGCGACAAGTTGATTGATGCTGCCCTGCGCCTGGCGGAAGCGAAGGGTTTGGATACCAGTTCGTACCGGCGACCGGAAAACGGACACTTGACCGAATCGCTGCTCGATTTGGGCGTCAGCAACGAGCACTACACACAGGCCTGTGCCCAGGTGATGGGCGTCGAATACCGCAGCAGCCTGGTCAATGACCTGGGGTCGGATGAGTTTGTTCGGCGGGTGCCGATCGGGTATGCACGCGAACATGGGCTTTTGGGTTTGTCGCACGAAAATGGCGCCATGCCGATAGCCATCCGCGGGTTGGAGGCGTGGTCTTCCTTCGAGACGCTTGGGCGGTTCCTCGATTGTCCATTGCGACCGGTGTTTGTCCCGGAAGAGCAGATTGCTGCAGCGATCAACCGAGCTTACGAACAAGTCGAAGGACAGGCCCACGAACACATCAGTCAACTCAATCGCGACGATGTGCTCAAGGCGGTGGAA
This sequence comes from Phycisphaeraceae bacterium, assembly GCA_028282685.1. Classification (GTDB taxonomy): domain Bacteria; phylum Planctomycetota; class Phycisphaerae; order Phycisphaerales; family Zrk34; genus JANQHK01. The sequence goes on from JANQHK010000118.1 coordinate 2,899, forward strand.
AATCTCGCAGGCCATGAGGATCTACTCGATACGGCCGGTCGCGCGCCGGTGATCAAGCTGGTCAACCTGATGCTTTTTGAGGCGGTCAAGCAGCAGGCATCGGACATTCATGTCCAACCCTACGATGGCAAGGTGATGGTACGGATGCGAATCGACGGCATCCTCTTCAATGCCTACGAACTGCCCAAGCATCTCCAGGACGAGGTGGTCAGCCGCATCAAGGTGATGGGACGCATGAACATCGCCGAGAAACGGCTGGCCCAGGACGGACGAACCACCGTGCAGGTCGGTGATCGTGTGATCGATCTGCGCATCAGCGCCATTCCCACCAGTTTCGGCGAGCGGGTGGTGATTCGACTGCTGGATAAATCAGCCCGGCTCTACACACTGGAAGAACTCGGCATGGACGAGCAACGGCTCGATATGTTCAAGCAGTTGATTGCCGTCGAGCACGGCTTGATCCTGGTCACCGGTCCGACCGGCTCGGGCAAATCGACCACACTCTACGCGGCCTTGCAGCAAATCAACAGCACCGTCAAGAACATTCTCACTCTCGAAGACCCGATCGAATACCAGTTGCCCGGTATCAGCCAGACGCAGGTGGCTTCGCGAAAGGGCATGACGTTTGCCTCGGGCCTGCGCCACGTGCTTCGACAGGATCCGGACATCATCATGGTCGGTGAAATCCGCGACCATGAAACCGCCGTGATGGCCATCCAATCCGCACTGACCGGCCACTTGGTCTTCTCGACGTTGCACACCAACGATGCGCCCAGCGCCATCACGCGCCTGCTCGATCTCGGCATCGAACCCTACCTGGTGGCCAGCTCCCTGGTCGGCGTGCTCGCCCAACGCCTGGTCCGACGCATCTGTCCCCAGTGCGCTCAACCCATGGAACCGCTGGCTGAAGAACTGGCTCGGCTGGAACTGGCGCCCGGCGATGTGACCGGACAAATTCGTGCCGGGACCGGTTGCGAACGCTGCCGCAATACCGGCTACCGCGGCCGCGTGGGATTATTTGAACTGCTTGTCGTTGACGATTCGATTCGCACTCAGATCTACGACCGCGCCACCGCCTCGACGATTCGCCGCAGCGCAATTCAAAGCGGCATGAAATCCCTACGCGACGACGGCATCGGCAAGGTGCTGGCAGGCCAGACGACTTTTGAAGAAGTCGTTCGTGTAACCATGCGTTCGACGGGGGCCGATTCGAAAGACACATAGGACAACGAGCAGCGAGATTCAGCCAAATCTTTCCACACGTTTTTCCATATGCAAACCCATTGGGCATCATAGCTTGAATCATTCACGCCAGAGGGGCCTTGTCAGTCCTTATCCCTGGAGGTGATGGATTTTATGCATGAGAGTTATTCAAGCGGCCGCCACGATGAATCTTGGGAAGGCGGAGCGCAAATAGATTCCCACCACTCGGGCAGCGTGGCTGGCGGTCCACCTAACGATGCTGAACCATCGCACAATACCACACTCATCATTCTGTGGAACTCACGTGCCCTTACATAACGCGCAAGAAAATAAGATAGATACATGTCATGATATGCTTTGTATTCATCGGAGTACAAGCGTTCAGAAAGATAGGGTGATGTCAACGGGATCGCTTCATAAGATATCTTGTTGATCTTGACATTGAATTTTTGAGTCAGGTCAATTTCAATAGGATCCGCGATTTCTACAGCCAAGCTCGTCTTGTATTGCTGCAGACCATAGAGTTTCGCGGTCACTTGATTTTGGTCGCGCGTGATGACCACGGACTCAGGTCGCACTGCCATATGCCAATAGTAGTCGCGTCGAAGCGGGCTTCCCACAACACAGAAAATCGAGTCTTCAATCGCATGGTCAGAACGAAAGCAGAACAGAATCACCGACCCGGCATTTAGGAAAGGCGAACCGGGGTTCTGAGGTCGCTGCTTCGTTGGAGGAGCAATGCGATATTCATGGGAAGAGTTTTTGGTCTCCGGTGAGAATTGACAAGGCACAAAGAGGTATTTGTATCGTGTGCCTTGATGCTTATAAATGTCCATGGCTATGTCCGTGGGCATGTAAATATCATCCGGAAAATTTTGGATTGGCCCCGGCAAATACTCAAACCATACAGAAAAAATCTGTCCGGGCGTATCATCGGTGGCCTGCTGCTCAGATGACTTTCCGCAGCCGATCAGTAGAGGTATAGTTCCGATCAGGAATAGAAATCGAAAACACATTGTTGTCATGCACCTCCCAGCTTGGCTACCTATTGAGTTCTTACCTCCCTTATGTTTGGATGTTTCTTGTCAAAATCAAATCGAAGCCCCCCCGAAGTACTTCCAGCCTTCTTAATGACAATGTCGTCTCCGGTAGTTGGCAAAGACCCCATGCGCCAATATCCCTTTCCGCGAGGATCATTATCACCCAGAGATAGGAATCTGGCAGCGTTTGTGCTTTCGGTGGTATTTTCTGAGTCGGCTCTGGGAAGATTGCCCTCCGGTGGATGCCAATCTTTGAAACTTTCATGGCCAATATAACATATGCAATATTTAATAATGCTGTATGTAGCTGTCCCTTGGGCTCCTCCGACCCAGCGAGCACTTGCTTCTTCCGCACTTCTTTTCTTACCATATTCATTTGCTACATGTCTAATTTCATCTTTCCTTTCTCTGCTATAGTCTTTAAAGTTGGGATGATGCTCTCTGATCCAATCACGACTAAAATCCATATAATGGCGGTAATAGCCTGTGCCTCTGCCTAGATTAATTCGCCAAGTTTCTTTCGGATTATCATGGATAACACTGACGTGGTAACCGCCGCTTACCTTGTTCCCGTTATTGGTGTTCGTGATATTCCAGACAAATTCATATTCATAAGCCTCGGCATTCGTATAAGGAGGGTTACATTTCTCGTCTGGTACAGATACACCCCATACAAAAGTAGGTCCCAATCGGGATTCCCTCAGCTTGCCTCCCGAAAGAAGATTATGCTCCCGATTATAGAGGTCCACACTGTCTTCACCGTATGGATCCACCCCACCCCACATAATGTGATACCCAGCGTAGGTATTCAGGCCGTCGGGATAGCCGAGGGGGTCGCGTGTGGCGAATCGGCCGAGTTGGGTGTGGTACATGGCGGTAGCTTGGTCGGCAATAACAAGAATCGAGGCGAATGTTAACAGTGCGATTAGAGATGTACGGTACAACATGGTTGATACCCCAGTGGTGGTGCTCCGACGATTTTATGCGCCACCTACCCCAAAGTACCTTGAAAAGTCTTTTACCCCACAGTATCGTTAGTGTCAACAGAAAAGTTGGATTCAGGGACGAATAATATCCACCACAATACTTAGGCGAAAAGCACGCAGGGAATCGTCACCTTATGGGGGTATTTGCGTACAGGGCGACACTGGCGGATCAAAGGGAGGAGAGCGGGTCGATCATTGCCGACTCCCCGAGGCAGGCACGCGATCTGTTGCGCGCGCGGGGTTTGAATGTCCATCTCGTAGAGGAACAAGCCGAGCGGAATAAGCGTCAGCAATGGAACCGACCGGTGTTCGGGCGCGCTCATTCAGGCAAACTGGTCGGATTCGTCCGCGAACTTTCGACGTTGTTGTCGGTCGGTATTCCTCTGCTGGAAGCGTTGGATACGATTTCGGAGCAATACAAGGGCAAGTTCCGTGCATGCGTACTCATGCTGCGCGATCAGGTGGCGGCAGGGGCGAACCTCGCCGACGCCATGCGTCAGCAGCAACAACTCTTCGATGAGATGTGCATCAGTATCACCGAGGTCGGCGAAAACGCCGGGACGCTGGAGGAAGCGTTGGAGAACATTGCGGATTTCAAGGAGCGTCACCGGCAGTTGAGCGGAAAGATAGGCACCGCGCTGCTGTACCCGGTCATTGTGCTGTGCCTGGGAATGGGAGCGAGTGTTTTTCTGATGACGTACGTGGTGCCCAACCTGCTGCAGACCTTGACGGAGATCGGTAAGGAGCTGCCCTGGGCCACGCGCATGGTGAGGGCGGCCAGTGACTTTCTGCTGGACTGGTGGTGGCTTCTACTGGGCGGACTTGGCGGGGCGATATTGACATTTCATCTGATCACGCACAACGAAGTCGGAAAATATCGTTGGCATCGTATACTTCTGAAACTGCCGTTGATCGGCGAACTGATTCGCAAACAAGCGGTCAGTCGGATTGCCATGGTCATCTCGGCACTGATCCGAAACGGCGTGACGTTCGACCATGCTTTACAAATTGCCCAGCGTACTACAAGTAATCGCGTGATACGCCTGGCATTAAAGAAATGCGAATCGGCGGTGTGCGGCGGGCGCGACATCGGCCAATCCCTCGGCGATTCCGGCGCGTTTCCTCTGGCAGCGGTCAAGGTGTTTTCCGTTGGGCAGCAGTCAGGGCAGATGGAGCCCATGCTCGATCGCCTGGCGTCGGATTATGATAAGCAAGTGCAGACGGCTGCTCAGCGGCTGACCGCCGTACTGGAGCCGATTCTGATCCTCGTGTTGGCCGTTGTCGTAGGCATGATCGCCTTTGCCACCATTCTCCCCATTCTGGAGGCCGGGGATGTGTTGTAATCCGACTCTCCAGAGTCAGCAATGCTCGAGGGGATTTTCACTCCTGGAGATGATGGTGGTGATCCTGATCGTCGGGCTGCTGACCGGAGCAGTTTCCTGGTCGCTGCACGATACGCATCGTCAGGCCACACTGGTCGATGTCATCGATCGGCTGAGGCATACTGACCAGACCGCTCGCCTCTATGCCCAGCGATTCGCCCGACCGGCTGCACTTCGATACGACCTGAACGAACAGGCGGTGATTAAGGTCATCGGCTCAGAAGATTCCATGATGCGAAAGACTTATCGCTGGCCGGGCCAATTTGGGCTGACCATGGTTATTCGGCGGAACACAGAAACGCGTACCGGCGAGCACGTCATTCAATACACACCCGATGGACACAGTCCTACCTACGCTTTGCAATTGGAAGGCCCTGAACAACACCGGATATGGGCCTTAGTCACCGGGCCGACAGGTCAATGGGTCGTTATCGATGATGAATTGGAAATCGCGGACATCATCCAATTGCTGCAACCGACCAGCCATGACGCTGGTTGAGGTGCTGGCTTCTCTGGTGCTGATGGGAGTGCTGCTCAGCGGCATCCTGCTGGCCAAAGCACGCCACACCGCGCAGCTTGTTAAAGCAGAGCGAAAAATCGCCGCTGTGCGAGTGGCGGACGAGTTGCTCAGCCAATGGTCTGCATCCGGCGCCTACCCGGTCGGTTTTTCCGGATCAATCGCCAAACCGCAGCCCATGCGTTGGGTGATGAACGAGCATGCCAATGAGGCCTTGGCTGAAGTGGGGCTGAAGACAATACGCCTGACCGTTTATGCGGATACAGAATTGAACTCGTTGGATGCCCCCGAGCCGCTTGCGACAGTCGACCTGGCGATCCCCATCGCAATGGAAGAGGAGAATCCGTAGTGTCGAGGCATCGACGAAACATTCGACGAATGGGATTTACGCTGATCGAGGTGCTGGCGACGGTTACCTTATCCGCACTGCTGATGCTGGGTCTGATGGGTGTCATCGGATCCCTCGGCCGCAGCGGCGTCTTGTCCTCCCCAACCCGTCAGCTACGTCCAACCCAGCGCCTCGAAAATGCAGCAGACCAGATTGCCCGGGATCTGCAGCACGCCAGAAAGCTGCGCGTGGAATATGACCGCGTGATCTGTCTCAGCTATAGAAGCATTGATCCCACTACCGGGGCTATTGATCAACGGCCGTCGCAGATCGAGTATGAGATTCGCCGCCTGGCGGAACGATCCTGGCTAATACGCCGACAGACTCGCCTGGATGTGTTGACGAATCTGAATGCCACCACGGAACTGATCTGCGAAGGCGTGACTGAGCTGGGTCTTGGGATCGACGGCTCGGATTCCGGATTCCATCATTTCAATACTTCAGCGACAAGCTGGACCGATCCGCCACAACGTTTGACCGTATACATCAAACCTGTCGAAACCGATCGATCGACGTACCAACGCCAGGTCATTCTGGGAACATACCGCATTGAACAACCGCAGTAATAATCACGGTTTTATACTGGTCATGACGCTGATCATTGTGATCCTGGCGGGTGTCGCGCTGGTGGCGATCTCACGTCGCAGTTGCGAGAAGGCCATACATGCGGTCCAGGTCGAAGCGGACTTTCAGCGACGTTGGATGGTCCACAGTCTTCAGCAGCACTTGTTACCGAATATCGAACCGTTACTGGTGCAAACCGAAGATCAGACTCATAAGCCCTGTCCCACGCGCCGCATCGACTGCGTGTTGGGCTCCATGCGCTATACGATTCTGCTCACCGACGAACAGGCACGCTTCAACGTCAATCGACTGCGGGACGAACAAACTCACAAAGCCATGGAATGCGTACGTCGTTTGGCCGAGCGCGATCCGAGTGAAATCAAATCCCTGGCCATTCGATTCCGTCGCCCGGTCACGCGGTTAGCGGAGCTGGAGGAATCGTTGAGACAGATTACCAGCTACGGCCAAGTATTTGAAAATATATCCGCCACGGCTATCGTAGGTGAACCCGTGGGTGACGGCCTGATGAAAACGTTGACCTTCTGGACCGATGGGCGTATCCATTTTCGTCGCAGTCCCGACCAAGTGATCCGCGAGGCAACACGCCCGATCCTTGGTAGCGGCGCCGCCGATCAACTGGTCAGCTCGCGCCACACCCATCCCGATACTCCCCCCATGCAATTGGTCCTGAGGTTGCCCGGCCTGGCATCGCGCCAAAGGAGATTGCTGAACGAACTGTTTATTGACAAGTCATCGTGCTACGGTTTGTGGGTGATCGCTGCCAATTCCCATCGGCGCTGGTATCATTTGCGCGTGGTGGTGCAACCTCAGGCCGAGGAAGAACACACCGATTCTTCCCGCAACCGAGAAGAAGACCAGGAACCACCCAAACCCATCGGCTTCGCTTTCGACTGGTAGCCCATGAACATCCGCCGAACCAAATGGCTGCTGTGGACGATGGCTGTACTGCTCGGTGCGAGCGGTCTGGCGTTGCCTGTATTCGGATGGTTCTGGCCGTGCACGATCGAGGAAGTAGAGTCCAATTCTCCAGTGAAATCGAGACAATCTGCTTCCAGAAGCGAGCCGATGGCACTGCTGCCTGCCAACCAACTTAAAGTCCTGGCGAAAATCCAACTCCATCGGCCGCTCTACGATCCGCCTCCACCGCCACCCCCCAAGCCGCCTCCGCCTCCGCCCAAGCCCAGGCCGGGTTTTCGCGTGATCGGTGTTGTGTTGGAAGCAGGCCGTTCCATGGCGATGGTCACCACCAGACGCAACGAGATATTGTTTCTGCGCGCCGGGCAGAGCATTCCCGACGAATTCGTCGATGCCCGGATCGAGCGAATTGAACCCAACGCGGTCGTCGTTCAATTCGGCGACGAGACCATCACACGCCAACTGGAGGAGCCCAAGTCGTGAGTGGGCATGCCAATTACATTCTGTTTGCCGGAGAATCGTCCTGGCGGATCGGCGTGGTTCAAGGCAGCCGGGTCAGCATCCACTGCATTGACCTTACCGATGAGATCGACGTTACCCAAACTGCCCAATCCATTCGCCAAGCGTTGGATCAGAAGGAATATCGCGGAGAAGCAATTCTGCTCGCCGTACCGACTGCCTGGTGCCTCAGTGCTCGTGTTCCTACTCAGGATACGCCCCGCAAGGATCGTCATCGCACACTGACCTATCGTCTCGAGGAACAATTGCCGCTCCCTGCGGAGCAAATCGTAGCCGACTTCCACGACATCGATAATCTGAGTGCTTTGGGCGTATGCACCATTCTGGAACGCGTTCAGCCCTGGATCGAGGCATTGGAAGCCCGGGGCGTGGCCATTCATCTGGTTTGCCCCGAGGCCTGGCTGACGATGCAGGACTTACTCAAGAATGATCCTCAGTGCGACGGCTTGGTTCTGAAAGATGCAAATTACTTCGATTTGTTTTACCTGGAAAACGAAAAACCGATCCAATGGTTGCGTTCGGCTTGCGATACCAATGAGCTTCGGTGGCATTTGCAGACGCGACAGATCGAAAGCGGCCAATCCCTGAGATTACTGGTTTGCGGCTCATTCCAGGCGCATGTGGATGCGCTGCGCGCCATCGAAGGCCTTGAAATCGAAGTCGTAGAAAACACCGACCGATCCGAAAGCGCCTGCCGTTCAGCCGACCGCATTTTGAGTGGTCATGCCGAGCCGATGATCAACTTCCGCCGCGAGCAACTGGCGGTCATCGATCCCCTGCGTCATATCCGCAAGCCGCTCCGTGCAGCAATGGTTGCCGGATTGGTTCTGCTGGTGGGCGCCATTGTCTTTTTCAATCTGCGCGTGGTTCATTATCAGCAGCTGGCCGAATCCAATGAAAACGAACAAACCCAAGTCTTTCGACAGGCATTGCCAAAAGTGAGACTTGCCCATCTCAGCCCACGCAGTCGCATGAAAAGTGAGTTCAATCGGTTGCAGGGCATCCGCGGCGATTCCGATGCCGTGCCCGAGCAGCCGTCGGCGTTGATTACGCTCCAACAGGTTCTGCGAGGCCTGCCCCAAAAACTCCGCTATCGCATCCTCGAGATGCGTATTGAGCCCGAGCGGTTGCTCCTCGAAGGCCAGGCCCGCTCTCACAGCGACACCGACACCATCGCCACCGCCCTCCGTAACCAATTGCCGATGAAAATCGAGCCGCCTCAAACCCAGCGACTCAAAGAAGAAGGTGTGGGTTTCATCATTACCGCTGCACCTAAAGAAACTCCAACCGTTGCCGGAGGGTCGCCATGAATCCAGCCGTCCAGCGTAAAGTTCTGTCTGTTTTGCTGGTTATCTCCCTGCTTGTTGTCCTCTACTGGAGTTGCGAGCGGAGCGTCAAGGCACAGCAGCGTGCTACGGACAGTGCCATCGCTCTCACCGAATGCGAGAAACTTGCCGAGCAAATCAAGGAAATTCAAAGCCAACCCACCCGCGCCAACGAAGAAGAGATGCTCACGCAGGAATTGGCCAAGCGCATCGAAACCGCTTCCAAGAAGGCCGGCCTGCCCCTCAGCCGGCTTGTCCGTATTACTCCATCGCGAGCCGCTCGCCTCGGCGATTCGGTCTATATGCGAAAACCCACGCGAATTGACTTACGCGCTGTCGGTCTGCCCGAGCTGGTTGTTTTCCTTCACGCACTGTCGAACGGCCCAAATGCCTTTATCGTTCATTCGCTTCGACTCAGTCCGCCTCATGAAGCTGATCAGACTGAACTATGGAACGCTGAAATTACTTTGACTTACCTGGTCTACTCCCCCCAACAGGGTAAATCATCCGGAGGTACGACATGAATCGATTGCACTGGTCTATGTTTCTAATGCTCTTCTTATGGGTTGCGGGCTGTAACAGTGCAAGCCGTACGGACGGCCGATACACCGGCGCTGACGATGAACCTCGGCGCAATACCTCACGCGCACGGGAACTGCACGAAAAAGCCCTCACCAAACTGGATGCAGGCGATACCGATGCCGCTCGGGTTCTGCTCGTCAGGGCACTCGAGGCCGATGTTACCTTCGGCCCGGCGCACAACAACCTCGGCATGATTCATTTCGAAGACGGCAAGCTCTACAAAGCTGCCTGGGAGTTCCAGTACGCCGCCAAACTCCTGCCCGATCAGGCCGCGCCGCTGAATAACCTCGGTCTGGTCTTTGAGAAGGTCGGCAAGCTGGCCCAGGCCACGGAACAATACAGTAAAGCACACGAAATGGCGCCGGAGAACGTGCAATACACCGGCAACCTCGCCCGCTCACGCATCCGTCAGGGCCTCCGCGACAAGGAAACAAAAGAACTGCTCGACGAATTGGTTCTCAAGGACACCCGCTCCGACTGGATCAACTGGGCTCGGGAACAGCGTGTTTTAATCAACCAATAACCACCTACTGCAATAATAGACACAACTGGAGTCGCCCAAAAATCAGTGAAGGCGAATTTGCACTTGTATCGTGGGCTGGGCTGATGAGTTGGTGTGGATACTGATCGGAACGGCTTGGGACTTGGTGGAAGTGTGTTTGTCGACCACGATGGGTACGTCCACTTGTCCGCCCGGTTCGATCGGCTTTCGAGGAACGCGCGCAATCACCGAGGGGTTATTCGACGTGGCATAGATCAAGCGGACCGGTTCCTTGCCGTGATTCAAAATCGTTACCGCACGCTCGCTCGACGCTTCGTTATCATTGGCGGACAGTTGAAGAACCTGCGGCTTCACTTCCAGATATTTACCGATCGCCGCCTTGACGACCAGGCGAATGGCTGGTGTTGTCGTATCATCAGTAGCTAGTTCAATTGACTTGGAATAGTCCGCCACCTTCTTCGGAGCATCAAAGATCACATGGATACGTGTGGCTTGCTGGGCAGGCAGACGGTTCGGCGGTGATTGCAGACGGGTGCATTTGCATTTTGCCGTGATCTTCTTGATGGCAACATCGCGACCCGTGTTATTGGAGATTTCAAAACTCAGCGGATGGCTGCTCTCCGGATCAATCGCGCCCAAATCGCGAACCAGCTCTTTGGGCAAAGGCCCTACGGCATGATGAGTAGCCGTTGGAGACGTTTCCGTCGATTTTTCTAACGGAGATACAACGGGATCCGACGATTGGTCTGGCAGTGGGTCGCGAAACAACACATAAGACATCACAGCAACACCGCAAACCGCAACCGTCATGCTTCCAATCCGTTGCAATTGCCCGAGTCGATGGTATGAGCGTTCTGGAGGGGGCCTGAAAACCAGCAGACAGGCAATTACGATCGCGTCGAAAATCAACATGTACGCAGGTGGAATATCAATCGCCCCGAAGCACCCACATGAATCTTCGCCCGCGTTGAGTTGAAAGAAAATGACAATGACAAAGCCGCTGAACAGCAACAGTACGGTTCGCCATGCCCATCGAACTGCAAACCCACTGAGCAGCCAGCAGGCCAGCGCCCATTCCAGAAGGATCTCCGGGCTGCTCCACCAGGGTTGTTCAAGAAACGGATGGCTGAAGTATTGGCTGGCCTTGAGTCCGGATGCCGCGAACAGAACGCCGCTGATCACAATGATGAGCAGCCGGTAACCGTGCCCGCGCCATCTCGAATAATTGTTATGAAACTCCATCATCCGGCCTGTATAAATCGGAATAGAAAGGTAAAGCCGCACGGTCAATTATGCGGGATACACACCGTTCCGTCCGGCCCACGCGCCTATTTAACCCGTCGTAGGTGGAGAAAGCAACTCGTGTTATTCTTCGCTTTCTTCAGGCTTGTTCGAGTCATTCTTACCCTGACGGCTTTTGAGCGACAAAATCAGGATTGGTTAGAACCGTTGGTAGGATTCATAAAATCCAGTAAACAAGCCAAAAAATTGGTAGTGGGGAAGATTTGCAGACTCAACGGGATTTTCTAAGAAAAACAGGTTGGAACCCCAAACTGTTGAACCGCTCACTGTTTTTTGAGCCACGCGGAGCGTGGAAACTTGTTGCAACATCAGGACTTCTAACAAAACCGCCCCGACGACGCTCAAGCGTTGCCGGGGCGATTTCGCCGGAACTCGTTGTCGTTCCAATCAAAGCGGAGAGGGTGGGATTCGAACCCACGGTGAACCGAAGTCCACACCGGTTTTCGAGACCGGCCCATTCAGCCGCTCTGGCACCTCTCCGGGACGCCTTTGCAGGCACGCTGAATGTGTTATCGTAACACGACCGGTCCGCCTGTAAAGGTTTTGATGGGCGAGCCCGGTTGGCTGCAGGATCTCCGCCCATGACCGACTCCCCGTCACCGATGAAAGGTCTGCTGATCGTCGACAAGCCCGTCGGCTGCTCGTCGATGGATGTGGTGCGTCGAGTCCGCCGCTCCGCCGGGGGCAAGCACATCAAGACCGGCCACGCCGGCACGCTCGATCCGCTGGCCAGCGGTGTGTTGATCTGCTGTCTCGGCCGCGAGGCCACCCGGCTCGTCGAATCCCTGATGGAGCTTGCCAAGGTTTATCAGACCACCATCGACCTGTCGGCCTTCAGCACCACCGACGATCTGGAAGGCGAATTGCAGCCGGTCGACGTGCCTCAGCCCCCCGCCGAGCCGCAGGTCCACGCGGTGCTCGGTCAGTTCCTCGGCGAGATCGAGCAGACGCCCCCCGCTCACAGCGCGGTGAAGATCAAGGGACAGCCGGCCTACAAAATGGCCCGGCGCGGCGAGGACGTGAAGCTTCGGCCGCGCATCATCCGCATCGACGCCATCGAACTGCTCCGCTACGACTGGCCGGAGTTGGAGATCGTGGTCACCTGCGGCCGGGGCACCTACATCCGCTCGCTCGCCCGCCAGATCGGCGCCGCCCTGGGCGCCGGCGGCCATCTCACCGCCCTGCGCCGCACCGCCGTCGGCCCGTACACGGTCGATCAAGCCATCCACCTCGACGATGTGCCCGACCCCCTGCCGGCGGAAGTGTTGCTGGATGCCCCGGAAAGGGCATAGGGCATGGGGCGTCTTGCATGGTTTGTGTCCGGTCCGACCGAGCCGCGAGGGTGAGGGAGCGCTCGTCGGGCCGTTGATCCGCGGGCGCCCCACTTTCGCGGTCTTCCGCAACGTGGGCTGCGTCGCATCTTCTGTCCACCCACCTTGCCCTTCGGGCGAAGATGGGGCACCCCGCAGGTCAATGACCGCACCTGCCCCGCCGGGTTCGGGCGTTGTGCGGACCGCTTCCTCACGGGCGCGGCTCGTACAAGCCCGGCATGAATGACGCAAGG
>JANQHK010000059.1 GCA_028282685.1 Phycisphaeraceae bacterium
CGCTGCTCAACCGGTCGATCTGCTCGTCGGGCAGTTCGATGAGCATAACGATGGCGAACTGACCGGCGAGATTGATCATGCGCGAATCGGCGACATTGACGGCATAGCCGCTCAGGGTTTCGGTCAGCGAATCGACCAGTCCGGGCTGATCCGTGCCGATGGCCGAGAGTACCAGGTTGCTCATGGCGATCCTTTCGCGGGAAGAGTATTTGATGAAACTCCGCGGTGCGGTCAAGCGTCTTAAACGAAGGGCCGATTATACCGTCGCGGGCAAGGCCGCGGCCCGGTGCAGGGGATGCGTCCCTTGCCGAGCATGCGATGTCCAATTATAGTACCCACAAGGATTAAGCCCGATCCCCGGCAACCAGGAGTAAATCATGCCCGCTTCCCGAACGCTCGGCCGTTGGTTGGTTCTGACGGCGATGGTGCTGCTGTTGGGCCCGATGACTGCCGTCCAGGCCAAGAAAGCCATCATCACCATGCGCGACGGGCGCGTCATCGAAGGCGATGTGGTGCGCGAAACGCCCGATGCGATCACGCTCGACATCCAGGGCATTGAAACCACCCTGCCTCGAAAGGACATCACAAACCTCGAGTTCACCAAGTCGCTCCTCGACGAATACAAAGAGCGCAAAGCGGGAATTAAGCCCGACCAGAAAGGCGATTGGTACGCTCTGGCGCGCTGGCTGTACGACCAGAACTCCGCCGAAGCCGACCAACTGGCCCAAACAGAGCTCAAGGCCCTGCTCGCGCAGCATCCGAATTACCAAGCCGCCCAAATCCTCCTGACGGTAGTCGAAAAACGTCAGGCCGAGCGCAACCAAACCGTCCGGCCCGGTCCCGTCGCCCCGCCTCCGCCCGGGCCGCCCCCCAGCGACGTCCCGACCGATGACGAACCCCTCATGCTCACCAAGCCGCAGGCCCAGCTCCTGAAAGTGTATGAGGTGGATCTGTCCACCAAACCGCGCGTAATCGTGCCGCAGCCGGTAGCGGACCGTTTCTACGAAACCTACCGCAATCAACCGGTTCTGGAATCGTTTCAAGGCGCGACGGGCAAACGCCGCTTCCTGCGCCTCGAAGGTTACGAGCAACTGAGTCATATCTTTCAGGCGCGGGCGCGGGATCTGTACGACCAAGTGATCGTCCGCGATGAGCCCAACTCGTTGAAGACTTTCCGCAGTAAGATCAATCCGCTCTACCTGGCGCGGTACTGCGGGGCCTGTCACGGAAAGCCGGATTCCGAGAAGTTCTATGTCTTCACCGAACGGTCGAGTTCCGAATCCGCGGCATACAGCAATTTCCTGATTCTCAACCGCGCCACCGCCACGGGCGAGAACCTGATCGATTACACCCAGCCGCGCCGGTCGCTGCTGGTTCAATACGGCCTGCCGTCTCACGAAGCGACCACCCCCCATCCCGAAGTGCCCGGACGCCGACCCTATTACACCGGCTTGAAGGACAAGCGCATCGAGATGATCACCAACTGGATCCAGAACGACCTGAACCGGGTCACGCCGCTGAGCTATCCGATCGAATATGAGATACCCCAGCGAGGCCCGCAAGCCCCGAAATCGTCCCCCCCGGCTGACAAGGCCGCCCCCAAGGCCGGCAACGGCTGACCCCTCACCGGGGTGCGTTGTCCGATTTATCGTGGTATGATACAGCCACTTAGAACGTTTTTTCGTTTGTCGTCCCAGACGCCTGGACTTGGTCAACGTAGAAAAAGATAACGCGGCAAGCCGCGTCGTAAAACCGAGCATTTCAACTACGCTTGCGGTAGAAATGCTCTTGCTTCCCTCCACGATACGCGAAAGGCAGGGTTGTCCCCGTGAAGAAGTTTCTCCTCATTGCCGCCATGCTGATGCTGACCGCCTGTTCGCCGGATGAACAGAGCAAGCAGCATACCGAGGCCGCCGATCAATTCAAAACCGCGCAAAGCGCGATGGACGCCGCCCTGGGCGGATACATCAATGATGAGAAGTTCCCCGATCAGTTGGCCGTCGACGCATTCGACACCTTCCGAGAGCAGAAACTACAGGAAGCGGCCGCGATCTTCGAGAAATTGCTGACCAAGGGCGACCCCGAACAACAATTGGCCTGCGCCACTTCCCTGGCGGAAATTCGCGCGTTCCAGGCCACGGTGGCTACGAACAATGCCATGAACGCCGGCAATGCACTGCTGGGCAAGGGCAACAAGCTTCTGGCCACGGTGACCGCCACAAGCAATGCCGACACCATGTACAAGGCCATGACCACCGGCAAGGCCCAGAAGGTCCGCGATGCGCTGGCCCAACGGTCGGTCGCCCTCAAACAACAGCTCGACATCGCCCAGTCCAAGATCAACATGCTTGATCGTCAACTGAATGACCTGCTGACTGACAAAGCCGAGGGGGAGCAGCAACGCGTCGCCCTGATGGACAAGTCAGCGAAGATATCCACGACGCTCGGTTCGCTCACCGGCGAAGAGCGTTACCGGATGGCGACCCAGGCCATTCAACTGCGGAAGCAGGCCGATGAACGCACCGCGGAAATCGAAACGCTGGCCGGGCAGATCGATCTCAAACGTGGCGAACTCAAGGACGCCCGCGATGCCCATGCCAAGCTGGAAAGCCGTCTGACCGGTGTGAATGAAACGAAGAAGACTCTTGAAATGCATCTGCAGCAGCGCGGCAATGTCGCCACGGCCGCATCCGGCATGACCAACGAATACACCGGCTCGCTGACCGGCGCGCTCAACGAGTTAACAGGAAACTACAACACCCGGGTTATTGAGCCGGTGGAACAGGCCATCAAGCAGATGACCCAGGCGATTGACGTCTTGAGCAAAGCGCCGCGGTCGTCGAATTTCGATCGCATGCACACCGATTTCAACCTCGCCGCCAAACAAGCCGGCCTGGCTCACATCCAGCACCTGCTGGCCACCTCGCTGCACGACTACCAGCAACTGCTGGAGTTGATCACCGGCATGACCAGCGAATCCATCGCCCCGGCCAAACTGACGATCATCGGCGAAGCGGCGAAAATGGCCACCGAACGCATCGAAGCCCTCGGCGCCGATCGCACCGAAAACCTGACCAAGGCCTCCGAACTGTTCCTGGCCGCGGCCGATCAAGCCGATCTGCAGGAGATGCAGGCCGCCTGTTACCAGCAACTGGTCAGCGTGAACCGGATGCTCCTGGAGACCACCGGCGATACCCAGTGGCAGCAAAAGGTCCAGCAATTTCAGCAGAAACTTGACACGCTGGTCGTCGAAGACGCGGCCTGATCCACCGACACGACTCTGTCCACCCCGCCGACGGCGGGGTTTTTTCTTGCGCCGCCCCCTCTACAATATCGCCATGGACCGCCCCGCCAAACCCGCCGTCGTGTTGCTGTCCGGCGGTCTGGACAGCGCCACCACGCTGGCCATCGCCCGGGCCGAGGGTTTCGCCTGTCACGCGCTGAGTTTTGATTACGGCCAGCGTCATCGTGCCGAGTTGCACGCCGCGGGGGCCGTCGCCTCGGCGATCGGAGTCGTCGAACACCGCCGCGCCACCATCGACCTGCGTACCTTCGGTCATTCGGCCCTGACCGACGCCATCGCCGTCCCAAAGGACCGCGACGACCGCGCCATGGCCGACGGCATCCCCATCACCTACGTCCCGGCCCGCAACACCATCTTCCTCAGTTACGCCCTGGCTTACGCCGAAGTGATTGACGCGACGGATATTTTCATCGGCGTCAACGCCGTGGATTATTCCGGATACCCGGATTGTCGCCCGGACTACATCGCCGCCTTCCAGCGCATGGCCAACCTCGCCACGCGCGCCGGCGTCGAGGGACACGCGACCGCGATTCACGCTCCGCTGATTCACCTGAGCAAGATCGAAATCATCCGGCGCGGTCTGGAACTGGGCGTCGATTACGCCCTGACGCACTCCTGCTACGATCCTGATGAATCCGGTCGACCCTGCCAACATTGCGATGCCTGCCTGCTCCGCCAGCGCGCTTTCGAAGAGCTGGGCATGACCGACCCGCTGTTGAACGCATGAACGAAGCGACCCTGTCGATCAACGAAATCTTCCACTCCCTCCAGGGCGAGGGCACGCGTATCGGTCGGCCCTGCACGTTCGTCCGACTCACCGGTTGCCACCTGCGCTGCACCTATTGCGATACCGAGTATGCATTCCACGAAGGCCGGCGCATGACGCTCGACGAAATCATCGAGCAGGTTGAACGAATCACTCCCCAAAAAACCGGGACCCGGGGCTCCGGACTCGTCGAAATCACCGGCGGGGAACCTCTGCTCCAGCCCAACGTGCATCCGCTGATGAGCCGACTGGCCGACGCCGGCCGGACCGTCCTGCTCGAAACCGGCGGCGCGTGCGACATTGCACCCTGCGACCGGCGCGTCATCCGCATCGTGGACCTGAAAACGCCCGGCTCCGGCGAGTGCGATCGCAACGACTGGGCCAATCTCGATCGGCTCCACGAGCGCGATGAGATCAAGTTCGTCCTGACCGACCGCGCCGATTACCAATGGGCGCGGAAGGTGATGTCGGAGCACAACCTGCCGGGCCGTGTTGCGGCCGTGCTGCTCAGTCCGGTTCAGCCGGTGCCGGCGGGCAAGGAACTGCCGGGCACAACGGGCATGTCGCTGAAGGACCTGGCGCAGTGGGTGCTGGAGGACGGCCTGGATGTCACGGTGCAGGTCCAGCTTCACAAGCTGATCTGGGGTCCGCAGGCCCGCGGCGTGTGAGCGACATCCACAGGCAATCGACATATACTTGCACCTGAAGTTATCTGTGCATGACGGTGAAACCCATGAAAGTAAGACTGGTCAAGACATTCGATTTCGATTGTGCCCATCACCTGCCCTGTTTTCCCGAGGGACACAAGTGCCGCGGAATGCACGGCCACACGATGCGCGTGGATGTGATCATTGAGGGCGACATGCCGCCGAGCCAGGATTACCTGATCGATTTCGCCGACATGAAAGCCGCGATCGATCCGCTCCGACAGCAAATCGATCATAAACTGCTCAACGAGGTGGAGGGACTGGGCATCCCGACCGTTGAAAACCTGGCGAAATGGCTGTGGGATCGTCTCAAACCCGCCTTGCCGATGCTGGCATTGTTACGCGTCTACGAAACACCGACCAACGTCTGCGAATACTGGGGTGAGTGACGTGTACCACGGATGGGCAATCGTCATCTCATGAACGCCGGCGACATCAAACAACTGGCGCGCGATCGCGGTTTTGCCCTCTGCGGCATCGCCGAAGCACGGCCGAGCGATCACGGCGACCATTTCCGCCAATGGCTGGCCGAGGGCAAACACGGTGAAATGGCGTACCTGGCGCGGAACGTCAGAACGCGACTCGATCCGCGCCAATTGCTGCCCGGAGCGAAGTCGATCATCTGCGTCGCCGACTACATCGGCCCGCCCTCTCCTCAGGACTCAAAATTCAAAACCCAGGACTCCGGCCTCGTCGCCCGTTACGCCCAGGTCAGCGATTACCACAAGGTGATTAAGAAGCGTCTGCACGGCCTGGCCGATGCGCTGCGCCGGGAGCATCCCGATGCGCAATTCCGCGTGTGCGTGGACACCGCACCGATCATGGAACGCGAGCACGCGGCGCGCGCCGGGCTGGGGTGGATCGGAAAGCACACGCTCTTGCTCGACCGCCGCCTTGGCTCGCACCTGCTACTCGGCGAAATCGTCACCACGTTGACCCTGACTCCCGATGCGCCGCAAACCGACCACTGCGGGGGCTGCACGCGCTGCATCGACGCCTGCCCCACCGACTGCATCACGCCCTACGCGATCGACGCTTCGCAGTGCATCAGTTACCTGACGATCGAGCACCGCACTGAGATTAATCTGAATCACCATCGGGCCATGGACCGGTGGATATTTGGGTGCGATGTTTGCCAGCAAGTCTGTCCTTATGTTAAAAAGTCGTCCCCGGCGGCTCTGCCTCCCGGCTACCAACCCCACCGCCAGACGCTGAATCCGCTCGAAGTGCTGAACTGGACCGAGGACGACCGACGCTCGGCTTTCACCGGCTCGGCGATGAAGCGGGCGAAGCTGGACATGATGCATCGGAACGCCGCGATTGTCGTGGCGAATATCCGGCATGAGACCGAAGGATAAAGACACACCGCTCAATTACCCGACATACTCCGATAGCGATCTGGTAACGGCCGTATGCCAAGGACGCCCCACTTGCTCATCCCAGAGACGGTAACACCATGAAGAAAATAATTAATCTCCTGCAGGAGTGGTCGATTCCGCTGATCATCGGTGTCTTCGCGGCGTTGATCTTCGCCAACGCCAACCCCGACTTGTACACCATTCTCGTGCACGACCCGATCTACGAATGGCCCGAGAAGATCGAGCAGTTTTACGACGGGACGTACGACCCCGTCGCGGCGCACAGCCACGGTCACGGCCACGGTGACGCCAAGCACGGCGAAGCGGTGACGGAGCATGCCGAACACACCGGGCAAGACAACCACGCTGAGCACGCCGCCGAAGAAGTAGCGGCCAACAAGCACACCAAACACGAAGGCATCGACTGGGCGCATTACCTGACGATGCACTTCCTGATCAACGACATTTTCATGGTGTTCTTCTTCGGAATCGCCATGAAGGAGATCGTGGAGGCGATTCTGCCGGGCGGTCCGCTGAATCCGCCGAGCAAGGCGGTCAACCCGCTGCTGGGAACCATCGGCGGCGTGGTCGGGCCGGTCGGTGTCTACCTGGCGCTCAATGCCGTCATGGCCCCCGATGCGGAAACGGCCAAGGTCTGGGCCAATGGCTGGGGTATTCCCACCGCAACGGACATCGCCCTGGCCTGGCTGGTGGCGCGCTTCGTCTTTGGCAACGGACACCCGGCGGTCAGCTTCCTTTTGCTGTTGGCTGTGGCGGACGATGCGATCGGCCTGGGCATCATCGCCTTTAAATATCCCAACGACGATCCGGTCTGGCTCAACACCGCCTGGATCATCCCCGGCATGATCGTGGCCTACGCGCTGCGACGCGGCGGCGTGAAAAACTGGGTGCCTTACGTGATGTTCGGCGGCGCGCTGAGTTGGTGGGGGCTGTACAGCGCCCATCTCCACCCGGCGCTGGCGCTGGTGCCGATCGTGCCCTTCCTGCCCTCGGGCAAGAAGGACATCGGCATGTTCGAGGAAGAGGCCGATTACGATCCGCACCACGCCCACAGCCCACTGGAAAACTTCGAGCACAATCTCAAGACCTTCGTGGATTTCGGGTTGTTCTTCTTCGCCTTCGCCAACGCCGGCGTCTCCCTGACGGGGATCAACGAGCTGACCTGGATCGTCCTGTTCTCCCTGCTGATCGGCAAGATCATCGGGATCACGGGCTTCAGTTGGGCCGGCGCGAAACTCGGCTTCGCCCTGCCGACGGGAATGGGACTGAAACACCTGTTCGTGGCGGGCATGGTGGCGGCGATCGGGCTGACCGTGGCGCTGTTCGTGGCCGGACAGGCCTTCGAGGGCGAAACGCAGGGCTCGGCGAAAATGGGCGCGATGTTCAGCGGCGGCATTGCCATTCTGGCCATCATCGTCGGCGCCATGCTCAAGGTGAAAGGCAAGCCGGACAAGTCAGGCGGTTGATTCGCCGTTGGTCTTTTCCAACTGGCGCCCCAGTCTGCCGATTTCACCGCTGCGCCCCAGCGCCAGGCGGAACCCGATCGGCCCGAGAAACTGGTCGATGAAGATCGCCGTGAGTAAAACAGCAGCGGCCTGCTGAATGACCGCGTGCGTCTGCTCGGTGAAGCTGTTCTGGATCAGCATCACCAGCACCAGCGACACCCCCGCCTGGGGCCACAGTCCGATCCAGGCGCCGCGCAGGGCCGGTTCACGATAGCCGGTCAGACGCAATCCCACTTTCATGCTGAACCACAAACCGAACAGACGCAGCGCGGACAACCCCAATGCCATCGGCCAGAAGCGCACCAAATCCTGCGGGGCGAATTTGGCGCCGGCCAATCCGAAGAAAAGACAGTAGACCGGCGTGCTGGTCGATTCGATTGAGGAAAACAGGGATTCGGTCTGCTCGCCCCAAACGTTGCGCATCAGCATGCCGGCGCTCAGTGCCATCAGCAGTGGCTCCAGATGGACCTTGGAGCTCATCACCGTGAAATGGATTTCACCGAGCAGCGCAATGAACATGCAGCTGCCGATCGTGAACACCACCAGGTGCGAGGCGATGCGGTGGGCATAACCGGCCATGAACAGGCCGAAGACGACCCCCAGCAGGATCGATCCGACCAACTGGACCGCGATGGCCAGCAGCACGCCAGCATGAAACGTCGAGGCATCGCCCAGCACCGCCCGTCCGATCGACAGAGCCACGGCAAACAGAATCACCAGGACCAGGTCCTTCAGCACGGCCATGAGCATGGTCATGCGACTCAACGGCCCGGCGGCGCGGTACGAGGTGATCATCGCCACGACCACCGCGGGACTGGCCGCCACCGTCACCGTCGCCAGCAGCAGCAGGGCGATACCGAACGTCGCCGAATCGGCCTGCTCAAAGATCGGCGTGATCGGCCGGGCCAGAAAGATTCCGCCCCCCACCACCAGCAACAGGATGACAATGTGGCTGGCGATCAAGCCGCCCAGTCGACCGACCTGCCCGCGAATATGGCGGAACTCGATCTCCCCGCCGGCGATCAGACCGATCAGCGCCACCGCCAGGTCGCTGGCAAAACGCATGCTCTGTATCTGTTCCTGTTCGATCAGTCCGAACACGTACGGACCCATCACCGCGCCGACAATCAGGTAGCCGGTCAGGGCAGGCAATCGCACCTTCTCACAGAGCAATCCGAACAGCCAGGCACACAGGACCAGCATCCCCACGGCGAACACGGTGGAACCGGATGCGCCGATCCACTGCGACCGAAGCAGCGCGGCCAACCCGATCACCATGACCAGCGATCCGACGATTCTCATCCCACAAGCCCCCCACTGTCCTGCTCCGTCGCCGTGGCGCCGCGCCACTTGCCCAGCAGGATGACCAGGTCACAAACCAGACCGATCGCAATCACCATCATCAGCAGTTCCCGCCCGGTGACGGCGGCGTGATCAATCGGATGGGTGATGACCATGCCGACGGCCATCGCCATCGCCAACGGATGCTGTCGCAGCGGCGCCAGATGGAACAACGCCGACTCCCCCGCCGGGGCCGTGCGTGCGATTCGGTCGCCGATGAGTTTCCACTTGATCGCGATGCGCAGCAGAATGACGCCCCCCACCACCGCCCAGGCCATGCCGGGCAGCACCGGATCGGCCATCAACCCCGCCACAAGCATGATCGCCATGGCCATCGGCTGCTCGGCCTCCAGGAGCACGCGCTTCAGTCGCACCACCGGATCACCGGGCAGATTCACCAGCACCGCTCCGCAAAGCATACCGACCAGCAACGGCGGCTCGCCCATCGCTTCGGCCGCGCCGGCGATCAGCGCCACCACCCCCAGCAACACCACAAGGAAATGCCCTTCGTTGCGTCCGGCCAATCGCATCAGCCAGTGACAGAGCCAACCCGCCGCCGCCGCGATCAGGATGGAAATCGACAGGCCGAACAGGATGCGCTGTGGAGCGATCACCGTTCCCATCGACCGGGCCGCATCGGCGCCAACCGCAGCACCCGCAGGGGTATCGAACAGAAAAAACAACATGCCGTACAACAGCAGCGCAAAGACGGAACTGAGCCCCGACGTGGCCCGCACCAATCGTTCGGAATCCGCATCTTGTGCCGGTTGTCGGCGCAACGAACGAACCTCCGCCGCCCAGCCGATCATGCAAACGCCCAGAAAGGCCGCGATGAACCAGCGCAGGGGATGGCCCATCGGCAGGTCGAGCAGCCAACCGGCCGCCAACCAGATTCCCACACCGGCAAACAACGCCAGCCCCAGGTCCATCGCCATCAGACGCAGCAAAGCGCCCGGCAGGTATTTCGGTAAGTCCCGGCGCAGTTGCAGCCCCACCATCAGCCCCACCCAGCCCAGGGCGAAATGCACCAGCGGTTCCAGCGCGCTGACCTGACCGGAGCGCACCAGGGCCAATCGGTCCAAACTCAGCAGCAGCCCCAGACCCACCGCCACCCATCCGCCGCTGAAGATCACCGCCCCCACCGCCGTGCGCCGCAGCGACCAGAACGATCGGCTCGACGCCACCAACGCCAGCGCCACCACGACGGATAGGGAGATGAGCAGTTGCATAGCCGTTTTCAGTTTTCAGTGTTCAGTTTTCAGGTGGAGAACCCAGTGGTCATACCCACCAAGTCGATTCGGGTGCTGAACACTCAATGACGTATCCCTCGGAACTGTTCGACGGGCAACGTAAAACACACTGCCGAATTGGGTTTGTCCAGCCCCCCGATGATCTCCTCCACCAGTGAAAACACCCGATCGATAAGCGATTCGGCCATGACCGACAGGACCATTCGGCTTCCGGTGTTTTCCGGGAACAACGAAGCCAGCCCGGCGAAGATGGGCATGTCCTGCCGGATGATCGATCCCATTCCACGTGACTCGACCACCGTCGCACCGCGCACGCCCAGATCGAGAAATCCGGTGAGCAACTCATCAACCAGCGCCGGCTGATCGAGAATGATCACCATCAGTTTGCGCCGGGGTTGGGCCTCAGACATGGCGCGCGTCCTCGGCCAGCAGGCGCTCGTGCAGTTGCGACGCATCGGCGGAGCCGCGCAGGTGATTCAGCGTGCCGGGGGTATGGCAGATCCGCGCCAGGCGCGCCAGGATGCGCACGTGCTCCCACGCCGCATTGGCCGGGCCCACCAGAACAAACACCACGTCGCAGGGCGGATGCTCGCTGCGGCCCATGCTCACCCCGCCGGCAACCAGCGCCGCGGCGATGAAGCTGTCCTCGATGCCTTCCAGCATCGCATGGGGGAAGGCCACGCCGTCCGGCGTACTGGTCACGCCGCGTTGTTCACGTTCCTGCAGGGCCGTGAACAACGGCTCGGCGTCGATCCCCTCCACCTGGTTGGCGATGCGCTGGGACAACATCTCCAACAGCCGGTCGCACGCATCGACCGCATCCAGTTTGAACGTCAGGTCCGGGCGTAAGAACTGGTCCAGTCTCATGGGCTCTCCTGCGTATCGGTGTGAGCGTCAGTGTATCACGATCCCACCGGCTCGGCTCATCGGCCGGTTTGCGATCGCTGGATCCGGCTGAGCCGTACCGCCAGTCGAATCGCCTGCTTGAACGAATCGGCGCGGGCGCGATTCTTGCCGACAATATCGAACGCCGTGCCGTGGTCCGGGCTGGTCCGCACAATCGGCAGCCCCAGCGTGACATTCACCGCCTCGTCAAAACCCAGCAACTTGATCGGGATCAGCCCCTGGTCGTGATACATCGCCACCACCAGGTCGTACTTGCCCGCCAGGGCATCGATGAACAGGGTGTCGGCGGGAAACGGCCCGCGCGCATCGATGCCGTTCTCCACGGCCATGCTGATCGCCGGCTCGATCACCAGTTTCTCCTCCGAGCCGAACAAACCGTTCTCCGAAGCGTGCGGATTCAAACCGCAGACCGCGATGCGCGGAGCGTCGATCCCCAGTTGTCGGCAGGCCTGGTGGCCCAGGTCGATCGGCGTGAACACCTTGCCGATCGACAACTCGTTGCGCAGGTTCATCAGTGGCGTGTGGATCGTCGCCAGCACCACGCGCATCTTCGATGTCAGAAACATCATCGCGTAACGCTTGGCGTTGGTGTGGTTGGCGAACAATTCGGTATGCCCGGGATAACGCTTTTCGCCCGCCATCTGCCACGACTGCTTGCAGATCGGCGCGGTGACGATGGCATCGAGCCGCCCCGCCGAACCGATCGGCCGCAACGCCGCGGCGATCGCATCCTTGCAAAACGCCAACGAGGCCGCCCCGCCCTGGCGCGTGGGGTGATGCACCGCCTGGCCCAGCAACGAAAACTCGTCGTAATCCAGCACCAGCACCGTGCGCATCAACTCCGAATCCAGCAGCTCGCTGTCGTGCGGCACGCGCCACCAGAACGGTTCGATTTCCGCCAGGTCCGCCGCGTACGCCAGCAGTTCGTTCATGCCGAACACGATGTATTTCGCCAGCGAACGAATGGCCGGATCGGCCAGGGCCTTGACGACAATCTCCGGTCCGATGCCCGCCGGATCGCCCATGGTGATGCCGATCGTCGGGCGATCACCCAGGGCGGATTTCATATTGACCGGCTCGCGTGAGGTCATCGCCATATCGTAGAGCGATCCACACGGTAGAAACAAGCGGGCACGGACAGGCCGTTGCTTGTGGCGCGGGGCGCGTCGATTTACACTACGTCTTTCATGGCCCGCCTGACGATCAAGAACGGACGCGTGATCGATCCCGCCACGGGAACCGATGCGCGGTTGGACATCGCCGTTGAAGGCGGGCATATCAGAAAAATCGGAAAGGTCAGTCGGCCTGACGGGCGTGTCTTCGACGCTTCGGGGTGCCTCGTCTGCCCCGGCCTGATCGACCCCCACGTCCATCTGCGCGAACCGGGCCAGGAGGAGAAGGAAACGATCGCCACCGGCGCCGCCGCCGCAGTGAACGGCGGATTCACCAGCATCTGCTGCATGCCCAACACCCAGCCGGCACTCGACGACGATGCGCGGATCGAGTTTGTCTATCGCCAGGGCTCACGCGCCGGTTTGTGCAACGTCTATCCCGTCGGAGCGATCACCAAGGGTCGCGAGGGAAAGGAACTGGCCGAGATCGGACTGATGGCACGCGCCGGGGCGGTGGGCTTCAGCGATGACGGCGATGTGGTGGCCGACGCCTCCGTGATGGCGCGCTCGCTGGCTTATGTGAAAATGACCGGCAGGGCCCTCATGCAGCACTGCCAGGAACCGACCCTCACCGCCGGCGCCATCATGAACGCCGGCTCACTGGCCACGCACATGGGCGTGGGCGGCTGGCCCAAGGTCGCCGAGGAACTGATCATCCAGCGCGACATCATGCTCAACCGCGCGATCGGCTGCCGCTACCACGTGCAGCACGTCAGTTCCGCCGGCAGCGTGGACATCCTCCGCGCCGCGCGCAAGGCCGGCCAACCCGTCACCGCCGAGGCGTCCCCCCATCACCTGCTGCTGACCGAGTCGGCCTGCAACACCTACGACCCCAACACCAAGATGAATCCCCCCCTGCGCACCGAAGAAGATGTCCAGTCCTTGCGCAAGGGCATCCGGGACGGCGTGATTACCGTTCTGGCCACCGATCACGCCCCCCACACCCGCGAGGAGGACGAACTGGAGTTCGCCCTCGCCCCGTTCGGCATCATCGGCCTCGATTGCGCCCTGGCCCTCTACGCCAAGGCACTGCTCGAGACCGACACCATCGACTGGCCCGCCATGATCGCCATGATGACCACCGCCCCGGCCGAGTTGTGCGGCCTGGAGGACAAAGGCAAACTCGTCGAAGACGGCGTGGCCGACATCACCATCATCGACCCCGAAGACGATTACCGGATCAACCTCGAGGACTTCCAGTCCAAAGCGCGCAATTGTCCTTTCGACGGCTGGCCGGTCCGCGCCCGGCCCATCGCCACGATCGTCGGCGGTTCGGTCAAGATGTGCTTCCACAAGGACCGGATGAAAAAACAGATGTGATGTGAAGCCCGGGGTATGGCTTACTCGGTCTCGGTTTCCGTCACCGTTGTTTCTTCCGAAGTTGCCTCTTCCGAATCAGCCGGCGCGTCCGACTCTTCCGAAGCACCCGTCTGTATCTTCTCATCGGTCGCTTTGAGTTGCGCCGCGACCAGCGTGTTGGCATCCCAGTCCCCGTCGGTATCACCCCAGACA
Source organism: Phycisphaeraceae bacterium (assembly GCA_028282685.1). GTDB lineage: Bacteria > Planctomycetota > Phycisphaerae > Phycisphaerales > Zrk34 > JANQHK01. The sequence continues at coordinate 13,843 of JANQHK010000059.1, forward strand.
AACACCTTCCGCCCGCGCCACCAGGCCAGGTCGCCCGCCGGGCCGGTTTGAGACTCTGCCGCTGCCGCCGCGGTTCCGTGCACGGAGCGCTGAGGCACGTAATCCTTGTCCATGATCCAGACTTCCACCACGCCGCCCTTGCCGCGCTTCATGTCGATCGGGCGATAGCCGATGCGCTGTAGCGTGATCTGCGTACCCTGCCCGGTTTTCCAGTGAACGGGCGTGGTGCGCCCCACCGCGATGTTATGAATCCACCAACGAACCGGCAGTTGTTCATGCAGCAGGCGAATCAGTCGGACCATGGCTTTACGTTCGGAACGATCGGACTCTCCGGCCACGGCATCGGGCGTCCATTGCAGCAGGCGCTCCAGGCGGGCGCCTTTGAGTTGTTGCAGTGCATCGCTCACGCCGGGCGCCGCTTCGGCATCCGGATGCGCGCCCAGGTATTCCGACATCAGTTCCGCGGCCTGCACCTGCCGCGCGCTGGTGGACAGTTCCGAGTGATTGATTTCATACAGGTCGGCCGCGAGCAGCCAGAAGTCGCCGATCGCCTCGGCCCGCGCATGGTCCACCGCTTTGGCCTGGCGCGCCGTGATGCGCAACCGCGAGATGTGTCGATCGGCCAGGCGCGGTTCGGTGAAGCGCGTTACCTGCACATACAACCCCTGCGCCAGCATGTTCAGCGAATCGAGTTGCTCGCTCGGTTCGATCTCCGCCTGCGCCCGGTAGATGTTGGCCCGATTCAAACCCAGCAACTGGCGATGCACGGCACGCCGCGTAGCGCCTTCCTGCGGCTGGCGGCAGAGCGATTCGACCTGCTGCCGCAACCGCTGCCGCAACTCCACCGTCGGCGAAGCCAACTCGTCCTCGGATATTTCCTCCACCGCCGACGGCTCGGCCGGCGGATCAATGACCCGCGGTTCGGAGACCGGCGCCGGCTGCTGCGAGTCGGACTGATCCGCCTGCACTGCGGGTGCGTCAGGCGCCTCATCCCAGACCGGCAAGGGACCGTGGGTGTCGGCGGATGTATCGACCTCCTCGGATTGCGCCCGGACCGCCCCGGTCAGTAAACCGATCGCCAACAGTGCTTTCCAGTGCCTTCGCATGGTTCAACTCCTGCCACCACTGTAACTTCGACGTCCGATTCGACCAAACGGTTCCACGGTTTTATCCACGGGACTGCCGACACCTATAATTTTCCAACGCATGGAGGCATAATCAAGTCATGAGCCAACTCCGCATCAGCAAGGACGCTCCCGTCGGCCGCGATGAACTGTCCAAGCTCTTCGAGCGGCTTCCCCCCGAAGCCCCCGAAGCCGAGATGTCGCTGCTTGGCTCGATGATCATCGCCGGGGCCTCCAACATCCACATCATCGGCGAGGTGCTTCAGGTCCTCCAGGGCCCGGAGGATTTCGCCAAGCCCTCCCACGGCGCGCTCTACACGGTGCTGGTCGATCTGTACGATCGAAACCAGTCGCTGGACAGCGTGCAGATCATCCAGGAGTTGCGCAACCGGGATCTGCTCGATCAGGTCGGCGGGACCGATTACATCGTGCAGTTGGCCGAGTCGGTGCCCGTGGCCGACAACGCCCCGCACTACGCGCGCATCGTGCGCGACAAGGCGCTGCTCCGCCAGCTGATCTTCGCCACGGGGCAGATTCTCAAAGAGGCCTACACCTCGGCGGAGAAGGCGGACAAGATCATCGACGCCGCCGAAACCTCCATCTTCAAGATCGCCGAGCGCCGCACCGGCGACGATCCCCAGGCCCTGATCGAACTGGTCCAGCAGACTTACGAACTGCTCGACAAGCGCCACGAGGAAGGAACCACGCTGACCGGCCTGAGCAGCGGCTTCCACCAGCTCGACGAATACCTGTCCGGCCTGCAGAAAGGCGAGATGATCATCCTGGCCGCGCGCCCCTCCATGGGCAAGACCGCCTTCGCGCTCAACCTCGCCGAGTACATCGCATTCGACAATCACAATCCCGTGGCGTTCTTCTCGCTGGAAATGAGCAAGCAGGCGTTGGCCCAGCGTCTGATGAGCAGCCGATCCGGCGTCGACGCCCAGCGCATGCGCAGAAACATGCTCGGGGCCGACGAGTTCCGCCGGCTCCAGGAAGTCGTCAGCGAAACCTACGAAGCGCCGATGTTCATCGACGACACGCCCGGCTTGTCGGTGCTGCAACTGCGCGCCAAGGCCCGCCGGCTCTACACGCGCCACGGCATCCGCGCCATCTTCGTCGACTATCTGCAACTGATGAGTTCACCCGGCGCAGAATCCCGCCAACAGGAGGTCAGCGAGATCAGCCGCGGCATTAAGGCGCTGGCGCGCGAGTTGAACCTGCCGGTGATTTGTCTGAGCCAGTTGAATCGAAATCCCGAAGGCCGGGCCGACAACCGTCCGCTGCTTTCCGACCTGCGCGAGTCCGGCTCGATCGAGCAGGATGCCGACGTGGTGATGATGCTCCACCGCGAAGCGTATTACCACCTCAACGAGGAATGGCGCGCCGAGAACCCGGAAAAGATCAATCAGGCCGAGGTGATCCTCGCCAAGCAGCGCAACGGCCCCACCGGCACGGTCAAACTCACCTTCGATTCCAAGACCACGCGCTTCGAGGATTACCACGCCCCGGTCGGCGGCTACGTCCCGCAGGGCGACGATGACATACCGATTTAGGAATGACGAATCAAGTATGTTTAGCCGCGACCCGAAGGGGAGCGCGCATCTTGAGTTCAGCGGGCGACCGCAGATCGCCGCGAATCGGATTAAGCCGCCGCGTCTTGCGCGGCGCGCAAGCCCACGGGAGGGACCCCGTGGGTTTTATATCGCAGGAAAGACCGGCGATCGTTGACCACCGGCTATTTTTCAATCATCTGGATTCCCGCCTACGCGGGAATGACAAGTAGTCAGCCGCGATGCGACTGCATCGCGCGCGATCAGGTCTGATCGCGGCTGACCTCCTTCCCTAGGCCCTTGGCCCCATGCCCTGCTTTTTCTGGCATCCCGCCCCCCGTGTCGTACAATGGACTTATGAAGAAGATCGCCCTGCTGGCCAATCACAAGAAGCCCGCGGTGGTTGAGGCGTTGCAGTCGTTTCGGCCGTGGCTGGCCGAGCGCGCCGAAATCGTCGGCGAGGACCAGGCGCGGGAGTCCGGCGACATCCCCGGCGAAGGGGCGGAGCTGGTGATCGTCCTCGGCGGCGACGGCACCCTGCTCAGCGTGGCGCGGCGCATGGTTGAGCAGGGACTGGACCTGCCACTGGTCGGCGTCAACTTCGGCAAGCTCGGATTCCTGGCTGAGTTCTCACTCGACGAACTGAAGCAATACTGGTCCAGCATCGATGATGAATCGGCGCTGCTTTCGCGCCGCGTGATGATTGAAATCACCGTCTGTCCGCCCGGCTCGGACCGGCCCTGCTATCGCAGCGTGGCGATGAACGACTGCGTGGTCACGGCGGGTCGGCCCTTCCGTATGATCGAACTGGAAATGACCATCAATCCCGACAAGGGCGCGGAGAACGGACCGGGCACGCAATTCGCCGGGGACGGCGTCATCGTCGCCACGCCCAGCGGGTCCACGGCCTACAACGTCTCGGCGGGAGGCCCGATCGTCGCGCCGGATGTGCACGGCTTGGTGGTTACGCCGATCTGCCCGCATTCGCTGAGCTTCCGCCCGCTGGTGGTCCACAGCGAAGACCAAATCCGTCTGACCTGCCACGCGGTGAACGAAGGCACGATGCTGGTGGTCGACGGCCAACGATCGCAGCAACTGGCCGGCGGCTCCACCATCGACCTGGTCGCCCACCCCCAGCGGCTGCAACTGGTGATCAATCCGGTCATGCGTTACTGGCGTCGCCTGGCGGAAAAAATGCACTGGGCCCAGACACCGCGGAAGTAGCGATTTTACGTAACTCCTCTCCCCCAAGTGGGCTTCGGCCGTAAGCTCAGCTCAACGCCTTCTCTTGATTAGCGCCAAGCCGCCGACTGCCAGCAAACTCATGCTCGCAGGTTCAGGGACTTCGGAGGCGACACGGAAACCGAAAATGCTGTTCTCGCCGCCCGGAGAGTAGTTGAGCCGGTACGACGAGGCGAGGTAGCCGCCGCTGAAGTAGCACGACCCGCCCCGCAGCCCGCGATCGGAACCGGTCCCATAGGCGGAATCGCTCCACGGGCTTTCCATCCACTCCCAGACGTTGCCCATCATGTCAAACGTGCCGTTGAGTTCCTCGATACCTGACCCGACGTTCCAAGGCTCGTTCCCGGCGGAGGAAGAGTAGTTCCACTTCGTGGGGTCGGGGGAACCGGAGACCAAGTCAGCAGGGGAAGCATTTGAATAGGTCTGCAGGCTGGTGCCATTCCAGTACCCCGCCTTGACCCACTCATCTTCGGTCGGCAGGTAGTAGAACGCATCCTTGTGACGGTACAGGTTCGTGCCGTTGTCCGCTTCGGCGGCGCTCCAAGTGTCCAACGCGTAATCGCTTTGGCCCTGCGTGCCGGTGAACTTGTACGCCGCCTGGTGGCCCGTCGAGGTGTTCAGCCAGTTCACGAACTGCGCCGCCTCGTACCAGCTCACCTCGTTTGTCGGGACGTTCGTACCGGTGAAGTGCGGGCTCTCGTCGTAGGCGTTGGACGGCGTGCCCGTGACCGGAACGCCCAGCGAGGCCTTGAACTTGTTCCACTGGTCGTTGGTGATCTCGTAGACGCCGATGCGGTAGTCGTTGTTGACGATGCCATACCCGTTTGCGGGATTGCTTGCCCCCGAGATCGTCACGAAGTCGATGTCGAACTGATTGCCGCCGGCGCCGAAGCTGTCTGCCGACGCCGCCGAGACCCAAGAGACAGACAAGACGGCCGCGCAGATCGCGACGCACAAACAAGAAGAGTGGATCATGGATGAATCTCTTTCCGCCCTCGCCTCATCCCCGCCGATTACCCCGCCACCCCCAAGCCAATGGGCTTGTGCCAAGACAACGAGCCATAATCGGATAACTTGGTTGAGTATAAGCTACCCTCTCCTGATCTGCAAATAAAAATGCATTAGAGCGTCTTGCAAGGTTTGTGTTCGATCCGAACGAGCCGCGACGGTGACGGAGCGCTCGTCGGGCCGTTGATCCGCCGGGTGCCCCACTTTCGCCCTGAGCGAAGTCGAAGGGCAAAGTGGGCTGCGTCGCATCTTCTACCCACCCACCTTGCCCTTCGGGCGAAGATGGGGCACCCCGCAGGTCAATGACCGCACCTGCCCCGCCGGGTTCGGGTGTTGTGCAGACCGCTTCCTCACGGGCGCGGCTCGTACAAGCCCGGCATGAATGACGCAAGATGCTCTAAGATGCGGTGAACGCCAGAACATACTGGGGCCAGTGCCGAGCAATGAACCTGCCGGCCGTGACCCACAACCTCATGATCCTGTTACGAATCAGGATCTCTTCGACGGAGCAGACCTGACGCCTTTTTTCCAATCTGCGGCAATTTCCGTACAATAATCGCCTGCGATTTGCTGTACCCCACCATGCTCACCAAGCGCATCATTCCCTGTCTTGATGTCAACGCCGGACGCGTGGTCAAGGGCGTCAACTTCGTCAATCTGCGCGATGCGGGCGATCCGGTCGAAGTGGCCCGGCGATACGACGACCAGGGCGCCGATGAACTGGTCTTTCTCGACATCACCGCCAGCCACGAAGACCGCCAGATCACGCTCGAGATGGTCCGCGCGGTGGCCGAGCAGTGTTTCATGCCGTTCACCGTCGGCGGGGGCATCCGCACCATCGAGGATGTGACCGAACTGGTCCAGGCCGGGGCGGAGAAGGTCTCGATCAATACCGCGGCGGTGGTGAATCCGACGATCGTTACGGAAACGGCCGAGCGCTTCGGGCGCTGCTGCACGGTGGTGAATATCGACCCCCGGCGCGTGGAGGCGGCGGAGTATGAACAGCGCACCGGGAAGAAGCCCAGCCGACTCAGCGCGGACGGACGCGTGTTCGAGATTCACACCCACGGCGGTCGCAAGCCGACGGGGCTGGAGGCGGTCGACTGGGCCCGGCGCGTCGTGGAACTGGGTGCTGGTGAGATCGTGCTGACCAGCATGGACGCCGACGGCACGAAGGACGGCTACGACATCGAACTGACGGCGCTGATCACCGAGGCGGTGGACGTTCCGGTGGTCGCCTCGGGCGGTTGCGGTAATCCGATGCACATGGTCGAAGTGCTTCGGCCGGTCGTTGAAGGCGGTGCGGGCGCGGACGCCGCCCTGGCCGCCAGCATCTTCCACTACGGTGAATACACCGTCGCCCAGGCCAAGGCGGTTCTGGCCGAGCACGGCATCCCCGCGCGGCTGACGCCCATCGCCGCCGGCGAAGCGTAAGGAGTCCCATGAACGCATACGGCGAACACCTCGGCGATACCCAGCCCGTTGTGACCCACGGTGCAAACCGGCTGGAGGGCACGCCGCTGATGAAGTTTTTCGAGGCGGCGGTCAAATTCAAGGCCTCGGACCTGCTGATCAAGCCCGGGCTGGCGCCGAAGCTTCGTCTGCGCGGCGAGCTGAAGGATGTGGAATCCAAACCATTCACTGCTGAGCAACTGGAAGAGATGGTCCAGCAGTTTCTCACCGACGATCAGATGGCGCATTACCGCATCCACGGCTCGTACGACCTGGCATGCGAACTCGGCAGCGACAATCGCTTTCGCGTCAACGTTTATCGCGCGTGCGGACATTCGTTGATCTCCGCCCGGCGCGTCAGCAGCGAGATTCTCAGTTACGCCGATCTGCATTTGCCGCCGGTGCTCAGCCGGATCACCGAGACGCATCAGGGATTGGTGCTGGTCTGCGGAATCACCGGCAGCGGCAAGAGCACAACGATCGCCTCGATGCTCCAGGAGATCAACGAACAACGCCGCTGCCACATCGTGACCATCGAAGATCCGATTGAATACCTCTTCAAAGACGCCAAGGCGGTGGTCAGCCAGCGCGAAATCGGCGTGGACGTGCCCGACTTCAACACGGCACTGCGATCCCTGGTGCGTGAAAATCCGGACGTGGTGCTGATCGGCGAATTGCGCGATCACGAATCCTTCGAGGCGGCGCTGCGTGCCGCGGAAACCGGACACCTCGTGTTCGGCACCATCCACGCTTCCAGTGCATCGCAGGCATTCGGCCGCATCTACAATCTGTTCCCCCCCGATCAGCGCGACTTGATCCGCGACATGCTGGCGAAAACCCTGCGGGCGATTGTTTATCAGAAATTGTTACCCGCGTTGCCCGAAGCGATCGATCGCATCCCCGCCGTGGAGATCCTGCGGAACAACCCCGTGGTCAGTAAATACATCCTCGAACAGCGGGAAGTGGAGTTGGGCGATGTCATCCGCAGCAGCGTGCAGGAAGGCATGATCGACTTTGCCGGTTCCCTTGTCGATCTGGTGAAGAAAGAGTACATTCATTCCCGAACGGCGGTGGAAAACGCCCACAATGTCGACGAGTTGAAGATGCGTCTGAAAGGCATTTCCACCTCCTGAGATGACGCCCTGCCCGGCCTCGCTCCGAGTCCCCGATGATGCCGTACACATCCATCAACGCCGTGATCCTGGTGAGCTTATTCAAACCGGTCCTGATGATTGCCGTGCTGCTGCTGTGGGGACGCTGGGCGACGTACCTGGATAAAGAAGCCGAATACTACTACATGCCCCGCACGGCGCTGAACCTGGCGCAGGCGGGAGCGGCGCTGGCCGCTTTCACGGCCTGGCTGCTGATTCCGATCTTCTGGCTGGGGCTGCCGGTCGCGCTGGGAATCCTCATCGCCGCCGGCGTGGTCTTCGCCGTCCTGCGCAATGCGAAAGTGCCGGCCGAAGCGCGCTGGGATATGTCACTGGGATTCCTGCGGGAGATGCTGCAGGCACGACGACAGGCCGTGGCAGCCAAGGATGCCCGAATGCGCTTCGTCAGCAAAGGGGTATACAGTGAAATTCCCCTGGCCGATCAACCCGAATACGCAGCGCACATGGCCATGGAAACGGTGCTCGTTCCGGCGTTTGAGCGCGGGGCGCAGCGCGTGGTGGTGCAACTGGCCGGTCAGCAGGCCGTCATCCAGCACGAAGTCGATGCCGTGAACTACAAGCACGATCCGCCGGCCCCCCAGGAAGCACTGGCCATGATCAAGTATCTCCAGGCCAACGCCGGCATGGACAACCAGGACCTGCGCCGCAAACAGATCGGCCAATGTCGCATCGAGGCGAAGGACATCGCCGGGCACGATCTGCTGATCACCACGTCCGGATCGACACGCAACGTGCAGATGACCATCGACTTCGACCTCGAAAAACAACTGAAGTTCGACCTCGATCAACTGGGTCTGCTGCCCGCTCAGATCGAGCCGCTTCAGGGCGTCCTGCACAGCGAAGAGCGCGTGGTGTTGGTGGCCTGCCCGCCGCGCAGCGGTCGCACCACGGCGCTCTACACCCTGCTGCGGCAGCACGATCCGTACATGCTCGACATCCACACCATTGAAAAACGCGTCGAGTTGCAGCTCAACGGGGTCAGCCAGCACGAACTGGAAGACCGCCCGATGGGCAAGACGTTGCACTCGTTGTTCCTGCGCGATCCGAAAGTGGTGATGGTTTCCCACATTGCCGACAAGGAAACGCCGGGCGTGATCGCCAAGGCCGCCGCCGACCAGCGCCGCGTTTACGTCGGCATACCCGGCGCAGACACGATGACCGCCCTGCGCGCCTGGGCGAAATCGCTGGGCGATCTGAAACAGGCCGGCGACAGTCTGGCGGCCATCATCAGCCCGCGCCTGGTCCGCAAACTCTGCCCCGCCTGTAAGCAGGCCTACCAGCCCGATGCGGCGGCGCTGAAAAAACTCAACCTCCCCGCCGACCGTATCCGTGAACTCTACAAGGCCTCCGGCTCGATCACCGTAGAAGACAAGTCCCAGCCGTGCGAAATGTGCCACGGGTTGGGATACCGCGGACTGGCAGGCGTGTACGAGGTGATGATCTTTGATGATGCCGCGCGGGAATTTCTGGCCCAGGATGCGCTGGTCCCGTTGCGGAATCATTTGCGTAAGAACAAGATGCTCCTTCACCAGGAAGTCGCGCTGGCCAAGGTCGTCGAAGGCCTGACCAGCATCAGCGAAGTCATGCGTGTCCTGAGCGGACCCGGCGGAGCCAAGTCATGATCATCAACATTGTGCTGCTGGTGTTCGTGTTGGCCATGACCTACATCTGGTCGATGCAGGGACTGTTCAGCGCGTTGCTTCATCTGATCCTGACGATTCTGGCCGGGCTGCTTGCCCTGGCGGTGTGGGAGCCGCTGGTGTTGGGATTGCTGATCGACCGCATGCCCGAGTATGCCTGGGGCGTGGGCTTGATCGTACCGTTCCTGCTGATTCTGTTGGCGTTGCGCATCGCTTTCGATCGACTGGTCGCGGGGAACGTGCAATGCGTCCAGATCGTCAACGTGATCGGCGGCGGCGCGCTGGGCCTGATCAGCGGCGTGCTCAGCGGCGGACTGATCGTCATCGCCCTGCTGTTCATCGGCCCGATGCCCTTGGGCTACCAACCGCTGGAAACGCAGGAAGACGGCACGGCAGAACGCAGCCAGTCGTTATGGATCCCCGCCGACCGCATCGCTGGCTCGTTCTTCACCCTGCTCAGCGACAACGCCCTCTCCCCTTGGTCGGGCAACTCGATCGGCGCGTATCGCGGTTCGCTGCATGATTCAGCCGCACGCTTCGCCTTGGCCTCACGCCCCGGCGCACGCCATGCCATTCAACCCGACCAACTTAAAGCGGAATGGGCACAGGTTCCCCCGAAAGACTCACCGCTTCCCAACGACCGACAGCCCGGCGCAAACCAGAAAGTCTTGATCGTCTCCATGACAGTGACGCAAGGAGCGTTTGATCCGGACGGCGTGTTCACCGTCTTCCCCGCGCAGGTGGCGCTGGGATACCGGCCGAACGGGGGCCGCGATGATATCGTGCGCGATCATCCGGTGTGGTACATCCAGCGCAACGCCTTCGGCGATTACAAAACCAAACCGTACGTCAGTTCCAAGGCCGGCGTGATGGAAGAAACCATCCGCTGGGCCTTTGCCGTTCACGTCGACGCCGTACCGGAGTATCTGTCGGTCAAGGGCACGCGCGTGCAACTGTCCAGCGAGCCGGTCGATTACGTTCCGTACCTGCAAGGCCTTGCGAACGAGACTCCCGATGCAGGCATCGCCGCGGAGCAGGCCGCCCCCGCCCCCGTGGCCCCGCCGGATCAAGGCCCGGTGACGGCCGAGGGCATGTCGGCGAAGGTGACGGACGGACTGGACGGAATCATCAACGCCAACGATCTGTCCATGGCCGGCGGTTCTACCACCACCAATCCACGCGGCCAGACCGTCATCAACAACTTCGACGGCGTGGTCCGTTACGCCGGAAAATCCAACCTCGCGGACAACCTTCAGATTCGGGGATTGGCGCACTCGGCAGAAACCGCCATCGTGCAGGTGCGGATGAAGATCAACAAATTCCAGCACACGCTGCCCAAGATCATGGCCGAAGCCGCGTCGCTCAACCCACCGCAGCTGCTCGACACCGAGGGCGACGTCTATTCTCCGATCGGTTTTTCCGTTACTCAGGGCGCCGAACTGCGCATGCGATACCGGCCCACCCAACCGATCCTGCGCTTGGCGGAAATCGATCTGAGCCCCTATTCCGATCAGACCGAGCTGGTGTTGTATTTCCGCGTCCCGCGCGGCGTGACGATCATGCAGTACCGTCTCGGCAACGCCGGCGCACAGGCCCTGAACCTGGCAGTGCCGAAATAACACAGAGTCGGGCGCTACGGACAGCGGAGTCCCGAGTCTGCGAAGGACGCATTCGTCCGTACATGATGGGATTTTCCCATGGCGGGTTGTCGCGTTCGGCTCCGTAACCGTCCTGCAAATACTGGATACCCGCCTGCGCGGGTATGACGGGTGACTTCAAGTCTCAGGACTCAGACCTCAAGTCTCTCTAGCCCAGCAGGCGTTCGACGAAGTGCACGTCAATGTCGCTGGAGACGAAATTGTTGTTGTTCATCAGGCGACGGTGCAGAGTGACCGTACTGGCGATCGGGGCGATCTGAAACTCGGCCAGCGCCCGTCGCATCGTGACGATGGCCCGGGTGCGGTCGTCACCGAAGGTGATCAGCTTGGCGATCATCGAATCGTAATTCGGCGGGATGGCGTAGCCGGTGCGGCAGTGGGTGTCCACGCGCACGCCCGGGCCGCCCGGCACGTCGAACCGCTCCAGCATGCCGGGCTGGGGCGCGAAGCCGCGATCCGGATCCTCGGCATTGATGCGACACTCGATGGCGTGCCCCTGCAGCGCCAGATCGCTTTGGCGAACGGGCAGCTTCTCACCCGCCGCCGCCATGATCTGCGCCTTGAGAATGTCCACGCCGGTCACCATTTCCGTCACCGGGTGTTCCACCTGCACGCGCGTATTGACTTCCAGCAGGTAGTATTTGCGCTGTTCATCGAGCAGGAACTCCACGGTGGCGGCGCTGTCGTATCCCGCGGCCTTGCACAAACGCACCGCAGCGCGACAGAGCGATTCACGCGTGGCTTTGTCCAGCACGGGACAAGGCGCTTCCTCGATCAGTTTCTGATGGCGACGCTGCATCGTGCAATCGCGCTCGAAGAGATGGACTAGGTTGCCGTGGCGGTCGCCCAGCACCTGCACCTCGACATGCCGGGCGTGCTCGAAATATTTTTCGACGAAGATGGTGCCGTCTTTGAAGGCGGCTTCGGCTTCGTTGGCGGCCTGGGTGAAGCCGCTGCGCAGGGCGATTTCGTTGTGGGCCACGCGCATGCCGCGCCCCCCGCCGCCCGCCGCCGCCTTGAGGATGACCGGGAACCCGATGTCCTTGGCGATTTTCACCGCCGCATCCGCCCCTTCCACCGCGCCCTTGGATCCCGGAGCCGTGGGGACCTTGTGCTTGGCGGCCAGTTTTTTACAGGCCACCTTGTCGCCCAGCAGTCGCATCGATTCCACGCTGGGCCCGATGAATTCGATGTTGCAGGAACGACACACCTCGGCGAAGTGCGCGTTTTCAGCCAGGAACCCGTAACCGGGATGAATCGCATCGACGTTGGCCACCTCGGCCGCGGCGATAATGGACGGCACATTCAGGTAACTGGACGCCGCCGCCGCCGGACCGATGCAAATGGCTTCGTCGGCCAGATCGAGATACGAGGCGTGCCGATCGGCCTGGGAGTAGGTGACCACGGTCTCCACGCCCAATTCTTTGGCCGCGCGGATAATCCGCAGGGCGATCTCTCCACGATTGGCTATCAGGATGCGACTGAACATGGCGGTACCGGGAAAAGGGAATCGAACGCCGGCGGGTGACGCGATGCGCCGGCGCGGCCGAGCGATTGGCCGGGATTAATTGGGTTTGATCAGGAACAGGGGCTGACCAAACTCCACCGCCTGGCCGTTGTCGACCAGGATTTTCTCGATGGTGCCGCTGATTTCGGCCTTGATTTCATTGAACACTTTCATCGCTTCGATCAGGCAGATCACCGCATCCGCCTCGATGGTCGAACCGGTGCGGACGTACGGATCGGCATCGGGACTGGCGGCGAGGTAGAACGTACCCACCATCGGACTGGGCATTTCGACCAGACCCTGTGTATCGGGTGCCGTTTCCGGCTCGGGCGCGGCAGTCGTCTCGGCCGCCGGACCGCTCGGCGCCGCCGCAACGGGAGCCAACGGTGCGACCACCGCGGTCGAACCACGCTTGATCGACACCTGTTCATCGCCCTCGCGCAGATCCAGCTCGGACAGATCGTTTTCCTTCATCAATTCGATCAACTGTTTGAGTTTTCGGATATCGATCATGGTCATGACCCTCTTGCCGGTGAAGGCGCGGCGACGATGACATACGAAAAGCGGCTATATCGGAATGATCGCGGATTCCAGACCCATTGGCAACGAACAGAGGTCTTTATGGCCGGTTTCGGTGATGAGAATATCGTTTTCCAGACGCACCCCGCCGATCCCCGGCAGGTAGATGCCCGGTTCGATGGTCAGCACCTGGCCCGCCTGGAGTTTCTGCTTGGCTTTACTACCGATGCCCGGCGCTTCGTGAATGTTCAAGCCGATCCCGTGGCCCAATCCGTGACCGAAGTATTTACCGAACCCGGCATCCCGGATGAACCCGCGTGCGGCCTGGTCCACCTCGACCAGGGGGACACCGGGGGCGAGGATATCGCGCGCCGCCAGGAACGCTTCGTGGACGATGGGATAAATCTTGCGGATGCGCTTGGGCATTTTGCCCACGCCGAACGTGCGCGTCATGTCGCTGTGGTAGCCCCGGTAGTTGGCTCCGAAATCAATCAGCAAGACCTGTCCGCGCCGAATCGGTTTGTTGTCGGGGGTGTAGTGGCAGAGGGAACTGTTCGGTCCGGCTCCAACGATGGTTGAAAACGCCGGGTTGTCCGCACCCAGCCATTTCATGTTGTATTCCAGGACACCGGCCAGTTGGCGCTCGGTCATGCCCGGCTCAATTTCTTCCATGGTGGCCTGGAGCGCCCGCTCCTGGATACGAATGGCCTTGCGGATGAGCTTGATTTCATATTCATCCTTGATGGAGCGTTGTTCGCTCAACCAGCCATTGATCGACTTGAGTTTTTTGGCTCCGACCGCCTTGGCCACCCGCTGGCGCTGCATGACGGTCATGTATTCTTCCTGGATGCCCAGTTTCTGAATGCGGAGATCGCCGACCAGTTCCCTGAGAAGATCGGTGTGGGCCTTGTGGTTACGGAGGATCAAGCGCAAAAAGGGGCTGACGCGCTCGATTTCCTCGATAAAGCGGAAATCGCTGAGCACGTAGACCTGGCGCGGCGTGACCAGAAGTAAGGCGTCTTCGCCCTTGAAGTGGGTCAGGTAGCGAATGTCCGGCTCGTTGGAGATCAGCAGAGCATCGAGCCCGGCCTTCTTCGTTCTCGCCCGCAACTTGCGTAATCGCTTTTTCAGGCAATCGGGCCAGGCCCGTTTGTTCTTGCTGGAATTAGCCATAGGGCGGGGATTATATGAGATAACGACATCCATTGCACCCCCCTTGTGCCTGGCTGTGCAATCGTTGAAAGGGCTTACCGGTTTCCGGCCGGCGTCCAGAGCGGATCGCGCAAAGCCAGCGGTTGATCGAATATTTCCCGCAGCACCACCGCCTCGCGAAGGGACTGTCTGCGATTCTCGAATAAATCGGCGTAGCGGGATTTGCGCTGTCGGGCCGATGGGAGGTCCGCATTGCGCACGTGGCGATGCACCTGGGACACGGCGCTGTCGTGCGACCCCTCCATGACCCGCATCCGCTCGGCGATTTGCCTCTGGCGCTTGAGTTCGGCCTGGCGACGCTGATCGGCAAGCTGCTCGGCATGTTCGGAAGACCGGGCACGACGACGCTGGGCCTCGGCCAACTCGCGCGCGCGACGGCGACGCTCCACTTCCTCCAGATGCTGCTGAACCGATTGGCCCTGATCGGACGATGAGGCGCGGGACGGCTGTGCCGGGCGGGAAGGACGGTCCCGCTGGGGTGGCGGCGCCACTGCGCCGCGCCGGCGCTCGGCCAGTTCCTGCAATTGACGGCGACGGCGCTCGGCCAGTTCGTTCAGGGATGGACGCGCCGGCTCCGCCTGATCGTCCTGGCCCAGGCCCAGGCGGTGACGCGATTTGCGTTCCTTCTGTTCCTTGCTCTCCTTGGACGCCTTGATGACCGAACTGACGACCGCAATGACAATGATGACCAGCGGCACCAGCAGATCCACCAGATCGGCCAGGGTGACGGGCAGGTAACTCGGCGGATTCATGAGCGATCCCCTTTCACTGCTCCATTGTAAGCGCCGGTACCCGACTCGGGCAATCCGGTCAGAAAGGTCGGTCGCCGGTGGTCGGGCAAAGGTTGATTCAATCGGCGGATCGGCGTGCGGTAGACCTTCTCCAGCTTGGTCGGATCGAGCACGTGATCCCAGGTCCCCTCGGCCGCCAGCGTTCCGCGATCCAACAGCCAGACGGTATCGGCATACGCGGCGGCAAGATTCAGGTCGTGCAGGATCGCCACCACCGCCAGTCCCCGCTCGGTGCGATGGCGCAGCAATCGCATCGCCCGGTGGACGTGTTCGAGGTCCATCGCGGAGGTCGGTTCGTCGAGCAGCATGACCCGCCCGCCGTCAAACGACTGGAACAGCGCCCGGGCAAGCAACACGCGCTGCTGCTGTCCGGCGCTCAGCTCGATGTAGGGGCAGTCGATCAAGTCGCACAGCTCGCATGCGTCGATGACCTGCTCGAACGCCTCGCGACGCCAGGGCAGGGCATAACGCCCCATGGCGATCACATGCCCGACGGTAAACGTGAACGTGATCGTCGAGCCGTTGGGCACGTAACTGAGCCACTGCGCTCGTTGGGCAAGACCGACATGGCGGACCGGCCGCCGGTCGATGGTGATCTGCCCGCGATCCGGGGTCAGCAGGCCCAGCATGAGCTTGATCAACGTGGTTTTTCCCGAAGCGTTGGGGCCGATCAGCGCCAGCAGCTTGCCGGGCTCAATGGCGGCGGAGATGTCGCCGATCACCGTCCTGCCGCGGTGGTAGGCGAAACGCAAATCCCGCAACCGCATGATCGACTCGGCGCCGCTCATGAAAGCGCCCCCCTGCCGAGCTGACGGCGCAGCATGACCAGAAAGATCGGCCCGCCGATGATTGCCATGAGCACCCCGACCGGCAACAGCGCCCGCTGTTGGGTCAGGTGGTAAATGAGTTTTACCGCCAGGTCGCCGGCCACCACCAGCGCCGCGCCGGCCAAGGCGGAGCCGATGAGCAAGGGGGTGTGTCGAGGCCCCAGGATCAGCCGCACCGCATGGGGGCCGATCAAGCCGACGAACCCGAGCGGCCCGACGAGCTGCACCGCCACGGCGGTCAACAAGCCGGCCAATGCGAACAACATGAGCCGCATGCGCCCCAGATGCAGCCCCAGGGCCTGCGCTTCGGAATCGGGAAACGTGGCCAGATCAATCGATCGGCCCATCATGACCGCGACCATCGAAACGACAAGGATGACCGACGCCAGGATCCACAACCAAGGCCAACTGAGATTTTCATTCAGGGCGCCGAACATCCACAGCAGCAGCGATTTTCCCAGATTCGCCGGGATCAGCGTTTGCACGAGCATGATGATCGCGCCGTTGATGGCGTTGAGGATGACACCGACCAGCAGCAGCCCCAAAGGATCGATCCAGCCGCGCCGTTGCGACAGCAGGTAAAGCACGGACAACGTCAGCATGGCTGTGAGGAAAGCGCATGCCGATCGCCCGCCCCATCCCAGTACCGCTCCGGCTCCGGTGATGGCGATCACCACGCCCAGGGCCGCACCGCTGGATACGCCGATGATGTAAGGCGAAGCCAGAGGATTGCGCAGCAGCGCCTGAAGCAGCGCCCCGGCCACGGCCAACGCGACGCCGGCCGACACGGCGGTCAGCAGGCGATGGGCACGAAAATCCAGGACCGTCGAATCCGGCCAGCCGAAGGTGCTGCCCATCATCAGCCGCGCCACGCACAGCAGCGCCAGCCCCAAGGCCAGCGCAAGCAGCACCACCCCGTCCCGGCGCTCGAATCGTCGCCTGGCGGCATCAGCGTGCATCATCGTGGTTCATGATCGGATCGACCTGGTCGGCCAAATCGGGATGCAGACATTGGACCAACCTGGCTGCGATGCGGGGCATCGAGGAACTGGGCAGCAACGCCAGCGGATCATCCAGATATGCGATGCGCTGATTTTGCACGGCGGGAATCTCCAGACCACGCAACAGCGGTGGCAGTTCATCGGGGGCGGCAGCTCCGAGCACCACGATGACGTCCGGTTTCAACTCAACGATCGTCTCACGATCCAGCGCGGGATAATCCGCCGCGGCCGTGATCATGACGTTGACACCGTTGGCGTAAACCAACAATTCGTTGAGGAAGGTTCCCGGGCCGACCGCTGCGGGCGGTTCGAGAGAATGCAACAACAGCACGCGCGGCGGCTTCTGCCCGGCGGTCAGTGTGGCGAGGGTTTCCAGTTGTTCCTGAATGCGCGCAGCGAGCTCGCCGGCGGTCAGGGGAACACCCAGCGCCCCTCCGATTTGCTTGAACTGATTGGAAGCGCCCGGATCATACAACACGTCAAGCACATCCCGGACGGTATCAAAACGGTACACGTGGATGCGCCAGCCGTGCCGTCCGGACAGCGCCAGCAGGCGATCGGGAGCGACGCCATCGGGCGGCTGGAGAAAAATATCGGTCGGCTGAACCGCCACCACCGCCTCGTAATCGATGCCGGGATACAGGCCCAGCACCGGAAGACCATCGGGCGCGGCCGGATCGTTCGCTCCCACGCCGACCAGAAGATCGGCCTGGTCGAGATCGACGATCATCTGCGTGACGGCCGGGGAAAGCGACACCACGCGCAGGTCCCGCTCCCGGTGGTAACGCGGGTATCGGTCTTCGCAACCCGCCACGCCAACCGCCAGCACCGCACCCACCAGCAGGAAAATAACAGGCGCCATTGACCGCATCATGCAGCGCATCGTAAATTCACATCCGGCCCCGGTCAATCACATGCAAAGGGAGCTTTCGAGATGTCCAACTTCGCTCGCAAACTCGGCGAATGGCTCAGCGGCCGATGCTGCCCATCCGCCCAGCCGAACCGGATCGACCCGACCGAAGAACCAGCGCCGCTGGAGAGCGCGATCGACCAGATCACCCGGGCACAGGAGGAATTGAACGAACGGCTCAGCGGCCTGAACCAATCGATGAACACCAGCGCCGAGCGCATGGATCGTCTGGCCGACGACCTGGGCCAATCCCTCCAGCCCGTACGGGAGCAGTTCCAGCAATACGAGCAGCGTATCGCCGAGCAGGCGCAGCAGATCGACGCACTCGGCCAACGGTTGGAAAACCTGACCGGCCAGCAGACCGGCTCGCAGAATCAGTACGATCAATTGAACGCACAGATCGAACCTCTCCGCGGCCGGATCGAGGCCGTCGAGCAAACGCTCGCTGAGGCACGCCGGGAATTGAACAGCTCGCTGGAATCCACGCAGCACAGTCTGGTTGATGTGAAACTCCAGGCCCAGCGCGCCCGGCAAACCGCCGAGAAGGCGCAAAGGCAGGCCAAGACGGCGATGATCGTCGCCATTGTTGGCATCGCGGTGTTCCTGCTGATCATCCTGCTGGCGGCGGGGTGAGATGGTTAACCGCCAAGGACACCAAGGAATTTCTGATCTCGGATTTATGATTGCTGATTTTCAAGCCGGACCTGAGGAATCCTGAGCTTGTCGAAGGATGACAAAGGTCCGGATGAATACCGGCATTGAATGAAACACAGAGGGCCACTGGGAACCACAGAGGATCATATTGACAGGATGAACAGGATGTTACGGATTGTTTTTTATCAGGTTGATCCTGTTCAATCTCTTCAAAAATGAATTTGTAATCCCTTGGTGTTCTTGGCGTCCTTGGTGGTTAATGACCCATCCGCTCGGTGATCGCTTCCAGCAACCTCGGCGCTTCGTTTTTATCCAGTTCTCCGGCGGGCCAACGGTAACCCAGGCCGTCGCCTTCGTTGCGCGGGATGATGTGGAAGTGGACGTGCATGACGACCTGTCCCGCGACCGGGCCGTTGTTCTGCAACACGTTCCAGCCCGCCGCACCGACGGACTGGGCCACGGCCGGGCCCAGCTTCGGCAGCAGCCGCCCCACCGCCGCCATCTGCTCAACAGGGATTTCGTCGAGCGTGACGCAGTGGTGCTTGGGTATCACCAGCGTATGCCCCTTGCTCAACGGTCCGATGTCCAGAAACGAGAGCACGTGCTCATCTTCATACACCTTGTAGCAGGGAATCTCCCCGGCAACGATCTTACAGAAAATGCAATCGGTGGACATGCCAGACTCCTGTTTTTAACGATTATACCTGTTCCAGTTTCACCACGGAGAGCACAGAGAACACAGAGATAATACAGAATAATTTTTGACAGGATCAACTTGATGATTATTCATCCAGACTATCCTGTTCATCCTGTCAAAATTCTTCTCTGTGGCCCTCTGCGGTTAATCCGACCGTTTGCCCATGGAGATCGCCAGCACGGTCAAATCCGCGGGGGTGATGCCGGCGAGGCGGGCCGCCTGGCCGAACGTCGCCGGGCGGAACTTGCCCAGCACGTGGCGGGCTTCGTTGCGCAGGCCGCCGACCTGCGCATAATCGCAATCGGTCGGCAGCGTGCGGTGCTCCATCTTCATCACGCGCTCGTGCTGACGGCGGTGGCGATCGATGAACCCGGAATATTTCACCTCGGCCAGCAACGCCGCGATCAGAAATTGATCGTGCGGGACCGGACCGCCGTTCAACCGTTCCAGCACATCGCGTTCGCAGACTTGCGGGCGCTTCATCCACTGCCAGAGTTTGGTTCCGTCGATGCTGTGGGCCTGAAGGTAATCGGTCAGCGTTCGCAGGTCGCGCTGCCGTTGCTCGTATGCAGCCCAGCGCTCGTCATCGACCAGCCCCAGGTCATGCGCCCACGGCGTCAACCGCTCGATCGCATTATCCGCCCGCAGCATCAACCGATGTTCGGCCCGGCTGGTGAACATGCGATACGGCTCGCGCGGCGTCTTGGTCACCAGGTCGTCCATCAACACACCCAGATACGACTGGTCGCGTCGATGACGGACCAGAGCTTCACCCCGTTCGTACAGCACGGCATTCACCGCGGCGAGCAGACCCTGTCCCGCCGCCTCCTCGTAACCGCTGGTGCCGTTGATCTGGCCGGCAAGGAACAGCCCCGGGATGCGCTTGGTCATGCCGGTGGCGTCGATCTGGTGCGGCCAGACCATGTCGTACTCCACCGCGTAACCGTAACGCAGAATTTTCGCGCGCTCGCAGCCGGGCAGACCGCCCACCATCGCATCCTGCACGTCGGCCGGCAGCGACGTGGGAATGCCGTTGCAGTACAACTCGTCGCTTTCCAGCGATTCGGGTTCGAGAAAAACGTGGTGCGCGGACTTGTCGGCGAAGCGAACCACCTTGTCTTCAATGCTCGGGCAATACCGCGGACCGCAATCGGCCTCGATCTGACCGTTGTACATCGGGGCGCGATCGAGATTGGCGCGGATCGCCTCGTGAATGCGCTCGTTGGTGTGTGTGATCCAGCACGGCTTCTGTTCGAGAACCGGAAAACGGGCCAGATCGGTCATCGCACTGAACGGCCGAGGCGGATCGTCGCCCGGTTGCCGTTGCATCCCGCTCAGGTCAACGGTGCGAATATCCAGCCGCGGGGGTGTGCCGGTTTTGAGTCGGCCGAGTTCAAAACCGAGTCGGATGAGATTGGCGCTGATGCCGACGGCCGGTTCTTCACCGACGCGCCCGCCTTCGGTGCGGCGCTCGCCGGTATGCATCAGACCGCGCATGAAGGTGCCGGTGGTCAGCACCACCGCCGGGGCCGGCAGCGCGCGACGTTCTCCGGTGGCGGCGCAGGTGTATTTCACGCCGGCGCATCGGCCGTTCTCGACGAGGATTTGCTCCACGGAACCTTCGAGCAGGTCCAGGTTCGGCCGGGTTTCCAGCAGGGAGCGGACCTTGCGGGCGTAAGCGTACTTGTCTGCCTGGGCGCGGGGCCCGCGCACCGCCGGACCTTTGGAGCGATTGAGCAGGCGAAACTGGATGCCCGTGTCATCAATGGCCAGCCCCATCAACCCGCCCATCGCATCGATTTCACAGACCATCTGGCCCTTGGCCAACCCGCCGATGGCCGGATTGCAGGACATCTGGCCGATCGTATTGCGGCGCATGGTGATCAGGGCGACGCGCCGTTGCGAGGGCGCAAGCATATTCGCCGCCGCCCAGGCCGCCTCGGCCCCGGCGTGGCCGGCCCCAACCACCACGAGGGTGTACGTTTCGTCGCTCATCCGGTCGGCATTATAGTTTGCAAATTGTGTTAGCAAAGCAGTTTCTACTTGACTGATCGGCATTTGCAGCTATGCTGGCTCGCTTTATCGGGTGGCGGGCCGTGAGCGATCACAGAAGGCCCGCCGGCTAGCCGATAACACCGACATGTAAGGCCAGGGAAGGCCTGATTAACGGAAGGTTACACCGCCTTGCACAAGGCACGTTCCAACCCGTAATTCTCCCCGACCGGGTGTTCCGTCGGGGAAACGACGGACTGAACCGGTTCCACCAAGCGAACTGCCAGTCGAACGATCCGGGCTCCGCCCGTCGCACAGGGATCGTGATTCCCGACGACACGCCGATCCGCCAACCGACCGCCAACGAAGAGATTCAGTCATGACGGATTTACAACACACCCGCAACTTCGGTATCGCCGCCCACATCGACGCCGGCAAGACCACCGTCACCGAGCGCGTCCTCTATTACACCGGCAAGATCTACAAGATGGGCGAAGTCCACGAAGGCACCGCCACCATGGACTTCCTCGAAGACGAGCAACAGCGCGGCATCACCATCCAGTCCGCCGCCACCACCTGCCTGTGGAACCGCAACGGGCGGGAGTACAAGTGCAACCTGATCGACACGCCCGGCCACGTCGACTTCACCGTCGAAGTCGAACGCTCGATGCGCGTGCTCGACGGCGCCGTCGCCGTGTTCGACGGCAAGGAAGGCGTCGAAGCGCAGTCGGAAACCGTCTGGCGTCAGGCCGAGCGATACAACGTGCCGCGCATCTGCTTCATCAACAAGATGGACAAACTCGGCGCCGATTTCGACTTCAGCTTTCGTACGCTCAACGAACGCCTGGGCGCCAACGCCATCCCCGTCCAGCTACCCATCGGCCACGGCAACGCGTTCCAGGGCATCATCGACCTGCTGGAAATGCAGGCCTACTACTTCGACGCCAGCGAACTCGGCTCCGTCGTCGAGCAGCGCGAAATCCCCGACGACCTGATCGACAAGGCGAAAGACTGGCATCACAAGCTGGTGGAGATGGCCGTCGAACTCGACGACCACCTGCTCGAAAAATACCTCGAAGACGAAGACACCATCACGCAGGATGAAATCCGCTCCGCACTGCGCAAGGGCACGCTCGAACTGCGCTGCAATCCCACCTTCTGCGGCTCGGCGCTGAAGTACATCGGCGTGCAACGCCTGCTCGACGGCGTTATCGATTACCTGCCCAATCCCACCGAGGTGCCCGAGGTCCAGGGGACCGATCCAAAGAACGCCGAAACCACCCTCACCCGCCCCCACAGCAACGACGCCCCGCTCTCGGCGCTGGCCTTCAAGGTCGTCTCCGACGTGCACGGCGATCTGACCTACGTGCGCATCTATTCCGGCAAACTCACCCAGGGCACGCGCGTGGTCAACACCAACAACGGCCGCAAGGAAGCCATCAGCCGCATCTACGAAATGCACGCCAAGGAGCGCATCGCCCTGCAGGAGGCCAAGGCCGGCAGCATCGTCGCCGTGATCGGCCTCAAGCACACCGTCACCGGCGAAACGCTCAGCGACAGCGCCCACCCCATCGTCCTTGAACGCATGGAATTTCCCGAGCCGGTCATCAGCATGTCGATCGAGCCGCAATCCTCGGCCGACCGCGACAAACTCGGCGAAGCGCTGTCGACGATCAACCGCGAAGACCCCTCCTTCCGATTCAGCTACAACGACGAAACCGGCGAGACCGTCATGGCCGGCATGGGCGAACTGCACCTGGACATCATCAAGACCAAGCTCACCCGCGATATGAAAATCGGCGTGAAGGTCGGTCGGCCCCGCGTGGCCTACCGCGAAGCCATCACCGCCGCCGCCGAGGCGCGCGGGCTCCACAAGAAACAATCCGGCGGCCGCGGTCAGTTCGGCGACTGTATCATCACCGTCGAACCCTGCACCGAGGAACAGGCCGCCGAAGCCGAATTGAAATACGGTGATTTCATCGCTTTCGAAAACAAGATCGTCGGCGGCGCAATCCCCAAGGAATACATCCCCGCCGTCGAGGCCGGCTGCCGTTCAACCGCGCGCAGCGGCGTGCTGGCCGGTTATCCGCTCGAACACCTCAAGGTCACGCTGATCGACGGCTCGTACCACGAGGTCGACTCCTCCCAGGCCGCTTTCGAGGTGGCCGGCGCGCTGGCGTTCAAAGACGCAGTGAAAAAAGCCCGCCCGGTGCTCATGGAGCCGATCATGAAGATCGTCGTCACCACGCCCGAGGACTTTCTGGGCAACGTGACGGGGGATTTGAACAGTCGCCGCGGCATCATCATCGACCAGGAACGCCGCAGCAACACGATCATCGTCACCGCCGAGGCCCCGCTGAGCGAGATGTTCGGCTACGCCACCACGCTGCGCGGCATGAGCCAGGGCCGGGCCAGCTACTCCATGGAACCGGAAACCTACCGCGCCGTCCCGGCGAACGTCGAAAAAGAACTGCTGGCGGTGGTGTAATCCGCGGGCAAGCAAAAGGTACCAAGAACCTTTTTCTTACCAACGCCTTTTTCATGCCAAATATCCACAAATCCCCCGCCATTGACGGGGCCGGGTTTTTTCTCACAATGAACCGGTGACCGATCAAGGAGGCAAGGGCCTATGTTGTTGACCACGTGGCCGCTGGCTCGCCTGGGAAGCCGGTTCGGTTTGTTGTTTGAACCCCAGCACCGCCGCATTATGCACTCGGCGCTGGGACGGTTCCTCGATCAACCGCTCGACTTGGCCGTCGGCCTGATCGAACCGGACGGAACCGAACGCGTCATGCCCTTCACGCAGCACGGCGAGTTGCTCTACGGCTGCGAACAGCGCGAGCGCATCAACTCCATCACCTACCGCGGCTTCTCCGAGCAGACCGGACTGAAACTCGAACTGAACTTCCACAGCCCGTTCTATCCGCAGGACGAAGAACTCTGCCTGCTGCCGGCGATCTACGTGGAAGTGCGCGTGACGTGGATGGATCGCATTCGCCGCATGTGGGACCAGACGCAAATGATCCCCTGCGAGGACGCCGATCTGTTCATCCGCCTGCAACGGCCGGATACCCATCTGGAGTCAAAAGAGCATGGCATCTTCATGGAATACGATGTGCCACTGGCGCCGCGCTACCAACGGCTGGGTGCGCAGATCGTGGATGTCGATGCGCCCGCCAACGAAGTCGATCCCCCCAGCGCCCACGTGCGCGAGTGCCTGCACAGTCTTAACGAAAACACCGAGGCGTTTCAGGACGAGCGCAGCGTGGGCCTGCGCCTGACCCTTCCCGTCACCGAAGAAGGCAGCGGCACCAAGTGGCGGCTGGTCTGGGCGGCACACACATCCGATCCGATTCTCGACCTCAATGGCGAACGCGCGCCGCTGCGCTACACGCGCCACTGGCCAAACCTGGAAACCGTGATCGAGCAAGCCGCGGCACAGCGCGATCAGCACCTGGCCCGTTCGCGCCGTTTTGAGAAGGTGCTGGAGCAGACCCCGCTCACCCGCTCGCGCTGGCATCTGCTGGTGCTGGGATTCCAGCAGTTTCTGGCCAACACCTTCTGGTGCACCCGCGCGGACGGCAGCGACTGGTTCGGCGAGTGGGAGGGCTCCAAACGCTTCATCAATACCGTGGACGTGGAATACAACGTCTCCCTGCTCTACCTGACGATCTGGCCCGGCTTGTTGCGCATGATCCTCGATCAGTGGACCGGGCACGCCGCCGATCATGCCGCGTCCGGCGGAGCCATCCTGCAACACGACGTCGGCCAAAACCTGACCGTCGGCGCGCAGGCCTACCACCACGATATGCCCGTCGAGGAAAACGCCAACTACCTCTTGCTGCTGCACACCTACACGCACTGGACGGGCGATGAAACGCTGCTACAAACTCATGCCGAGTTCGCCCGCAAACTGGCCGAGTACCTGATCTGGACCGACCGCGACAGCTCCGGCTTCCCCTCCGAGGGCACGGCCAACACGGTGGACGATGCCACCCCCGCCATGCAGTACGCGCGCAAGCAGACCTATCTGGCGATCAAGCGCGTGGTGGCGCTGCGTGCGGCGTCGCACATGCTCAGCCGGATGGACAGGGAGGAGACCGCTTCGCGTTGCCGCACCATCGTCGACCAGGCCGTCCGGCAGATCGAAGCCGAGGCGTGGATGGGCGACCACTACGCGGTCTGCGTCGATCCCGATGCGACCGGATTAACCGACGTCTGGACCGGCAAACCCCTGCCCTATGAAAGACTGCCCGGCTGGGACGACTACTCGATCTACACCACCAACGCTCTGCTGCTGCCGGAACTGATCGGACGCAAGCTGCACTTCGATTCCGAACACATCATCACGGATCTGACCAGCAGCATCCGCGAAACCGTAACCCCCTACGGCTGCGGGCACAGTTCCAGTCAGCCCAATCACATTCGCATCAGCCAGAACCTCTGGCGGGACCACACCGGCCGGTACCTCGGGGCGCTGGTTCCCCTGCTCGAAGGCCGCTACTGGGATTTGCAGCTCTACTCGAACACCAACGGGCAGAGCTTCGGCTTCATGGACTTCTACATCACCAGCGAGTCGTGCTTTTACAGCCGCGGAGCCGTGGCGTTCGGCTACTTCCTCGCCGGACCGCGCATCCAGATCGATCGGCTCACCGAAGGCGAAGCCAAGATCACCATCACCCCCGACCGCTACCGCCACAGCCGCTGGCCCCTGCTGCCGCTGGCCGACTGGACCGCCGGAAAGATCCCCATCTGCTGCGTCGATTCCGTGGGCAACATCCGCATCGAAGGCGAACTGGAACCGGTGCAGATCAAACAGCGGTAGTGGGTTGACTGGTTAATTGGTTGACTGGTTAATTGGTTGATGGGTTAATTGGTTGATGGGTTAATTGGTTGACGGGTTAATCGGTTGACGGGTTGATCGGCAACGCGTTCATTTGATGCCTGGCGATGACAAGCCGGACCTGAGGTGTCCTGAGCTTGTCGAAGGACAACGAAGGTCCGGATGGTTCCCCCGGATGACATGAATCAATCCCCCGCAAACATCGGCATGAACCTGCGAACATCAGCGGGTAACACCCAACAACAGGCCCGAAACGCCAAGCCCGCGAAAGCCCGCTTTGCCGCGGTCACGCCTGGCGTTACCATGTTCTGCAAACGCATCGGAGTGTAGCTCAGCTTGGCAGAGCACCGTCTTTGGGTGGCGGGGGTCGCCGGTTCAAATCCGGCCACTCCGACTTGTCCGAACAGAAAGCCGTTCAGTCTTCTCACTGAACGACTTTCTGTTGTCCAGCACGGGACTTACACCACCCAGGAAAGGTCACCCATCGATGGGAGGTGCGGTATGCGTTTGAACCGTCCTTTGATTTCCGCGGTCATTGTTTTCATTGCAAGTTCGGTACATTCGGCCGTACCGGTCATGATCGAAGAAGACGGCATGATCGTGTTCGAAGTTGAATCTCATCCGCCGGTCAGTGGCTGGGAAAAAAAGACCGAACTCGATGGCTATACCGGCGCGTGTTATTATCTTTCAACAGGCGGCGGGCAGATGAGTTGGCGTCTATTCATTATCCGGGGCGGGAAGTATCGGCTCTATCTGCGTAACCGACACGATCACCCCGATCATACGTTGGAAAACGATTGCTTTACGAAGATGGATGACGGCCCATCCTGGAAAACCTACTCATCCAAACGTGGTCAGTGGACTTGGCATACCAAGCACGAACCGCCTCAGAACCGGCATCTTGATCCGATCTACCACCTCAGTCCGGGGATACATACCTTTACGATCAGCGGGCGCAGCGCCGGATTCATGATCGATCGCGTCCATTTTGCCCGAATCGATATTTCCAAAAAAAAGGCGGAAGATGCCACGCTGGCGCCGACGCCTGGCTACCCCCCACCGCCTGACCTCGACCAACTGCCTTCTGTGAAACAGGCGTGGGCGAACGGCAAACTCGGGCAGGCCTGGAAGCTGGCGGAGAAGGAATTGGCCGGCAGTGCAGCGGCGCAAGCCGGACAGGCCATTGCGGAACTGAAAGCCCATGCAGCGAATCAGTTTGAGCAATGCACGGAACTGAAAGCCGGCGATCCCGTCGCCGCAGTAAGTTTACTGGAAGTGACGGCTGAGCAATTCACCGGCTGCTCCAGAAAAACAGAGCTATTGGCTACGTTGCGCAAGTGGAAAGCCGATCCAGCTTATCGCAAGTTTCAGAAAGCCCAGCAGATTTACAATAAGGTGCTTGCCGCCCGTATGAAGATCCAGGGCAATGGCACGATCACAGATTCACAATTCGCCAATCGGAACCAACCGCATCTGAGCATGATCTACAGTGGCTATAAACGCCTCAAATCCGGTTACGCCGATACATCCTTGTTCGAGAAAGCAAAGCTGATGATCGTCGAGTTGGGATTTAAAGAATGAGTTCCGTGCCACGGATTGGGGGGACATGTCGCGGCATGATCAGAATGCAAACCCATGCACTGCCGGGTTCTGTGGACAGCGGAGCCCCGAGTCGGCGAGGGACGACGTCGTCCGCGCTTTGGGGGCAATATTAAAAAGTTCCTGACACCTTTTATTTTCCAATGCCAAATATGATGAGTTTTTTTCTTATGGCTTCTCATTCCTCGATTCTGCTTGATTTCATGGATGGGCCGAAAATGGTAAGCATCACATTTCTGCTAAAGAGACCAACAGGCCATTGAATACATGCAGAGCGAGTGATAGTGCGTAGACAACAAGGAACCCCAAGGCAATCCGCCGACGGTTTCGCACCAGATATATTCCCAATACACCTGTAATCCACACCAACATGTTTACGCCGGTCAGGAGTAGCGAGGCCATAAGATAGCCGGTCAACTCGGCCTCGAAATAGAGGTCGTACTCGAGAACAACAAACGACAAGAGCGACAGAGGACCTGACCAAAGCGTTAGCATCGGGAACGGGGCGCTATAGCCCTCGCGCCAAGACATCCACACCATTGCCACCGATGCTGCGACATATACGGCGGCGAAGATGTGTTGGTTCAGACGAGTTGTGTGTTGCGTGGGACTCACCACCATGACGGACGTACCGAGTAGTACTTTGTCAGGTTCACACCGGGCGCAGCCAACAACGACTTGGAAGGCGTACGGCCAATAAAGAACATTTTTACCCAACTTCCACCATCCAGTGTGTTTGCCACAATCACCGGCTCCACATCGTGACTGTAATGTTTCAACGTTCCTGGTTTCTTCCAATCCACGGTTCCCGCCCCGGTGGGTTCAGTGAGCAATGTCACTGTCTGCCTATCCAGAGCATAAATGCACTGGTTGGCATGACCACGGACGAGATCGAATTGGTGGTATACCAACCACTCGGTGATGCTGTCGTACAGCGAGCCGTGGGGGTCGAGTAATAGCAGTCCGCATTTACTCTCCCACCATGCTTTGATGTCCTGGTGGATTATGTTGGCGAACTCGCGGTGCATTGGATTTCAGGTTGGCATCAAGGCGCAGTTATTTCATTCTTTGTAACCCACCTTAGTGATTCTGACTGTAGATCAATCTCAGATTCGTCCTTCCAATCTGTTGGCGCAAATTCAATGGGGCTTACCCCATCTTTGCCAGGATTTGCATATAGATGATTTCCAAGTGACCATTCTATACGCAGATGTTTAGCTCCCATAAAAGGTGATTCAGGATTTGACTCATGCGCATAGCTATATCCGTGTTCACGAATAGTTGGATTATTGTTTAATACTTCGCCAAAATACCAGTATTCATAGCGGACACCATCAAATAAACCACGGTGGCTAGATGACCTAATGATTTTGATTGCTCCATATTCTTGGTTTGATCTCAGGATTACAATCTTTTCAAGAGGAACCGTGGCTGCGGGAGGATCATTCTCTACATGAAATATAGCCATGCTCGATTCACTAATACGAGCGGCAGAGTGATACAATACAAACAGAACAACAGCTACAAAACTGCTTATGATGA
Organism: Phycisphaeraceae bacterium; assembly: GCA_028282685.1. Lineage (GTDB taxonomy): Bacteria > Planctomycetota > Phycisphaerae > Phycisphaerales > Zrk34 > JANQHK01. Next base: position 42,783 of record JANQHK010000059.1, read on the forward strand.
GTATCCCGATATTTCGCTTCTTATGCTTCATTAGAATACTTCTCCTGCAGCGACATTTTGATCATATGGCCAATACCATAACCTAAAGACACAACCGGGCGCCAAAGGTAGACGTCAGTGAATTCTAAAACATCAAGATTGCTTCAACGCGTTGGCAGGGCTTCGCCTTGCCGCAGTCACGCATCGTGTTACCATGTTCTGCAAACGCAACAGAAGCTAAATGACGAGCATTCCCATCGACGATTACCAATACATGCATAAATACGAATTCGCAATTAATATTAATATGATATTCACAGCCATCGTAAACAACACCAAGAACTCTATGACAGTAAGTGCTTTATACTTAATACACAGCAATGCGTTTAACGCAAAATATACCAAAAACAATAATATCGTCGCTATATGCGGGTAGCAGCCTATTGAATATCCGATCGATACTAAAGGAGGCAATATGTCTTCATGTTTATCCAGACCTAAGACTTTATTAATATGCATAGATAAATAACATACGCATACTATATACAGTAATTGGAGAATCGCAACTACAGATACTCGCATATAAGACATATTTATTCTCCAGGATATGGCATGTGAGCTTGCCTACTTGTATCTGCTTTCATCAACAGGCATTGCAGAAATTCTA
>JANQHK010000067.1 GCA_028282685.1 Phycisphaeraceae bacterium
ATCCGTGGCATCCTTGACGTGGCCGTGAGTGTAGGCGCTGTCGGCGAACGGTTTTGTGACGAACGGGAACAGGGCGCGCGACGCCTTGAGCACCGGCCCGCCGGCGTCACGGTCCTGTATGTCGGCACGATGGGGTTCGAGCAGCAGGGCACGCCCGCCCGTATCGACGAGAGCATGTCGCTTGCGGCCTTTGACGTTCTTGCCGGCGTCATAGCCGCGCGGCCCACCGCTCTCGACCGTCTTGACGCTTTGGCTGTCGATGATGGCAGCCGATGGGCTTGCGTCTCACCCGGCCCGTTCCCGGTCGGCCATGACCAGGGCGTGATTGATCCTCTCGAACAAGCAGGTGTCGCGGAACACGTAGAACCCGTGGAACGCCGTGCTTTTCGGCGAGAACACGCGGGGCGGCAGGCTCCACGGAATGCCGCCGCGAAGGACGGAGACGATCGCATCCACGATCCCGCGCATCTCCCATTGCAATGGGCGGCCGCGCTGCGACGGAGGCGGCATCAGCGGGGCAAGGATCGCCCGTTCATCGTCGGTCGTATCGGTTTCGTATCGCAGAGATTTGCGGCTATGCTGCCGCCGGGTGGCCGGGGTCCACATGAGAAGCTCCAGAGTAGATGTCGCAACCTTCTGGAATCACATCGCTTCCCGCCACTCAACACTTCTCCGATGGCTTGTAAGCAGACTACACCGCGAGGAGGTGATTAAATGATACCGTTCAATAAGTTGACGCCTACACCGGACGAAGAGGCGCAATTCTATAAAGCCGCTGAGCAAGTCATTGCTTCTGGCTGGTACATCAACGGTAATAATTGCGCTGCATTCGAAGAGAATTTTGCGAATTTTACTGGCACAACGACATGTGTCGGTGTTGCGAATGGCACGGACGCGCTGGAAATTGCTTTGCGCTCCGTCGGCGTCTCCGCGGACTCGACAGTCGCAACCGTCGCCAATGCCGGCTTTTACACGACGACTGCCCTGCGCGCGCTCGGCGCGACCCCGGCCTATATCGACGTGGAGAGTGACACGCATCTGATGGCGCTGGACGCCTTGCGCGAGCGCCTGGCTACGGGCGCAAAGCTCGACGCGATTGTCGTCACCCATCTTTATGGCCTGCTCGCTGACATGCCCGCATTCCGTGCTCTGGCAGACCAGTACGGCGTCCGGCTGATTGAAGACTGCGCCCAAGCGCACGGCGCCCGCCGCGACGACTATATGGCGGGCAGTCTCGGGGATATGGCAGCCTACAGCTTCTATCCGACCAAAAACCTGGGCGCGCTCGGCGATGGCGGCGCCATCTGCACCCGTTCCGATGCGCTGGCGCAAAACGCCAAGCATTTCAAGCAATATGGCTGGACGGCGAAATACGTGGTCGGCGGCCAAGGCGGGCGGAATTCCCGGCTCGACGAAATCCAGGCCGCTTTCCTGTCGATCCAGCTTGAGCATCTCGACGCCAATAACGCGCGCCGCCGCGACATCGCCCATGCGTTCTCGCAAGGCATCACGCACAATGCGGTAACCACCCCGCCAGTGCGCGGCGAAGACTATGTCGGCCATCTTTACGTGATCAAGGCGGACAATCGCGACGGCTTGGCGGCGCATCTCAAAGACGCCGGGATCGCAACCGATATCCACTTCCCGGTCCCCGACCATCAGCAACTGGTCATGGCCGAGAGCGACGCCGCGAAGGTCTCACTCCCGATGACCGAAGCGCTGGCTGGGCTGTGCCTGTCCCTGCCCTGCCATCCCAAAATCACCGACGACGAAGTCGATGCGATTATCGCCGCGGTCAACAGCTGGGCTTGCTGAGCTCATGTACGCAATCATCATCCCCGTCTACAACAATGAGGGCAGCATTCCTGCGTTGCTCGAAGCGCTGGAGGGCGTGGCGAAAACGCTGGCCGAGAAAGGCACGACGGACGTCAAAATGGTGTTCGTCACCGATGGCAGCCCGGATTCGAGCGCCGAGGAACTGGCCAAGCGGCTGCCCGATTGTGCCTTTCAGTCCGAGCTTTTGACCCATTCGCGCAATTTCGGCTCCTTCGCCGCGATCCGCACCGGTCTAGGCGCGGTGAACGCGGATTATTACGGCATGATCGCCGCCGACCTGCAGGAACCTCCGGAACTCCTCATCCAGTTCCATGACATTCTCGTGGATACTGCCTCTGATGTAGTCGTCGGCGTACGCAGCGATCGCGATGATCCGGCTGTGGACAAAGCGTTTTCCGGTGCCTTCTGGGGTCTTTACCGGCACCTGGTGATGCCCAGCATTCCGCGCGGCGGGGTCGATCTCTTCGGCTGCACGCGCCAGGTCCGGGATAACCTGCTGAAGATGTCCGAGGCCAATTCCTCGCTCGTCGCGCAGCTGTTCTGGCTCGGCTATACCCGCACTCAAGTGCCCTATGCCCGCAACAAGCGCCAGCACGGCAAGAGCGGTTGGTCGATCCGCAAGAAGCTGAGCTATATGATGGACAGCATCTTCGCCTTCACCGACCTGCCCCTCAAGTTGATCACTGCGTCCGGCCTGCTTGCTATGCTCGCAGCGGTCACTTATGGCGGCTATGTGCTGTATGCTCGGGCCATCGGCGCGATTACCGACCCCGGCTTCGCCGCTACCGTGATTGCGGTTTTGTTCATGGGCGGCCTGAATGCCTTCGCGCTCGGCATTGTGGGTAATTATGCCTGGCGTACATTCGAAAACTCGAAGCGCCGACCCCTGTCGGTCGTTTCAAGCCAATGCTCTTTCCCAGCCCTGACGCCAAAGAAATAGACCTGCGAAACCATGCCGAATTTCTATACCCATCCGAACGCGCTGTGCGACGCCCCCGAGGAGAATATCGGCGAGGGCACCCGCATCTGGGCGTTCGCCCATGTGCTGCCTGAGGCGAAGATCGGCAAGGATTGCAATATCTGCGACGGTGTCTTCGTGGAGAATGAGGTCGTTGTCGGCGATCGCGTCACGGTGAAATGCGGGGTTCAGCTCTGGGACGGTGTGACGCTGGAGGACGACGTGTTCGTCGGCCCCAATGCGACCTTTACCAATGACCGTTTTCCGCGTTCGCGAGCCTATCTTGAGGACTATCTGAAAACAGTGATCCGAAAGGGCGCGACGATCGGCGCCAATGCCACCATTCTGCCGGGCATTGAGGTCGGCCCCAATGCGATGGTCGGTGCGGGCACTGTGGTGACCAAATCCGTTCCAGCCAATGCCATTATCGTGGGCAATCCGGGCCGCATTATCGGCTATGTCGATGCCAATAACGTTGCCGCCTATGCCATCGCTCCGTCCTCGTTTGAAAATCTGGAACCCGGCCAGTCGGCCGATCTGGGTGTGTCCGGGTGTTCGCTGCACCGCATGAAACTGGTCCAGGACATGCGCGGCAGACTGACCGTGGGCGAATACGAGGACGACATCCCCTTTACTCCGAAACGTTATTTCATGGTCTTCGACGTGCCCTCGCAGGAAGTACGCGGCGAACATGCACACAAGGAATGCGAACAGTTCCTGATCTGTATCCGTGGTTCTTGCTCGGTCCTGCTGGACGATGGCGAACAGCGCTGCGAGATCAAGCTGGACAGCCCCGACAAGGGCGTTTTCATGCCGGCGGGCACCTGGGGCACGCAATACAAATATAGTGGTGACGCCGTCCTGCTCGTCTTCGCCTCGCACGGCTATGATCCCAACGACTACATCCGGACTTATGATGAATTTAAGCAATACAAAAAAGCTGATTAATAACAGCTCCGCTGTACGCTTCATCATCACCGGCGGAATCAATACCATCGTCACATATGCAGTTTTTTTTGTTTTGTCCTTCGCCCTGATTTCGCAGATTTCCTACACTATCTCCTATTTTCTGGGCATTTTGCTGTCCTACGTACTCAACACGGTATTTGTGTTCCGCAGCAATTTTTCCGCCAAGAAACTCTTTCAGTTCCCGATGGTCTACCTCATCCAGTACGTTTACGGCGTGATCACGCTGACCATCATCACGGACTATTTCTCAATCTCGCCGCGCATCGCGATGATTTTCGTGATCATCACCTCGATCCCGCTAACCTATGTACTGAGCCGCTGGATTTTGACGCGGCGCAGCTAGATGTTCAGTCCCGGAGTGTGATGGCGTATTATTCTGCCATCATGCGAAGGAGACGCTATGGGCCAGGTACTTCACGGCAGCGCCGCGACGACGC
>JANQHK010000084.1 GCA_028282685.1 Phycisphaeraceae bacterium
GCTCGGGGCCCACGCCGACAGCGCCGCCGGCCGCGCCTGGATCGCCATCGAATTGGGCCAATCCGCCTGGACGCGCCATCCGATCACCGCCGACCCGGCCTACGGCGAATTGATCGGCAAATTACTTGAAGACGAGGAACCGGCCGTGCGACTCGCCGCCGTGCGCGCTGCTGCAACGCTGCCCGCAACGTTGCGCGATCCGTTGCTGCTCAAGGCCACGGAAGATGAAGAGCCGACTGTCGCGCGTCATGCGTGGACGATGCTCGGCATGGTCTGGCAAGTTGGCGGTGGGCCCTCCGAGGCCACATTGTTGCCTGATCTCGATGCGGTGCTGAAGATGCATGAGTCGGTTGCCTGCGCGTATTTATGGGCCGACGCGCAATGCCGGCGTCATTCCGCGGCAATGGCCTATGCCGTGCTTGCCGATGACAATGCGCCGCAGCCGTTGAAGAACTTCGCGCCTTATCCGTTGGTTGAAGTGAACGAGGAACATGTGGGGGAAGCATTGCACCGATTGGTCCGTCAGGCCCCTCAAACCGTAGACCAATCCGATGCCTTGTGCGCATGGCGCGCCATGCTGGCGGCCGGTTGGAATGATGTCGCTGAAAAATGGAATGGAAATTATGTCGAACGCGTTGATCATGTAGGGGAGTCGGCGGATGTACTTGCCGCGGCGGCGGTCAGTCGTTTGAGCGGCGAGCCGAAAGACTGGCCGGCCTGGACGGGCGATGAAAACCGTCAGTGGCGCGAGTTGGCGCGGCTCGAAGCGGCGCCGGTCGCTTCGCTGGATATCGAAAAGATTGATCCGCACTGGCCTTACCTGACGCTGATCTACGCCGTGCGCGCCTCGAAGGACAGTACGCCGGACGATTTAATGTCCGCGTTCAATGCCGACGTCCCGGCGATGCGTCAACTGGCAGTGCTCGTGGCCATCGAACGCTTTGAAGGCGCGCCGCTCAACGCCCTGACGGAAAACCTGATCAAAAGTCACTGGGACAACCAGCGCATCGCCGGGTGCCTCATGGCCGCCTTGCGCGGCTCCCATGTCGATCTGCTGAAAAACCGCCGCGCTGTCGAACGGCAATGGCACGTCAAGCAGCATTTCGAAATGGCGCTGCGGATGCTCGGCGAAAACCCCGACGACGCGTCAAACCTGACCGGCCTGATGATCCGCAAGGACATCGACCGCCATTTCATTTACATCGCCATGCTGCGCACCGGCGACCGCACCGCGCTGGACGATCTGTTTATCCCGTTCGGGGGCGACGGTGGGCGACTGCGCGCCATTCTCGATGACAAGCGGTTTTATCCGTTCCTGAAAATGCACCTGCCGGACATGCCGCCGTTCTGGCTCTGGGCGGACCCGGCCCTGCAACGGTTTCAGACCGATGTCATCCGGGACTGGTATCTCATTCACCGCCCGGACCTTCAGTTCGACGCGGAGCGAAAACAGTTCCTGCTCACCACAGAGGGCCACAGAGGTAGAATCATTTCGGATTAACGGATTAACGGATTAACGGATTAACGGATTAACGGATTAACGGATTAACGGATTAACGGATTAACGGATTAACGGATTAACGGATTAACAAACCCATGTCCAAACGTTCACCCAAAGTGATTGCCAGCGAGCATCTGTCCGAGTCGGCGGCGCGCTGGCTGGGACAGCGATGCAACCTGGTGCGCGTCAGCCACGAGGACGTCAAGACCTTCACGAAGGAGCTGGCCGGGACGCAGGGCCTGGTGGTCCGCACCTACACGCAGGTGAACAAGAAACTGCTGGAGCAGGCGCCGAAGCTGAAGGTGGTCGGTCGGGCCGGCGTCGGGCTGGATAACATCTCGCTTTCGGCCTGCAAACAGCGCGGCGTGGAGGTGGTCTACACCCCCGATGCGAACACGCAGGCCGTGGTGGAGTACACCGTGGGGCTGATCTGCGATGCGACGCGTCCCCGGCTGGTGCTTCGGCAATACGTGGATCCGATGCATTTTCACCGGATGCGCAAGGATCTGGTCGGCCGCCAGCTCGATACGCTGGTGTTGGGCGTTCTGGGGATGGGGCGGATCGGCCGGCGTGTGGCGGCGGCGGCGCACGCCATCGGCATGCGCGTGATCTACAACGACCTACTGACCCGCCGCAAGCTCAACCTGCCCGATGAGGACGCCAGCGAGTTCGTCGATAAGGACACGCTATACGGTTCGGCCGACATTCTCACGATTCATGTGGACGGTCGTCGTTCCAACAGGCGCCTGGTCGACGCCGCGGCGCTGGGACAACTGAAGAAAAGCTGCATCGTGATCAACACGGCGCGCGGCATGCTCGTCGACAACGAAGCCCTGGTTGCATGGGCGAAGCGCGTGGCGCGGTCAGGCGGGGGAGCGTACCTGGATGTGCACGATCCCGAGCCGCCGCCCGATGATTATCCGCTCTACGGGATCAAGAATGTCAAGCTGTTGCCGCACCTGGCCAGCCGCACCCCCCAGGCGATGGAGAACATGAGTTGGGTGGTGCGTGATGTTGCAGCCGTTTTAGCCGGTGATAAGCCGAAATGGCCGGCGTGGCAGGGGAAGGGATTGAGGGACTAAGGGACTGAGGGGCAAAGGGGCGGAGGTAATAAAAGTGCTGACTGCCTTCCGCCTTTTCCCTCCGTCCCTTCCTCCCTGTGATTTTTCCCTGTCCGTGAACTTCCCACGCACTGCTGCGTCTAACCAGGGAAGCTGTCAGTCTGCCATCACTTTTTTCATTCACGGATATTCGAAAGGAGCCGGACATGAATCGCTTTCTTGGCGTGACCATGGTGTGCGTGATCCTGTTGCAGGCCTCGGCCGTCGGCGCGTCGGCGCGGACCGAGCGGGCCGATGGAAAAGTCACCGAGGTGACGCTCTACCGCGGCCAGGCGCAGGTGGTGCGGGAAATTCCGGTGACCGGCAAGAGCGGCAGTCTCGAGTTGGTCGTCTCCAACCTGCCGCAGCAGCTTCAGCCGACCAGTCTGTTCGGTGAGGGGGGCGCGGGTCTGGAGGTGCGCGCGGTGCGCTACCGCTCCCGGGCGGTGGGCGATGCGCCGGTCAAGGCCATCGCCGAGCTGGACGGGAAGATTCAAAAACTTCAGGACGATTTGGCCCTGATCGAGCAGAAGAAGCAGTTGGTGGACAAGCGCAACGCCTACCTGGACAAGCTGGAGAACTTCGTCGCCTCGACCGCCAAGACCGACCAGGGCAAAGGCGCGCTCAACGCCGAATCCCTCCAGCAGATCACCCTGTTCTGCTTCGAGCAGCGTGAGCAGGCCGCGGCCGAATCTATCAAGTTGCGCCGGGAGGAGCGTGAATTCCGCAAGGATCTGGAGTTGTTGCAGCGCAAGCGAAACGAGATCACGCGCGGTTCGTCGAAGACGCTGCACGAAGCGGTGCTGTTTCTGGAGAAGACCGGCAACGCCGACCAGCGCGTGCGTTTGACTTACCTGGTGAGCGGCTGCGGCTGGAATCCAGCCTACAACTTTCGCGCCGACAGCAAGGAAAACAAGGTCGCTGTGGAATACAACGCCTTGATCCGTCAGATGAGCGGCGAGAACTGGGACCGCGTGAAGCTGACATTGTCGACGGCGACGCCGCAACTCAGCGCCGCCGCGCCGGGTCTGGCGCCGTTTCGTGTGATGCTGGCGCGCGGGGAGGATCCCAACCGCAAGTTGTCCGAGGTCGGCCTGAAGCAGAAGGCGAATTTGCTCATTCAGCGACAACGGGGCTTTACGGTCAGTCAGCAGAATACGATCGGCATCTGGGACAACCTGCGAGCCAACTGGAGCATGAACGCCGGGGCCAACGATTACCAGTTACTGGAATTGTGCAACGGGGCGAAGAAGCTGGCGGTCCTTCAGCAGGTGCGACTGGCCGATGCCGATGGCCCCAGTCTCAGCTACCGCATGGACACGCCGGTCAGTCTGGCCAGCCGCAACGATCAGCAGATGATCCGCATCATGCGCAAGGCGCTGAACAGTCGGTTGTATCACGTGGCCATCCCGGTGTTGTCCGGCAACGTCTACCGGGAGGCGGGCCTGCAGAACACCACCGACGTGGACCTGCTTTCGGGCCAGGTGAGCATGTATCTGGACGGTCGCTTTGTCGGTCGCTCGGAGATTCCGACGGTGGCGCGCGGTCAGAAGTTTGTCGTGGGGTTCGGGGCCGATCCGCAGTTGCGCACGTCGCGCGAATTGGTCAAGCGTGAGGAAACCACGCGAGGCGGCAACCTGGTGGTGAAGTTTGATTACCGCCTGGTCGTGGAGAACTACAAGCGCGCCAAGCTGCCGGTGCGCGTGATGGAGCGTCTGCCCTACACGCCGGACAACAAGGACCTGAACGTGACGCTGGCCGCGATGACAGACAAGCTCAGCAAGGATCCGCTCTACCTGCGTCTGGAAGAGCCCAAGGGTATTCTGCGATGGGATATTGAGGCGCCGGCCGAAGCGTCCGGCGCCGAGGCCCGGATGGTGAACTTCAGCTACGAGCTGGAGTATGCCCGCGATCACTACCTGGCCAACCCGATGCACGCGCAAGCGACCGACCAGTTACCCGCGCAGCAGGATGAGTTCTTCGAGTTGCAGAAGAACCGATTGAAGCAGTAAGTCATCGCGGAGCGATTGAGTGAACACACAGCCCCGCCCTGTTGGACGGGGCTTTTTTTTGGCGTGATGAATCGCGCTGCGAAATGGTCAAGGGAATAGGATTAAACAGACCATCCGGACCTTCGCAGCCCCTCGCTTTGCTCGGGACTTCTCAGGTCCGGCTTGGATACAATGCAACCAATCAACCAATCAACCAATCAACCAATCAACCAATCAACCAATCAACCAATTAGCTGCATCAATTGCATCGGTTCGTCGATGATCGCAAGCGCGCCGGTTTCGAGCAGCTCAGCGCGGTCGCGGAAGCCCCACGTGCAGCCGACGGCGAACATCCCGGCGTTGTTGGCGGTTTTCATGTCGGTGTTGGTGTCGCCGACGAACAGGCAGTCGCCCGCCGCCGCATCCAGGAGCCCGGCGATTTCCAGGGCGACCTGAGGATCGGGCTTTTTGGGAATCCCGTCGGTTGCTCCGCGTACTTCGGCGAAGTTCCATGGTGCGCACAGTTTGTCGATGCACAGGCGCGTCGCATCATGCACCTTGTTGCTGCACACGGCGATCGGTATTTCCATTTTAACCAGCGCGTCCAGCATCTCGGCGATGCCCGGGTAGAGCGTGGCGTGGTCGGCGCCGTGTTCGGCCAGGTAGGGAAGGTACGCGGCGAGGATCGGTTCCAGCAGGTCGGTGCGGTCTGTCGGCAGGGCCCGCTCGATCAGCTGGCGCACTCCGTCGCCGACGAAATGGCGGTAGTCGTTCTCGCTGTGCGCGGGCAGGCCGTATTGGGTTAGCATGCGGTTCATCGCATCGGCGATGTCAAACAGGGTGTCGGCGAGGGTGCCGTCGAGATCGAACAGCACGGCCCGGACGGGGCGAGGAACCGGGCGATCGGTGACGAGCAGCGGGTGGATTGATCCGGGCATGATTCGGGGCCGATCGGGGCGGGGGCGGTGGGTGGGGGGTGGTCAAAACACAATCGGGGGAGTATTCTAACGGGGCAGTCCACCCCATCCAATACAGCTCCGGGAGCGCGAGCTTGTCAATGGACAAACCTGTGATCGGACTGATCGGTGGGATCGGCGCCGGCAAATCGCTGGTCGCCCGGCAGATGGCTTCGCTGGGCGCAGCGGTGGTCGATGCCGATGCGTTGACGCAGCAACTGCTTGATTGCCCCGAGATCGCCCGGCAGTTGCAGCAGTGGTGGGGGCAGCGGGTGGTGGGAGAGGACGGTCGGGTCGATCGTGAGGCCGTGGCCGAGATTGTGTTCACCGATGAAGCGGAGCGTCATCGGCTGGAGGGCTTGATTCACCCGCGGGTCGCCGAGGAAAGGGACCGGATCATCGCCCGGGCCATGGGTGATCCCTCGGTGGCGGTTGTAGTGATTGATGCTCCGCTGCTGTTGGAGGCGGAGTGGGCGGACGCCTGCGACCGCGTGGTTTACGTTCACGCCGGCCGGGCGACGCGGCTTCAGCGGGCTCGTCAGAACCGGGGCTGGGATGCCGCGGAGTTGGACCGCCGGGAAAAAAAACAATGGCCACTGGACAAAAAGGTGGAAATCGCGGATGATATAGTCGATAATGATGAAAGCGAAGAGCAGTGTTTGGCACAAGTCACCGCGTTGCTTGCACGACTCATCGCCCCGGCTGAGTCTCCCCCCCGCGAATAAGTGAGATCCGTTTCACTCGGCTGATTTGCATATGGATTCGACGGCTGCGCCCCTTCGCAGCCGACCACCTGACCTAATTCACCGCCCCACGGCACCCGAGACATTGTCCCGGCCCCACCGGCCGCGCATCAGGAGAATATCGGCAATGGCCAAGTCCTCCACCAAAAAGACCACCAAGAAGGCGAACGGCAAGTCGCGCAAGAACGGCCCCAACAACCTGAAGCAGCAGGTCAACCCCGCCGATCTGCCCAAGGACGACAGCGACCTCGAAGCCCATACCGGGACCACCTCCACCACGCCGCAGGGCAAGGCCAACGTGACCAACGCCAAGGTCTCGGCCAGGCAGGCCGCCGAGTACGACAAGGACACCCAGGAGAAGTACGAGGAGGTCAAGAAGAGCTCGATGAACATCGCCGACCTCCAGAAGATGGAGGTCGATGCGCTGCACGATGTGGCCAAGAAGGAAGGCATCGATGAGTTCACCGGGCTGAACAAGCACGAGCTGATCTTCCGCATCATCCGCGAGCGCATCAATCGCACCGGCATGATGTACGGCGACGGCGTGCTGGAAATTCTGCCCGACGGCTTCGGCTTCCTGCGCAGTCCCGAATACTCCTACCTGCCCTGCCCGGACGACATTTACGTCTCGCCCAGTCAGATTCGGCGCTTCGGCCTGCGCAACGGCCACATCATTCAGGGCACGATCCGTCCGCCCAAGGAGGCCGAGCGCTATTTCGCGCTGCTGCGCGTCGACGCGATCAACGGCGAAAGCCCCGATGTGCTCAACGACCAGACGCCCTTCGAGGACATGATCCCGCTGCACCCCGAGGCCCGGCTGCACTTGGAAACCGCGCCCGAGGTCGTCGAGATGCGCATCGTGGACATCGTCACGCCGATCGGCAAGGGCCAGCGCGGTCTGATCGTCGCTCCGCCGCGCACCGGCAAGACGGTCCTGCTTCAGAAAATGGCCACGGCCATCATCAACAACCACCCCGAAGTCCGCGTCATCGTGTTGTTGATCGACGAGCGTCCGGAAGAAGTGACCGACTTCCGCCGCAATACCCCCGATTCCGTGGAGGTGGTGGCGTCGACGTTTGACGAACAATCCGCCCGCCACGTGCAGGTGGCCGAGATGGTCATCGAAAAAGCCCGGCGGATGGTCGAGTTCCGACAGGATGTGGTCATCCTGCTCGACTCGATTACCCGGCTGGCCCGCGCCTACAACGCCGAGGTCCCGCACTCCGGCAAGATTCTGACCGGCGGTGTCGACGCCAACGCCCTGCA
>JANQHK010000093.1 GCA_028282685.1 Phycisphaeraceae bacterium
ATGGGGGGTTCCTCGGTATTGTCGGCAAACAACACCGTGAATCATGTTCGCCATGATTTGGGAATCCCCCACCCAAACCCTTATCCAGAATCGGGGTTAAAGAAGGGAAGCGAGCCCGAGCAGGAGGGCATAGTCACGGTCATCCGGTGCCGTTTGCCCGATCGCGAGACCATTCGCTATTTTCTGTCCGTTTGCCAGACAATCCTGCGCATGATCGGCGACCGGCCGACTCAGCAAGAGGTTTCCGCCGCGGTCCAACGACTCGCGGCCATTCTTCAGAAAGTAAAGAGCCCGCCCACACGGACCCTCAATGGTCTTTTCGGCGAGCTGTATCTTATCGCGCGCAGCGGCAATCCCGCGCGCGCCCTTACGGCATGGCGCATCGATGAGTACGCCCGTTTCGATTTTTCCGACGGCGATGTGAGGCTGGATGTTAAGGCAACAGCGGGACGGATCAGAGCGCACAGCTTTTCTTACGATCAGTGCAACCCGCCGCCGAGCACTATCGCTATTGCTGCATCGCTTTTCGTCGAGCGCGCGTCAGGTGGCGTTACGATTGGCGCTCTTGTCCGGCAGATCGAGGACCAAGTGGCGCAAGCGCCCGATCTGGTTCTCAAGCTGCATGAAATCATTGCCGGCACGCTAGGCTCCGATCTGAACGAAGCGCTAGCGGTGGCATTCGATCCGCAGATCGCCGAATCGTCGCTGTGCTTTTTCAATGTTGCCGACATACCGGCAATTCGCGGCCCGCTGCCCTCTGGCGTCAGCGATGTGCGATTTCGTTCCGATCTTTCGGCAGTGACGGCGCAAACTGTGCGCTCGCTGATCGACCGTGACCCGGTATTCTGGGATTTGCTTCCGCGTCCTGATGATGATTGACGGTATGTAATACCAACGGCATAAATTATTGACTTATATTTGCCCATTTTCTCATCCCGATTGAGGTGATTGTTTCGGGATTTGCGATGAGCTTGTTCGATGCTGCGCATCCGGCGTCGAGGATGTCTTCATAAGTCTCGAAGACGCGGGTGGAGAGCCAGTTGTCGCGCATGTATTGCCAGATGTTCTCGACCGGGTTGAGCTCCGGCGCCCGCGACGGCAGCAGGATGATGGTGATGTTGTCCGGCACCTTCAGCTTTTCGGTGGTGTGCCATCCGGCCCGATCCATGAGCAGGACGGCGTGGGCGTTGTTTGCGACGTGGAGACTGATCTCGTCGAGATGGGCCTGCATGGCGTAGGTATCGGCCTTGGGCATCATCAGGCCGGCGCCGACGCCGCGCGCAGGGCAGACGGCGCCGAGCAGATAGGCGTTCTTGTAGCGCTGATCGGCCGGCTGGCGCGGCCGGGTTCCGCGCCTGGCCCACAGCCGTACCCGGCCGTTCCTCTGGCCAAGCCTTGCCTCGTCCTGCCACCAGATCTCGATGGTTTTCCCCTCGCCCACCTCGCCCGCATGAGCCGCCAGCGTCAGCGGGACGTTTTTTTGAATGCCTCCATCACATGTGTCTCCTGCTTGGGATGTTGCGGGCGCGCGCTGATATGGGAAAAATCAAGCGCCGACAGGAAATTGCTGATCACCCGCTGCGAGCAGAAAACGCCGAAGCGCGCCTCGATAACCCGCTGAAGATCGATCCGCCGCCAACGCACAATGCCATCGCCGGCCGGCTCGGGACCGGTCTCGACGATCTCGCCCAATAGGCGCATCTGCTCATCGTTCAGAAGCGGCGGGCGACCGGCGCCCCGGCGGTTGACGAGGCCATCGGGCCCTTCGCCATTGAACCGGTGAGCCCAGTCCCGCAAGGTCTGCCGGTCCATGCCGCCCACACGCGCCGCATCCGCCCGGCTCATGCCGTCATAAACCGCGGCAAGCGCCAGAAGCCGTCGTATCTGGCGAGGATCGGCACAGCTCTTGGCGATCCGGCGAAGCTGAACTCCGTCATAGTCTGTACGAAGCGGAAC
>JANQHK010000079.1 GCA_028282685.1 Phycisphaeraceae bacterium
AGTCGCACCGCCCGTCCTTTCCAGGCAGCCGATATCGCCGCCGCCGCTGCCCGACGCTCCGGTTTCCTTTGAACCGGAGCGGACGATGGCCGCCGAGCCGCCCCTGCGGTTCAGCCCGACGGAAACCTCGGCGGGGCAATCGACCGGTGTGAGCATTGTCGAATTGCCGATGCCGCGATATCCCGCCGCATCCCGCCGCAACAACGAGCAAGGCCTGGTGGTGCTGGAGGTGCAGGTCCGCTCAGACGGCCGGGCCGGCGAAGTGCGTGTGGTGCAATCGCCCGGGTATCCCAGACTGGTGGATGCGGCACTGGCCGCGGTGCAACGCGCCCAGTTCAAGCCCGCCCTGCGCAACGGCAAACCCATCGCACAACGCGTCCGCATCCCCTATCGATTCGTATTGGAGTGATGCGCCCGGTCAGTCACGCAACGCCTTCGGTCGCCAGAAGTGTTTCAGATCGCCGGGCGTGGTGATCTGAACGTCGGACCACTTCTCCACGGGCAGATCGATCACGGCCACCGCGGCGGTGGGGAACGCTTCGACCCGGCCGGTCAGACCCGCCGACAGATGCTCCATGCCGGGGTTGTGCCCGACCAGCATGACGCGCGCGTATTTGTCGGGCAGCGCGTTGAGATGGTCGATCATCTCGCCGGCGGTTGCGTGGTAGAGCGATTCCTCGAAATGGACCGTGCCGGCAAAGTGCATCGCCTCGGCGGCGGCGGATGCCGTGGCGCGGGCGCGCGCTGCGGAACTGCAAACGATCAGGTCCGGCGCCGCATCCTGTTTGTGCAGGAACCGTCCCATCCAGGGCGCATCATGCCGGCCGCGCTTGTTCAACGGACGATCGAAATCCGACAGCTCCGGATCGCCCCAGCTCGACTTGGCATGACGCATCAGCATCAGCGTCTTCATGGCGTCTCCCTGTCGGCTACATCATACGGCGGGTCGGATTGGCCAGCAGATTATCGTGACCGGGGATGATCAGGTCCGCAATCTCCACGGCCTCAGCCAACGACTGACGCGACTGCGCCAGATCATAGCTGCTCTCCAGTACCCGCCCGGCTTCGAGATGATCGGCCGTGGCCACCGCATCCCCGGCAATCAGCACCGTGGAACCGGCCGGCGTCAACAACAAGCCGCACATGCCCGGCGTGTATCCCGGCAGCGGAAACAGGTCCACCTGCTCGGCCAACCGATCCGGCGCGGCCTGGCATCGTTGCAGCAGCGCGATTTCATGTCGCAGAATTTCATGGACCTGCTCATCTTCCTGCTGCTCGAATTGTTGAACCAGGTTCACCCCGATCGCTTCACGCTCGGCTTCGCTGATCCACCACCTGGCTTTGTCGAAGCGCTCCAGTCCGCCGCGGTGCGCCGGGCGGAAGTTCGTTAAAAACACATCGGTCACGTCCTCGGCCCCGAGGCCGGCCCGCTCGCCCAGTCGCGCTTCCAGCACCGGGGCCGGCAGGGACGGATCGACCAGGATCACTTGGTCCTTGCTGCGGATGAGGGTGGTGGTGGCGTGCGCGGTGCGCAGCGGTTGTGCTTCGGACCACAGGGGATTGTGGCTGAGTGTGCCGATACTGATAACGCGGTAGTCAAACATGCGCGGCTTCAGGTTACTCAGTGTTCTTTCACGTCATGCGGTTTGATGGGATGGTCCTGCATCTTGATGCGCAGGACGTCGATGACGGTCTGCGGGAGCAGGCGCGTGAGCATGTCCACCTTGCCGCCCGCCGCGATCTGCTTGATCAGACTGGAACTGGTGAAGGCGTGTTCCTCGTCGGTCAGGATGAACACGGTTTCCAGATCGGACACCGCGCGGTGGGTCAGGGCGAGCTGGATTTCAAACTGCACATCGGCGGTGTTGCGGATGCCGCGCACCATGACCGTCGCGCCCACGTCCCGGGCGAAGTCCATGGTCAGGCCCTGGTAGGTTTCCACCCGGGCCGGAAGATTCGACTCTTCCAGCACGCGCTCGGTCAGCGATCGTCGCTCTTGCAGTGAAAACAGCGCGGCTTTTTCGGGATTGCTTCCGATCGCGATGATCAATTCATCGAACAGCCGCACGCTGCGCCGGATCAGATCGACGTGTCCGCAGGTGATCGGGTCGAACATGCCCGGCAGAATCGCGATGGTCTTTTGTTCTTTTCCCATGCCTTCATCATACACATTTCCCGCCGATCCGGATGCATGCGCGCCGCCCGGGCCGTTGGCGGATTCAACCGGCCGGAGACGGACGCTACAATGGGGTCATGGCCATTCGTCAGCTCAGTCCGTTGCTCGTCAACCAGATTGCCGCGGGGGAGGTGATCGAGCGTCCGGCTTCGGTGGTGAAAGAACTGGTGGAAAACGCCCTGGATGCCGGGGCGCAGCGCATTGAAGTGCGCGTGGAGGACGGGGGTCGGCAATTGATCCGCGTGGCCGACGACGGCTGCGGGATTGCGGCCGAGGAATTGCCGCTGGCTTTGTCGCCGCACGCGACCAGCAAGATCGCCGAACCGGACGACCTGCTGGGCATCACGACGATGGGATTCCGCGGCGAGGCGCTGGCGTCGATGGCTTCGGTGGCGCAGGTGCGACTGACCTCGCGCGCCGCCGGGTGTGAAGCCGGGGCGGTGATCGAAGCCGCGGGCCAGAGCCAATCCTCGCCCCAACCCGTCGGAAGCGCTCCGGGCACCGTCATCGAAGTGCGCAATCTGTTTTTCAATACCCCGGCCCGTCGCAAGTTTCTGCGCGGCGCGACGACGGAGTTCGGCCACATCACCGAAATCATCTCCCGGCTGGCCATGGCGCATCCGTCCGTGGCGTTTACGCTCGATCACAACGACCGTCGCACGCTCGATCTGCCGCCGACTTCCGATCGCGCCCGGCGTTGTGTCGATGTGCTCGGCAACGACTTGGCTGAAGCCATGCTCGAATTGGAATCGGACGAAGCGGGCATCGGTTTGTGGGGCCTGGCGGGGCTGCCGTCGATCGCTCGCACCACCACCCGTTACCAGCACCTTTACGTCAATGCCCGGCCGATTCGCGATCGCCGCATCGGCCACGCGATCAAGGAAGCGTACCGGGGACTGATCGAGCCCGCCCGCCAACCGGTGGTGGTGCTGTTCATCGCCATCGATCCGCAACAGGTGGATTTCAACGTGCATCCGGCCAAATCGGAGGTGCGCTTCGCCGATGCCAACCGCGTCTACGGACAGGTGCTCGCGGCGATCCGTCAACGCCTGCTGCAATCGGACCTGACGCCCTCGGTGGCGCTGCCGTCCGGTTCGTCCGGTCTTTCGTTTGATGCGTTGAGCGGAACCGAGCAATCGCAAGCCGCGCTGGATTACGCCGAGCCGCAGTCGTTCGCATTCGACGGCGAACCGACCACCCAGCCGCAATCCGTGCAGCGCTTCGTCGATTACTTCCGTCGTATGGACCCGGCCGAAAAGGGCTTTGCCTACCAGCAGGTCAAGCAGGCATTCGACGAGGCGGCCGAAGAACAGGCCGAGCCGCCGCTGACCGACCCGATTCACTCGCGCACGCGCTCGATTCTCCAGGTGCACGATAGTTACATCGTCACGCAGGACGAAACCGGGCTGATGATCATCGACCAACATGCGCTGCATGAGCGCGTGATGTTCGCCACGCTGCTGGAGCGCATGCGGTCGCACGGAAAGCTGGAAAGCCAGCGACTTCTGACGCCGGCGGTTTTTGATGTCGAGCCGGGCCGAATGGACGTGCTGGACGCGCTGCAACCGCTTCTGGAGAAGCTGGGCATCGAGGCCGAGCCGATGGGCCCGGGGTCGATCGCGGTGCACGGTTTTCCGACGCTGCTGTTCGATCGCCGCGTCGAGCCGGGCGAGTTCGTGCTCGCGTTGATCGACAAGACGACGGACGACGACGTCGATCTCGACGACGAAGCGGCCATCCACGAAGTGCTGGACATGATGAGTTGCAAGGCGGCGGTCAAGGCCGGGGACGCGATGAGCGAGCAGGAACTGGGCGAACTGCTCGATACGCTGGACCGCGTGGAGCGGTCGAGCAACTGCCCGCACGGCCGACCCACCACCATCCGCCTCACGCTCGGCGAACTCGAAAAGCACTTTAAGAGGACGTAAAGTTACCTGTATGGGGGGCATAAAAAATCATCACAAATAACAGCTGCCGGGTCTGTTTGGGAACTATCTCCCCGCAAGTTTGCTGTTACGAAAGACTAACTTGACTACGCGGTTCCCAAAAATGAAAATGGGGGCTAACTATTTCCCACCGGAGGACACCGTGGGACTGTTTTGTAAAAACCATCGTGGTTCCACAAGCGCAACGCGTTCATCCAACGCGCCTTTTGTGGCCAATCAATCCTTAAGGGGTTATCCGTGAAGCGAAGAACTCTCTCTGTCGTTGCTGTATTTGTCCTGCTTGCTGTTACGTCCCCTGCTCAAGCGATGTATCACACCCGCTTGGGTCGATTCATCCAGCGCGATCCCGGGCCGGGCGGTATTGGAGCAGTGGCACGAGTCGGCTTGGCCGGACCGATTGCCGGGGGAGGTTATGCTCAACGTGATCCGAGACATCTTGAGTTAGGGGTACTGAATCAGCTTGATGTTGGGGGCCGTATTACTGACAATCAATTCATTCCACATGGGATTGCGGATGGCGTCTACCACGATGGAATGCACTTATATGCATATGCTTTAGCTAATCCAGTAAATTATTTAGATTCATTTGGGCTTAAAGCAAAACAATGTCTCGCAGCGAAAATCCCTTGACCACGCAAAAATTTCAAGCCGGAAGATAATGGATGCGGCCCGGGTGATTGGCGCACACACCTAATTCCAAACAGTCCTTTTGGCTGGAGTTTTAATAGGCCATGCAGAAACCATGATTTTTGTTACCAGGAATGCGGCTCGGTAAAAGAATATTGTGATTACGAGTTTTATACTGACATGAAAGCATGGTGCTATTTGAGTATCGTGCCGCTCGAGTCGGGGATTGTATGGCAAGAAAGGAGTGCTAGAGAGAAAGCGCATATCCGTAGAAAATTAAGGCTATGTTATAAAGTTGCATATACTTACTATCAGGCCGTTAAGCGACTAGGCGAAGAATCGCACACACAAGGGCAAGACGAGGCGTGTGATTGTTGTTGTCCTACGGATTATTTTGATCCTACGGAGATTCCAGGACAACCCGATATGCGAAACACCTGAGCTTCGGTTTCGGATTGGACCTGATCCCATCTATCATTAAGGGGTTGACCATTATGGGTGCAATGATTAAGCCAGTAACAATTCAGTGTCATTTGACGATCACTATGGCTGCGCTATTTTGTAGTTGCGCTACCTTTCCTCATTCCACGCGAGCGATGGAGAACGACCTCATTAATGCCTGCGAGCGAGGTCACGTAACACGCGTTCAACTCCTGTTGGACAAAGGGGTGGATCCTGAAGCGCCACGTATTGGTGTAATTAATCAGCCAATGTTGTATGCGATTGTGAATAATCATATTGTTGTGGTAGATATCCTGTTGAAGGCAGGTATCAGCCCCAATTTTGATTGGCACGGAAAACGGGGGACTTTTCTGACCAACGCGGCTCAATACGGCCATGATGGAATTGTTACATTACTGATTGAAGCTGAAGCGGACGTAAACTTGAAGCGTGACGGACATTCCGCGCTGTATCGCGCCGTGATCAATAGCAACAAGTCAACGGTTACTTTACTTCTAAATCATGGCGCTAATTTGTCAGATGCGGATCGACACGCTTTCCAAGAAATGAAAGCCACTGGAGCTACGAATACGATGATAGATCAGTTGATGGCACAGGAATGAATGGCAAGAACGGAAGCTTCTACAGCAGTCTGTCAAAAGTTATGCTCAAAAACGGAATTGGTCCGACTAGCTGCTACGGACATTCAGTTGGGTTAGTGATGCCGGCGGCGAGCCAGAGGAAGTTGAGGAAGTTGGCGGCCTTCTTTTCGTAGCGGGTGGCCACGCGTCGGCACTGCTTGATGCGGCGGAAGAATCGCTCGATCACGTTGCGATGTTTGTATCGCTGGCGATCGTATCGCTTCTTCCGCTTGCGCGTCGGATTGGGTTTGATGCACGCTTTGGCCCTCATCGTTCGGATCGTCGCGCGGATCGCGTCGCTGTCATAGGCCGCGTCGGCCAGCACGTGCCGGGCACGCAACCCGTCGAGCAACGCCTGGGCCTGCGGCGCGTATGACACGCTCATTATCGCCGGGTGGAGCTACGGTGGTTCGGCAGCACACGAATTGGCAAAGAAGCTTGACCGACAAGGTGTTCAGGTAGAGTTGGTGTTTACCATTGATCCAGTCTACAAGATATGGGAAGACTTGCTTGGTCTGAAGGGTTTCAAGAAGCAGCCCAATGTAGGCACTTGGCACAATTTTTATCAGAAAATTGACACAAAGGCTATATTTATAGGTGTTAAAGGTCACTCGGTTGCTGGGGCTGATACCGATATGAAGTTCTCCAAGCAGCATTTCGGACGGTATTGGCAATGGGCACACACAGAAATTGTACGACTCCCAATTGTCAGAGCTATCTTGGATTGGTCAGTCAGCCAAGTGCCGCAATACAGAGAATCGCCTTGGTCACATTCACCGTAAAGATCAAAGAATTAGGCATGAACGGGCAATCATGGCGTAAAATGTTCGGCTTGGTTCTTCTGACACTGGTCTTGGGCAGTGTCGGTTGTTCGCAAAGTCTTCAAATCGAAGTGCGATATGCTGATACCCTCAAGCCGGTTGTCGGTGCGCAAGTTACCGCAAGTCAGGCTGGGGTTGGGCCTTTTCGTGACCACGCGCTTGTGACCACTAACAATAGGGGCGTGGCCTGGATGTCGCTTCGTTCATCCTACTACCATATGAGTATCTATTCGAGCGGTGTATCTACGCGTGATTTGAATATGTGTTCACTGTCATTTTTGCATCCCGAGGAAACAAACAGTCAGAAATGGATGATTACGCCCCAAGTCTATCCAAACAGCGGTCGCATGATCGAAGTGCGGTTCAGTCATCGTGGTAAATCCACTGGCGAGTGACTGGGATCGAGTGGGCTACCAACTAGCCAGCTATTTACACATCTTTTTCCCCGAATACAGTTACAGCTTGCACTGGGCTCGGCGACGTCTTTCGATTAGAATACCCGACCCGCATGGATCCGTTGGCGATCCGCTGTCACGCTTGCCCAGTCCCGGGAACGCCCGGATTCCCCGAACCCCCGAAAGGACGACCATGAATCGACGAATGATATGGACCGCGGCCGCGCTGCTGTTGGTCGGCTTGGCCTACTTCAGTACCGCCCAGGAAAACACCGATCAGACCGCCCCCGCCGAGCAGGCGACCACCGCCGAAGACCCGGTCCTTCAAAACTTCAAGCAGAAATTGAGCTACTACATGGGCTTTCGGACCGCCCAGCAAATGCAATCCCAGATCCAGCATCTGGACTTGGCGGCGTTTCGGCTCGGCATGGACGATGTCCAGAGCAACGGAAAGATGCGCCTCGAGGAAGCCCAACTCATCGCCGCTTCAAAAGACATGCAGGCGCATATGAAGAAACTGGCCGAGGAAGGCCAGGCCGCGGCCGACAAGCTGCTGGCTGAGAACGGCAAACGGGAGGGCGTCACCACCACCGAGTCCGGTTTGCAGTACCAGGTCATCAAAGCCGGCGATGGCGCTTCGCCCAAGCCCACCGATGTGGTCAAGGTCCATTACGAGGGCAAGCTGGCCGACGGCACCGTGTTTGATTCGTCCTACGAACGCGGCGAGCCGACCCAGTTCCCAGTCAATCGCGTTATTCCCGGTTGGACCGAAGCATTGGCGCTGATGAAAGTCGGCGGCAAGTGGAAGCTCATGATTCCCCCGAACCTGGCATACCGGGAAATGGGCGCCGGCGCGCTCATCGGCCCGAACGCAGCGCTGATCTTCACCGTCGAGTTGCTGGAAATCGAGAAAGCCGAATAACCCAATCCGCAACGTCCCTGCAAGCCGGATTGACAGCTTGAATGAACGACCCGCCCGGTTCTGCCGGGCTTTTTTTATTGGGCTTTAAATTACCTCCACGCTGCCGTGCATGATGTGGTATCCGGCGTAGGTGTTCAGGCCATCGGGGTAGCCCGCGTGAGCGGAGGGGGTGATGGACAGCAGCATCACGACGGCGGCGGAAGCAACCGCGTAGCGAACAATCAGGTGAATAAGTGAACGTAACATCGTGAACTCCTGTTACGGCGATCCGGGATGGCCGTAGGGATTGGGCGGTTGGTAAGGGCCTGTGGGGTTCGGTACGCCCGGCGCCTGTCCCATGAGTTCGCGTGTGATGCGAGTCGTGTTATTCTTCGTTTTCCTTGAGCTCGTTCGAGTCATTCTTGTCCTGCCCAACGTTTTCGGCCACTCCGTCATTCGCGGACAGTTCAGCCTTCAGTGGGACACTCCAAATGCCCCTTCCTTTGACAAACTGGAACTTGATTTGTTGTCGTTGGCCTAAGCTCTGGATATAGGATTCGATTTCTCTTTTATTCCCAGGGATTCCGCCCACATTAATGGCTTGAATACGCCTTCTACCGCTGACCACGTGTTCGAGGGAGGTATACGTACAATATTTCGACAGCCCGATGTAAACCAATGCCGGACATCCTCTCAGATGTTCCAACCCTGAATCAGAAATTTTTGTACCGTACAATTCCAAATACTCCAAATGGTTGAGTTGAGTAACAAGCGGAATTGCATCGTTTCCGATCGTACTGGTTTTTTCATATACATATCGATCGTTTGGAAGTGCCCCACCCGCCAGCACAAGTTGAACCACGTAATATTTCCCATCCATATCCTGACGGATATCAAACTGGATTTCCGGCTCCGCATCATGCTTCATTTTGAAAAGCTGGTTCAGTACGGCTAGATCTTTGCGATTGATTTGTTTCTCATGTTCCAAAAACAGAGAATCGTAAAAGCGAATCCCGCGATAGGAGCCATATTCCGAAACAAACCTAGGTGCTGTGGATAGCAGGTGTATGGTTCGAGCCGATGGAGGGTCAGGATCGGATTGGCAGCCGACACAAACCCACTGGATCAGCACCAGGTATAACCACAGCGATGAGATCCGAAATGATGGTGTCGGGCTACAGTCGTTCATGGTCAACTCATCTCGCAGGAAGTGGTTTGGGTGGTCTAGGTTTCCAACCACCCCCGGGCGCCGGATCATAGCCCCCTTCCCACGAGGGATTTCTTCGTCCCGGTCCAGTCGGAATTGAATCCGTGGTTGTGAAAAAGTTGAGCGATTTGTTTTCACTGCATGCATCCCATGTGAAATCGGCATCAATACTGAACATCGGTCCTACATCGTGACGCGCGTTGTTTGGATAGGTGTCCGTCCAATAATTATGAACCTGCCACGGATAGCCCAATCCGCCATGATTTACGGCCGACTCTTGGCCTTTCTTGTTAAAATCGCCACGAAAATCCCGGTGATTTCCAAGCACCATGTTTGTACGAACATGCAGAGCAATGTGGCCCCTCGTACCGCAGGCTATTCGCGTGGCGTAATCCCCATATGATTCCCCTTTACCTTGTCCACCCGTTTTGCTCTTGATAAATCTTATTGAAGTAAAATCAATAATAGGCATGTATGCCACTTCACCCGCTAATTCTTCTTCGTCAAAAGGATTAACGCCGTCGGCCGAGATTGGATCGACATACCAATTGGTCAACTCACCCTTCCATGTCTCACCTGTCGTACAAATTTCGATTTCATAACGAATCGTACGTTCATGGACAAAGGTGGCGCCCCCATTGGCTTTCACCCATTGCATATCTCCCGGCTCCGGGTAGATAGCCGTTGACCACCACAAGAGGGCTACCTTGTCTAAGCCTTTCGATCTCGAAAACGAGACGACGGGTCCCGGTGCTACGCTCATGATTTGAAACGTTCCCTGTGGGTCCACCCCGCCCTGCATGATGTGGTATCCGGCGTAGGTGTTCAGGCCATCGGGGTAGCCGGCCCGAGCAGTTGACGGGATGGCCAACAGCAATGCGATTGCGGCGAGGCCGATGGCGTAGGCATTGAACGAGCGAATCATTGTACGTGACATGGCGGACTCC
>JANQHK010000109.1 GCA_028282685.1 Phycisphaeraceae bacterium
AGGCTCGGTCCGCCTCCACCGTCATCGCGGCGCGTTTCTCGGCAGAACGGGCATGCCATTTCCTGGTCCGGTCGGCGGGCGCGTCGGGTCGCGTGCGCAACGTGCCCGCCAAGGCCAGCAGATTCCGCCCGACGTCGCCTGCCAGGGTGTGTGTCGTCGCATAGCCCCAGTAGGGCGCCCTGGGGCGCAAGGGGTCCTCGGCCATGTGAATGACCGCGCAGCCGGCGCGCAGCGCCTGGATCGGCGGATGCCAAGGCGCGTCGGATCCCGCGATTAGGATCGCGTCGGCCTCGCCAACAACCTCCTCGATGGGTCCAACCCCATAGAGCGGATGGTTTCGCGGAAAGTTATGGAAGCTCGGCATCATGAACTCGAACACCGGGGCCCCCAGCTTCTCCGCGATGGCCACGAGTGCTTGCTGCTGGGCATGCGTGCGACCCGCGTACTCCGTGGTGATGACGGGGTTCTCGGCCGCGACGAGAACATCGGCGATCGCCTCGACCTCCTCGGGAGGCGCGATCAGGTTCGCCGAGCGCAGGGGTGGCGGTTGGGTGTCGAAGGCCTCCCCCACCAACAGGTCGAATGGAAGCTCCAGAAGCGTCGGCCCACGGGGGACCGCCTCGGCCACGTAGAGCGCGCGCCGCCATTCATGCACGAGATCCGACGCGGTTCGGGCTTCCTTGGCCCACTTGACCACCGCTTCACCGCTTCTGGCCGGTCCGGCGGCGTGCGAGAGCAGCGAAGGCCATTCCGGCCCCGGATCCTTGCCCGGATCCTCTCCCCAGGTCATGGAATCGATCGACACGGCCACGAGCGGAACATGCTCCTGCAGTGCCGTGCGCAAGGCCATCGAGCCGTTCTGCACACCCAGATTGGTCGGCAGAAACACCGCCTGGGGTCGGCCGGTCGCCTGGTAATAGCCCTGTGCCGCCGCAACCGCGAGGATTTCATGCCGGCAGCGAAAGTACTTCAGCCGAAGGCTGTCGCCGCGCTTGGCCAGCTCCTCCCAGATCGGCGCCATGACCGCGATCGGCGAGGCGAAGATGCAGTCGATGCCATCGGCTTCGAAGAGGTCCAGGAGCATCGCGGCTCCATTGCGGGCTATCTTGTCCGTCATGGCGATTCTCCCGAGTGAGCACCCCGGCGGCTGAGATTCCGACAGGTCCAGTTGGATCGTCCTCACATGCAAGACTCGGACTCACGATACCGTCACCGATCGCCTGTTACGAGGGTCCTCCATTCTGCGATGGCCTGGCGGGTGTGCGGGTGCCGGCGTCGAACGCCTGGCGAGCCGCAATGAAGGACCGGCACGTGTGCGAGGCGCAAGACGCCTGTGGCTTCAAGGCGCCTCACCTCACGGACAAGGGCGGTGACGGTTCGGCGGCTATCGACCAGAAACCTGGCGCGGTCGGAGACGCGTTGGACCGGCGGCTCGTGACCCCGATCAGACTCAATCAGGTTTTCCTACGCCCTCGCCAACGAAGATAAATGCTGCCCAATCAAGATCCATCCGTTGCTCCGACACGGCCGCACCGTTAACACGATCCCCGGTGAGGATTTCGACACGGCCGAGGCGGAGAGACTCATCCATTGTGGGATCCCGTTTGCCGACGAGGGGCGCGCGACATGCTGCCTAATTTCATCGCACATTGCGATTGGAGTGCTGATCCGAACAAGCGCTGGATGGCAACCGCAGTCAGGTTTGGGGATCGCTGGCATCTCGGCTCGACCGAACCTGTGGGTCAAAGCAGCCAGCTTCTCGACAGGCTCGGGCACAGGGGACGATTGGACAATCGCTTGTTCATCGGTTTCGATTTCCCGATCGGCCTTCCGACAACATACGCAGAGCGAACGAGCTTCCGAGACTTTCAGCACGCGCTGGCTGGCTTCGGCTCAGGGGAGTGGGAGACGTGGTTCGATGTCTGCGACGACCGATCGCAGATTTCCCTGCACAGACCGTTCTATCCATACCGTCCGGGCGGCACCAAGCGGGCGCATCTGACCGATGCCCTCGACGTCGGCTCGATCGGTTCACTGCTCAGGACATGTGAGCGAGCCACACCCGAGCGACCGGCCGCCTGCTGTCTCTTCTGGACGCAGGGTGGAAACCAGGTCGGCAAGGCGGCCATCTCAGGATGGCAGGAGATCCTGAAACCCGTGCTTGGCCGGTACAGCACCGGCATCTGGCCGTTCGATGGGACGGTGCCCACGATCTTCGACCGTGCCCGCCGTGTGATCGCCGAGACGTATCCGGCAGGGATGTACGGCCAGCTCGGCGTCAAGCGCGGATCTGGCTGGAGCAAGCGCCGACAAGACGATCGTCGCTCCTTGGGCCCCAATCTGATGGATTGGATGAGCGAAAGGGATCTCGCGTGCTCTCAGGAGCTTCGAGAGGAAGTGTCATCGGGCTTCGGTGACGATGCCAGTGGAGAGGACAGGTTCGATGCACTGGTCGGACTTCTTGGCATGATCGACGTGACGGAAGGCCGGAGACGTGATGGCGTGCCACTTGCGCCGGACATCTTGCGCTGGGAAGGCTGGATGCTGGGCCACGATATGCGTTCTCAGTAAGGGGACAGCCAGGCGCCCCACCAAGGGCAACATCACAACGCAACCCCGTCGCATCGGTGCAAGCCCAATAGAGGTGACCTGGAGAGTCATGAGCCATGTTTGTGCTCGGAGCGAGATCGGACGGCGGATAGCCGGCGATGTCTGCTTTCCTGGTGATTTCGTCTGCAGCACTCTGGTGAGCGCACGTGACTGGGGGCCATGCAGCTCGTCTGCCTGTGGCATTTCTCTGCCATCCCGGGCCGGTGGCCGGGACGACCGCTTGGGCGTTCGGCGTGGATGGCACGCCGTACCCCCAGATGGATCGGAGGGAAATATCGCGTGGACAGTCAACCTCCGCCACCCTAATCTCCCCGGGGCAAGCCGAACGGGGAAAGCCGGCAATCGACCGTCTTCTCACCCCCAGCAGCCCCTGGCATACGCTGCCGCTTGAGTAATTCGGATAGCACACCAACGGGAAGTTACATGAGCGAAAGACCCTTCAAAGTCCTCGGCATACAGCAGGTCGCAATCGGCGGTCCAGACAAAGAAAAAATGAAGAAGTTGTGGGTGGACTCCCTCGGATTGACGATTACCGGGAACTTCAAGAGCGAGCGCGAGAACGTCGATGAGGACATC
>JANQHK010000011.1 GCA_028282685.1 Phycisphaeraceae bacterium
GAAATCATGCGCGCCTGCAACCGGGTCACCGGGCGGTACCAGGCCAGCCACGAGCAACTCAACGCCGAGGTGGTTCGTCTTCAGAAGGAGCTGGCCTCGGCGAACGCGGCGTTGCAGCGCTCGCGCCGCCTGGCGGCGCTGGGCGAAATGGCGGCGGGCATTGCCCACGAAATCCGCAATCCGCTTTCCTCGATCCAGCTCTACGCCCGCATGCTCAGCGAAGATTTGGCCGACCTTCCCGAATTGCGCGATCTGGCGCAGAAGATCGGGCAGGCGGTGCGCGGGCTCGATGCCGTCGTCCACGATGTACTGACGGTCTCGCGTGAAATCCGCCTGCAACCGCAATGCGGTTCGGTTGCGGAACTGCTCGATGCGTCCGTCGAATCGCAGCGCGGGCTGATCGAATCGTCGGCGGTGCGCGTTGTTGTGGATGTCGATCCGGCGTTGGCGTTCGACCACGATGCTGACGCGTTACGCCGCGCGCTGGTGAACCTGATCCGCAACGCCGTCCAGGCCATGGCCGAAGGGGGCATGCTGACGCTTTGTGCCGAGCGCCATGAAGATGCGCTGCGGCTGGTGGTGCGCGACACCGGCCCGGGCATCGATGACGATGCGGTCGATCGCATTTTCAATCCTTTTTTTACCACGCGCCACAGCGGCACCGGACTGGGCCTGACGATCGTGCACCGCATCGTGGAGGCGCACGGCGGCACGATCTGCGTGCACAACGATGGCGGAGCCGTTTTCACGATTCTCCTGCCGCTCCACGGCCCGTCGGGGGCCGAACTTCTGTCACGGAAGGAAGCAAGCCATGACTCGAGTGCTGGTAGTTGACGACAAACAGATGGTGCGCGACAGCGTGGCGACGACGTTGGTTCGTGCCGGGCTTGGCGCGGTGGCCGCACCGGATGGCGCCTCGGCGGTCGAGATGATCGCGCGGTGTCGTCCCGCGGCCGTCGTGACCGATCTGAAAATGCCCGGGCTCAGCGGCATCGAGCTGCTGCAGCGCATCGGAAGGATCGATCCCGACTTGCCGGTGATCCTGATGACGGCATACGCCACGGTGGACACGGCAGTTGAGGCGATGCGAAAGGGAGCGTTTGACTATGTGCAGAAGCCGTTTGAAGGGGATGCGTTGGTCGCGTCGGTCCGGCGGGCCGTGGAGCAATACCGGCTTCGCCGCGAGAACGAAGCCCTGCGAAGCAACGCCCCGACGCAGGACCGGTTGATCGGCGAAAGCGAGGTCATGTGCCGCCTGCGCGATCAACTGCAGCGCATTGCCGTCAGCGAGGGCACCGTTCTGATCACCGGCGAATCGGGCACGGGCAAGGAAATCATCGCCCACATGATTCACCAGCTTTCCGGGCGCGCCGAGCAGGTCATGCTCGCATTGAACTGTGCGGCGTTGAGCCCGAATCTTCTGGAAAGCGAATTGTTCGGTCATGAGAAAGGCGCGTTCACCGGGGCCGACCAGATGCGCAAAGGCCGATTCGAGTTGGCCGAGGGCGGAACGCTGCTGTTGGATGAGGTCTCCGAAGTCGGGCCGCCCATCCAGGCGAAACTGCTGCGGGTGTTGCAGGAGCGCCAGTTTGAGCGGGTCGGCTCCTCGGTGACGATGGATACGGACGTGCGCGTGATCGCCACGACCAATCGCGATCTGGATCGCGCCGTCTCGGACCAATCGTTCCGGCAGGATTTGTATTTCCGCTTGAATGTGCTGCCGGTGCATTTGCCGCCGTTGCGTCGTCGCACGTCGGACATTCCGCTCCTGGCCGAGCATTTTCTGGCGCGCCAGGCGGCGCGCGATGGCAATCGGCCGCGGAGCTTCGATGCCGACGCCATGCAACTGCTGATGGAATACCCCTGGCCGGGCAACGTGCGGGAACTGGAAAACGTCTGCGAGCGCGCCGGGGTCCTGGCCGACGGCGGGGCGATTGCCGCGGCGCTGATTCGGCCATGGCTCAAGGGGCCGGTGTCGGCCGAGCAGCCGACGATTCACATCGCCTCCAGCCAGACCCTTGAGGAGATGGAGCGTGAGATGATCATCCAGGCGTTGGGCCGATACAACGGCCACCGCATGCGAACGGCCAAGTCGCTGGGAATCGGCGTGCGAACGCTCGGCCTGAAATTGAAGAAGTGGAAGGACCAGAAGCTGGTTCCCCAGAGTCTGTAGTCCTCAAACGGAGCGCAGGGATTGCGCTTCAGGGCGCAAGGATTGCCGAACACGATGAACGGATTTCGCACATTCATACGGATGGCGCGGCGCAGGTCGTCGGCATTACAGGGCTTATCCGCCCGCCGTGCCGATTGCCCGGACCGGCACGGCCTTTGCCGCCGAATCACTGGAGCGTTGCGCGTTCAGGGAGTGGTCTCGTGATTGAAGGCCTGTTTACAAGTGGATCGATGCCGGTGCTGGAGCGGGTGGTGCAGTTCACCACCGTGCGCCATGGCCTGATCTCGCACAACATCGCCAACGTCTCCACGCCGAACTATCGGCCGAGCGACGTGTCCCTCGAAAGCTTTCAGCAGACGCTGCGGGAAGCGATCGACGCCCGTCGCCAGCAGACCGGCGGGCCCAACGGCGACTTGAACGTCCGCGATACCCGCCAGCTGGAGTTTGCTGAAAACTCGACCGAGTTGCGCGGCGACGCCTTGAACCGCAACCTGCTGTTCCACGATCGCAACAACCGCTCTCTGGAACACTTGATGAAGGATCTGGCGACGAACACCATCACACACAATGCCGCTCTGCAGATGCTCGGCAACCAGTTCGACATGCTGGAGTCGGCGATTCGTGAACGACCGTAACGCACCACGGCGGAGATAAACCATGTTTGGCGCTTTGGACATTTCGACCTCGGGCATGCTGGCCCAGCGCGTCCGACTGAACGTCATCAGCGGGAACCTGGCCAACCAGTTTTCCACGATGGATGCCGAGGGCAACGCCGCGCCGTATCGGCGGCGCATCCCGGTGTTCGCTCCGGGCGATCCGGCCGAGGGCAGCGACCTGGGTGTGCATGTGCGCGAGATCATGCTCGACCAGTCGCCGTTCCGCCAGGTGTTCGAGCCGAATCATCCCGCGGCGAACGCGGAAGGTTACGTCAGCTATCCGAACGTGAACCCGATGGTGGAGATGATCAACGCGATCGAGGCCAGCCGGGCCTACGAAGCGAACATCACCGCCGCGGAAGCCAGTAAATCGATGGTCAACCAGGCGCTGCGCCTGCTGGGATAAGTCAGGCCGGCGCAAGCCGGCGGGAGCATACACCATGACCGACCCCTTGGGACTGATCGGCAACGGCGGAGGCGTGCAACCGACCACGCCATTGCGCCGCGCCGGCGAGCAGACCGCACAGCAAGGCCCGGAATTCAAGGAACTGCTGCTCGACAACATCCGTCAGGTCAACGATCTGCAACAGGATGCGGAAAAGGCGATCGAAGATCTGGCCACCGGTCGCCGCGACGATGTGGCCAACGTGATGATCGCCAAGCAGAAAGCGGACATGGCGTTCAAGATGCTCCTGCAAGTGAGAAACAAGCTGGTGGATGCGTACGAAGAGATCAAAGAGATCCGGGTCTAGAAGTTAGCGGTTCACGGTTGCCGGCTAACCGTTAACTGGCAACGGGCAACAATTTTCGGCATGGAGGCCGACGCATGGACTTCGTCAAACGTTGGATCAACCAGGTACAGGTGACGCTCGGAGAGCTGAACCTGGTGACCAAGATGTTGATCGGTTTGTTGAGCGTGGTGATTCTGGCATCGCTGCTGCTGGTGGTGTTGTATGCTGGTCGGCAGGAGATGGCGCCGGTGCTCGATCAGCCGCTCAAGGCCGACGAGCAGGCGCGCATCACCAGCTACCTGGACATGCGCAGCATTCCCTACAAGGTGCAGGGGACGCAGGTACTGGTTCCCACGGACCGCAAACTGGAGGCGTTGGCCGGTTTGCAGATGAACCGCATGCTTCCGGAAGACACCAGCCGCGGCTTCGACGCTCTGGCCGAGAAGCTGAAATGGCACCACAGTCGCTCGCAGAACCGCCAACTCTACGACATCGCCAAGCAGAACGTACTGGCGCAGGTGATCCGGCAGTTGCCCGGCGTGGCCGATGCGACGGTCATTCTCTCCCGTCCGGAAAATCGCGGATTCGCCACCACCCACAAACGCCACAGCGCCTCGGTCAGCGTGATCATGAAATCCGGGCGGGTCGATCAGAAGCTGGTCGAAGCGATTGCCGGATTGGTTTCCGGCTCGGTCGCGGAGTTGGATCCGGGCGATGTGACCGTCGTTGCGGACGGTCGTCAGTTTAAGATTCAAAGCGAAGACGAAATGATGCCCGGCGATTACATGGAGTTTGTGCAGAAGACCGAGCGGTTGGTCCAGCAGAAGATCGCCTCGGCCCTGGGCTACATTCCCAAGGTGATCGTTGCCGTGAACGTCGAGGCCGACATCACGCGCAAGACCACCGAGCAGGACAGCTTCGATCGCGACCGTTCCGTGGAACTGATCAGTAGCGAGCTCCGTCGCTCGACAAGCACGCAGGACGCCGGATCGGGCGGCGAGGCGGGCGTTCGTTCCAATGCCGGCGCCACAATCGACGGCGCCGCCGGGGCCAACGTGGCTTCCCAAACCGAGGAATCGGAGAGCAAGTTCGCTACGCATCCCGGTCGCACGCACACGGTGACGCTGGATCCCGGCGGGACGCTGACGCGCATCAACGCCACCGTCAACGTGCCGCGCAGTTACTTCGTGAACATCTTCCGTCGCCAGAAGGGCGATGCCGCCGCCGATCCCAACGACACCGAACTCCAGCCGGTGCTCACCGCACACCTCGATCGCATCAAAAAGCAGGTCGGACCGCTTCTGGCCGCGCAGACCCAGGGTGATCTCGTGGTGGATGTCTACCCCGATGACGATTTGTCCGAGCCGGCGCAGTTGGCGGCGGCCTCGATGGGCGGCGGGGGACCGTTCAGTTTTCTTGGCGAGGGCCTGGTGCAGCAATTGTTCCTGGGCGGGTTGGCGCTGGTGTCGTTGCTGATGATGTTCCTGATGATGCGCCGCTCGGCACAGAAGACCGCCGAAACTTCCGCCGCGGAATTGGCCGGCATCCCGCCCTCGCTGCTGGGTGACGAGATCGTGATCGGCGAGGCCGACGAAGGCGATGCGCCGCTGCCCGGCATGGAACTGGATGAACAGCAACTGCGCTCGCGGAAACTGGTCAAGCAGGTGTCGGACCTGGTGCAGTCGAATCCCGAGGAAGTGATCAATCTGGTCCAGCGGTGGGTGAAGCGCGCCGAGTAAGGAAACCGTAAGTCATGGCGAAAGACATTCCCGAAACTCAAGACGTTGGCGAACTCAACGGGACGCAGAAAGTGGCCATCCTCCTGCTCGCGCTCGACCAGGAAGCGGCGGGCACGATTCTGCGCGGGATGGACCCCGATGCCGTGGAAGATGTCACGCGGGAACTGGCCACCATGGGTGCGGTGCCGAGCAACGTGCGCGACGCCGTGGTCGATGAGTTTTATCAGCTCACCATGGTGCAGAGTTGGGCCGCCGAAGGTGGACTCGATTACGCCCGGATGCTCATCAAGCGCAGTTGCGATCCGAAGATGGCCGAGCGCCTGATTCAGCACATTTCCCAGCAGGTGCAGCGTTCCCCGTTCAATTTCCTGCAGAAAGCCGAATCGGACAACCTGTTGACGTTCATCCAGGACGAACACCCGCAGACGATCGCGTTGATCCTCTCGCACCTGTCGCATCACAAGGCCGCGGAGATTCTCGCCGGCCTGGCCGACCAGAAGCAGGTCGAGGTCATCAAGCGCGTGGCCAACATGGAGCAGACCAATCCCGAAGTCATCCGCGAAGTGGAGATGGGGCTGGAAGCGCGCCTGTCCAACATGCTCACGCAGCAATTCGAGAAGACCGGCGGCGTGGAAACCGTCGCCGAAATGCTCAACCTCGTCGACCGCACCACCGAAAAGGGCATCCTCGAAGGGCTCGAATCGGAAGACCCGGACCTCGTCGAATCGATCCGTCGGCTGATGTTCGTCTTCGAGGACATCATGCTCGTCAACGACAAGGGCATCCAGTCGGTGCTCAAGGAGATCGACAACGACGAATTGGCCCTGGCGCTGAAGACCGCCTCTCCGGCGCTCAAGGAGAAGATTTTCAAGAACATGTCCGAACGGGCGGCGACGCTCATCCAGGAAGACATGGAATACATGGGCCCGGTGCGCGTGTCGGATGTGGAAGCGGCGCAACAGCGCATCGTGGACGTGGTCCGCCGACTCGAGGAAGCCGGAGAAATCATCATCGCCGGTCGGGGCGGTGAGAAAGAAATGATTGTGTAACGGATAACGTTAACCGCGAACGGACAACGACATTCATGGCCATGATCAAATCCAACCAGGCCGGCCAGATGATGCGCGACATGATCGTGCTCGACCTGGGCGACCTGCGCCGCCAGGCGAACCGGATTCGCCAGTCGGCGCACGACCAGGCGGAGCAGATTCTCGCCGCCGCGCGCCAGGAGGCGTCGCGTCTGACCGCCGG
>JANQHK010000116.1 GCA_028282685.1 Phycisphaeraceae bacterium
GGCGAACTCAACGCCGATCGCCCCGGAGCCGATCACGATCAGAGACTTCGGCGGATCCTCGACATCCAGCACATCGCGCGCCCCGAGGATACGCCGACCGTCCGTCGTCGCGAAGGGCAGATCGCGCGGTCGGCTTCCGCTCGCCACGACCACGCGCCCGCAGTTGACGCTCGACACATCGCCGTCCGCATCGGTCGCCTGCACCGTGCACGGCCGATCGTTCTCGTCTTTGATTTCCCCAGCCGCGGTGATTTGTGCTTTACCGGAAATGTGCGTCACGCCGTGGTGCTGGAACAGGTGTGCCACGGCTTTGTTCATCCGTTCGACGATCTGCTGCTTGCGCTGCATCAGTGCCGACCAGTCGGTTTGTTTTGGCGTGATGCCCAGCGAAGCGCCGAGCGGTCCGGTGAGAAAGTCGTCCATCACTTCCGCCTGGTGCAGCAGCGCCTTGGTGGGGATGCAACCCCAGTTCAGGCAGACGCCGCCCAGCGCCCCGCTTTCAATGCAGGCCACGTTCATACCGAGTTGCGCCGCGCGCACCGCCGCAACATATCCGCCCGGTCCGGCGCCGATGACGGCCAGATCAAAGCTCGATGGATTCTCCTGGGTCATGCCTGTTCCTTGTTAACCGCGGAGACACAGAGGCGCAGAGTGAAAAAAGGAAATGAATG
The DNA here is from genome assembly GCA_028282685.1 of Phycisphaeraceae bacterium. Taxonomy (GTDB): domain Bacteria; phylum Planctomycetota; class Phycisphaerae; order Phycisphaerales; family Zrk34; genus JANQHK01. The sequence goes on from JANQHK010000116.1 coordinate 672, forward strand.
TTACCATTGCCAGTTCAGTCGGTTTTCTGCTTATATACTTTCTTACTCTTATCTCTGTGTCTGCGGTATTCTTCACACCGCCACGCGGTCCGCGGCGTATCGCACGGCGTTGGCGAACAGGGTCAGGCCCGGCGCGGCATCAGGGGTATCGTCCAGGCGCGTCCAGTGCGGGTGTTGCGTCCAGTCGACGAAGCGTTCGGGGTGGGGCATCAGGCCGAGCACGGCGCCCGAGGGATTGCAGACCCCGGCGATGTCGCGCATCGAGCCGTTGGGATTGGGATCGTAGCGCAGGGCGATCTGGCCGTTCTGTTCCAGTTGATCGAGCACTTCGTCGGCGGCGACGAGTCGGCCTTCCCCGTGTGCGATGGGCAGGGGCAGGCGGTTCAGGCCGCGCGTCCAGATGCAGGGCGAATTTGACTCGGCCGCCAGCCCGCACCAGCGATCGACGAAGCGCGGATTGGCGTTGTCGGTCAGTGTCAGCGTTTGCCGGGGAGGGGTGTCGCCCAGTTCAAAGCCCGGGAGCAGGCCCGATTTGACCAGCACCTGGAACCCGTTGCAGATGCCGATGACCGGCTTGCCCGCATCGACAAATGCGCGCAGCGCCGCGTACAACCGATTGCGCAACCGACCGGCGAGGATCGAGCCGGCTGCGATGTCATCGCCGTAGCTGAATCCGCCGGGGATGCCCAGCAGATCGAAGCGGTCGAGCAGCGTGGGCTCGGCGACCAGGCGATTGAGGTGCACTTTTTCCGCGCTCGCACCGGCCAACTCGAAGGCATGAGCCAGCTCGGCGTCGCAGTTCGTCCCGGCGGTACGGAGAATGAGTGTTTTGGGTTTCATATCGTTGAACCGCTAAGCACAAAGGCATGAACTTTTTTGACAGGATGTACAGGATAATTCTTGATTGTATGTATCTGATACATCCTGTTTATCCTGTCTAAAAAGATTCTGATTTTTTCTTCGTTTCTTTGTGGTTTGTGTCTACCAGTCCAGCGTGTTGAGCCAGGCGTTGCGCAGGGCGTCGAGTGATGCGTCGGCGATTTCGCCCTGTTGCGGGGATCGCACGGTCAGGCGGTCGGAATCGTTGAACGTGCCGATCTGTCCGAAGGGGACTTCGGCATCGCGCAGGGCGCGGGCGACGGGATCGAATTGCCCAGGCGCGATCTCAAGGAGAATGCGGCTGGGCGTTTCGGCGAAACAGGCGGCGATGTCGGACAGTTCGCCGGCGCGCGGCACGCCGGACAAGTCGAGCGACAACCCGATGCGCCCGGCGAAGGCCATTTCCGCGGCGGCGATGAGCATGCCGCCTTCCGAGCAGTCGTGCGCGGAGCGGACAAGGCCGTCGGCGATGAGTCCGGCCACGGCGGCCAGTTGCATCGGCGCGGTGGCCAGATCGACGCGGGGGAAATCCGTCCCGGTCACTGAAGTGGCCGCGCCGGGGGTGATCGCTGCGTAGTGCGAACCCGCCAGGGCGTTGGTGGTGAGGCCGACCTGGAGCAGCAGGTTGCCGGCCCGCTTGGCGTCCATCGTGATGCACTTGCGGGCATCGTGGACGTGGCCCATCGCACTGATCAACAGCGTTGGCGGGATGGCGATCGTCTCGCCCGACTCGGTGGTGAACTCGTTGTTCAGCGAATCCTTGCCGGAGATGAACGGCGTGCGGTAGGCCATCGCCCCGTCGTAGCAGGCCTCGGCGGCGCGCACCAGCGCACCGAGATTCTCCGGCTTGTCACAGCGCGGCCAGCAGAAGTTATCGAGAATCGCAATGCGCGACGGATCGGCGCCGACGCACACCGCATTGCGCACCGCTTCGTCGATCGCCGCCAGCGTCATCCAGTACGGATCGATGTCGCCGAGCATCGTTTGCAGTCCGCAACCGAGCGCGATGGCGCGATGCGAATCGAGTTTCGGGCGCAGCACCGCGGCGTCGGCCGGGCCGTCCGCTTCCGGTCCGACCAACGGCTTGACCACGCTGCCGCCCTGCACTTCATGATCGTACTGGCGAATGATCCAGTGCTTGGAGGCGATGTTGGGATGGCTGAGCAAGGCACTGAGGCACTGAGGCACTGAGGCCCTGAGGGAAGACTCCGCCGCATCAGCACGCTGTCCCTTCGTCGCTTCGTCGCTGCGTCCCTTCCACCGTGCTGCGCGCGTCGGCTGGGGGATGCCATCGTGCAGGAAGTGCATCGACAGCCGGCCGACTTCCGTCCGGTCCCAGCGCAGGATCAGCTCGGCGTCGTCCGTGCCGAACGTGCCGAGATCGCACATCTCCACGTCCTCGGCGTCGCAGAGCGCGCGCAGCGCTGCGGTTCGGTCCGGCGGAACGGCCAGCACCATGCGTTCCTGCGCTTCGGAGATCCAGACTTCGGTGTAGCTGAGCCCGTCGTATTTCAGCGGCGCGTTTTCCAGTTGCACCGTTGCGCCGAGTTTTTCGCCCATTTCGCCGACGGCGCTGGAAAATCCCCCCGCTCCGCAATCGGTGATGGCGTGGTACAGGCAGCCGGTCTCGTGATCGCGCGCCTGCAGGATGACATCCAGCGTTTTCTTTTCGGTGATGGCGTTGCCGATCTGCACGGCGTGGGAAAACTCGTCGGCGTGCGTGTCGGTCAACTCGGCGGAACTGAACGTGGCGCCGTGGATGCCATCGCGCCCGGTGCGCCCGCCCAATACGATGATGCGATCGCCCGGCTGCGCTTCACCGAAGCATTGGTCGTTGGGAATGATGCCCACGCTGCCGCAGAACACCAGCGGATTGCCGAGGTAGCGGTTGTCGAAGTAGACCGTGCCGTTGACGGTGGGGATGCCCATGCGGTTGCCGTAATCGCGCACTCCGGCGACGATCTGCTTGAGTATCCGGCGCGGATGCAGCACGCCTTTGGGTAGTGGATCCGATGTTTCGTCGCTTTGCTCCTCAACATTCGGCTTCAGCGACCAGTGATCCGGATAGGCCACGCAGAACACGTCGGTGTTGGCGATGGGTTTGGCTGACAGACCCGTGCCCATGGTGTCGCGGATGCACCCGCCGACGCCCGTCGCCGCGCCGCCGTACGGCTCGATGGCCGAGGGATGGTTGTGCGTCTCCACCTTGAACGACACGGCGTCGGATTCATCGAACGCGATGATGCCGGCGTTGTCTTCAAACACGCTGATGCACCAGTCCACCCCATCGGCGCGCAATTGATGCGTCGCCGCGGCGATGGTGGACTTGAGCAGGTTGTCGATGACGAGCGAGCCATCCTCGTTCAACGCGTGACCGGGCCGATCCGTCCACTCACGCGGACCGATTCCGGAATTGCCCTGTTCGCTGTAGTGAATCGTGCTCTTGAGCGTTTTGTGGACGCAATGTTCGCTCCAGGTCTGCGCCAGCGTTTCCAGTTCCACATCGGTCGGTTCGCGGTCCTGGGCGCGGTAGTAATCGCGGATCGCCTGCATCTCTTCGAGCGAAAGAAACAGGTGCGCTTCCCGCGACATTTGTTCCAGCGCCGCGTCGTCGAGCTCGCGCATCGGCACGTGCGCCAGTTTCAACGCATACGGCTCGCCCTCGACGAATTTCTGCGGCCACTCGGGCAGATCGTGAATCGCATGAATGACGGTATTGGCCAACAGCCGCTCGGCGATGGTGCGCGCTTCGTCGGCGGTGCAGCCGAACAGATCGTACCGCCGGCCCGTGCGGACCTGTAAGTCCCGAGTTTTGAGTCGGGAGTCCTGCGGCGCGGAGCTGAGCATGTCGGCGATGGCGTCGGCGGTGGACATGGCCACCGGGTCCATCACGCCGGGCAGGCAATGCACTTCGATCAGCTGTGCCTGCTCGCAGCGCGGCGTGGCGCCGAGCCGATACCGCTGACAGACCGGATCGGTCAGCAGTTGTCCGGCGATGCGCTCGATGGTGTGCTGGTCGTCGATGCCGCGGATCAGGTAGACGCGCGCCGTCTCCACGCGCTCCAGTCCGTCGGCCAGGCCCAGTTCCTGCGCTTCGCGCGCCACGGAACGGCCCAGCGGGTCGTCGGCCGGGTCGGCCGGGTGCACTTCCACGCGGTAGATGCGGCGCGGCGGGGGGGTGTCGATGGGTGTGGCGGTGGCGTCGGCGGTGGTCATGGAGGGTATCCGAAAAGGCACATGATACGGCATCCGCGGCGCGACGCCAGAGCGGGGAAAAACCCGAAACCAGAAATCCGAAATCCGAATGACGAATGAAATTTCAATGCCTCAATGCTTAAATCACTGATGCAAGCATTTCAGGTGCGCTTGGGTC
>JANQHK010000144.1 GCA_028282685.1 Phycisphaeraceae bacterium
CACAAACCATGCAAGACGCTCTAGCATTCTTGGGTTCTGCGAAATGCCCTCAATTTCAATCGGTTAGAAATTTCCTAACTTGTTGAAATCGCCTTGCCAAGTGAGATAGGCAGGTATACATTGCAGGTTTTCACGGCATCCCGCCGATCCGTTCTCTCCACCTCGAGAAAGGTTTTTCGCGAATGAGCTTGGAATATTTCTTTCATCCTCAGTCCGTGGCCATCGTCGGCGCCAGCCAGACGTCCGGCAAGGTCGGCTACGAGATCGTGAAAAATATCCGCCAGGGCGACTATGCCGGCAAGGTGTTTCCGGTCAATCCCAAGGCCGACCGGATCGCGGATTACCCCTGTTTCGCCGACTTGGCGAGCATCGGGGAGGTGCCCGAGCTGGTCATTATTGTGGTGCCGGCGAAGGTCGTCCTGAAGATCATGGAGCAGTGCGGAGCGCTGGGGGTGAAGGCGGTCGTGGTCATTACCGCCGGATTTAAGGAAGTCGGCCCGGAAGGCAAGGAACTGGAAGACCGGCTGGTTCAGATCGCGCGCAAGCACAACATCCGTGTGATCGGGCCCAACTGCCTTGGCGTGATGGTGCCGGCACATCAGCTCAACGCCAGCTTCGGCGGCGAACTGCCCCTGCCCGGAGGCATCGGGTACATCAGCCAGTCCGGCGCGTTGCTTGCCGCCATTCTCGATATCGCCAAGGCCGGTGATATCGGTTTCAGTTCGCTTTGGTCGATTGGGAACAAGGCCGATATCGACGAGCTGGATATCATCCGGGCGCTCGGCGAGGATTCCAATACCACGGTCATCGCCGGTTATCTCGAATCGATCAACGACGGCAACGCGTTTGTCCGCGAGACCGAGCAGATCAGCCACCGCAAGCCGATCCTTCTGATGAAGTCCGGCGGGACCAGCGCCGGTTCCAAGGCCGCCTCCAGCCACACCGGCTCTCTGGCCGGCGGTGAAACGGTGTACGAATCGGCGTTCGAGAGGGCGGGGGTGATCCGCTGCGATTCGATCAAGACGCAATTCGACTTCGCCCAGGCCTTCGCTTACCAGCCGTTGCCGCCGGGCGATCGCGTGGCGGTGGTGACCAACGCCGGCGGTCCGGGCATCATGTCCGCCGATGCGATCGAGCGGGCCGGTCTGACCTTCGCCGAACTTTCCGAGCCAACGCGCGCCAAGCTGGCCGAACAACTGCCCGCCGCGGCGAACATCGAAAATCCAATCGATGTGCTGGGCGATGCGCTGGAAGACCGTTACGCCTACGCCATGGACGTGGTGATGGACGATCCGAACGTGGACATCGTCCTGGTCCTGCTGACGCCGCAGGCGATGACCCGCGCCAACGAGACTGCCCAGGCGATGGCCGATATCCTGGCCAAGCGCAAGGACAAGCCGGTGCTGGCCTGTTTCCTCGGGGCCGACTTTGTTGTCGATAGTCTGGAAATCCTCCGCCGCAACCGCATTCCGTTTTACGATTCCCCGGAAGCGGCGGTTCGGACGATCCGCGCCATGGCCGATTACGTTCGCTGGCGCAACCGCCCGCAGCGCGTGGTCAAGCTCTTTCCGGTCAACCGCCACCGCGTGGAGCGCGTGATCGATCGCCATCTCCGCCGCGGCTTGCGGGAAGTGGGCGAAATGGAATCGAAGGAAATTCTCGAAGCGTACGGCTTTGTCACGCCGCAGGGTGAGATCGCCACCACCGCCGAGCAGGCCGCCAACATCGCCGATCAACTGGACTACCCCGTGGTGATGAAGATCTGGAGCCCGGACATCGTGCACAAGTCGGATGTCGGCGGGGTGCGCGTCGGCATCCACAGCCGCCGCGAGGTCATGGACGCTTTCGACCTGATGATGTACCGCATCCCCAAGAAAATGCCCGAGGCGGATATCCTCGGCGTGCTCGTACAGGAAATGTGCAGGAGCGGACAGGAAGTGATCCTGGGCATGAACCGTGACGCGCAGTTCGGCCCGTTGATGATGTTCGGCATGGGCGGCATCTTCGTGGAAGTGCTCAAGGACGTTGCGTTCCACCTCGCTCCGCTCACCGCCGATGAAGCGCGGCGGATGCTGATGGCCACCCGGACCTACAAGATGCTCCAGGGCGTGCGCGGACAGGAAGGCGTGGATATCGACGTCATTGCCGAAGCGCTGCAACGCCTCTCGCAACTGGTGACCGAGTTTCCGGCCATCCAGGAGATGGATATTAATCCGTTCATGGTGGGCCCGCCGGGGACCACGCCCATCGCCGTGGACGCGCGGATCAGCGTGGAAAAACCGAAGAACCCCTGATTCGACACGGACCGTCGAATCCGATTTTCAAAGCAGGAACGTTTCGATGCAAAACGACAACTGGACCGAACGCTATTCGGAAAAAGTCGGCACCGCCGCCGCCGCCATGCAGCTCATCCGCTCCGGCGACAGTGTGTTCATCGGTTCGGCGTGCGGTCAACCGCAGGAACTGGTCGATGCGCTGGTCGAGCACACACCCCACGTGCAGGATGTCCACGTCATTCACCTGCTGACCATGGGCGATGCGCCCTATGCCGAGACCCGCTTCCGCGACAAGTTCAAGATGAACACGTTCTTCGTCGCCGACAACGTGCGCGACGCCCTGGCCAACAACATCGGCGACTACACGCCCATCTTCCTCTCGGAAATTCCGGATGAGTTCGAGTCGGGCCGTGTGGCGATTGACATGGCGCTGGTGCACGTCAGCCCGCCGGACCAGAACGGCCTGTGCAGCTTCGGCGTGTCGGTGGATATCGTCAAGGCCGCAGCCGCCAACGCGCGCTACATCGTGGCCCAGGTCAATCCGCACATGCCGCGCACCCACGGTTCCAGCTTCATTCACGTCAACCAGATCGACATGATGGTGCCCGTCGATGAACCGATCATCGAATCGCCCGTTCCCGAGCTGACCGAGCGCCACCGCAAGATCGGCGAGCACATCGCTCACCTCGTGTCCGACGGTTCGACCATCGAGGTCGGTATCGGCGCGCTCAGCCAGGCCCTGGCCGAGTTTCTCAAGGACAAACGCGACCTCGGCATCCATACCGAGATGTTCAGTGACTGGATCATCGAGCTGGTCGAATGCGGGGCCATCACGGGAAACAAAAAGACCATCAACCGCGGCAAGATCGTCGCCAGTTTCTGCGTGGGCTCTCGGAAGCTCTACGATTTCATCGACAACAACCCGCTGATCGAGATGCACCCCAGCGAATACGTCAACGATCCGTTCGTCATCGCCCAGCACGATCGCATGGTCGCCATCAACAACGCCATCGAGATCGACCTGACCGGCCAGGTCTGCGCCGATTCGATCGGCTACAAGTTCCACTCGGGCATCGGCGGGCAGGTGGATTTCGTACGCGGCGCTTCGCGCAGCCGCGGCGGCAAGCCCATCATCGCGCTGCCGTCCACGGCGCAGGACGATGCCGTCTCCCGCATCGTGCCCGCACTGACCGAGGGAGCCGGGGTGGTCACCACGCGCGGCGATGTGCATTACGTCGTCACCGAATACGGGGTGGCCTACCTGCACGGCAAGTCCATCCGCGAACGCGCCCTGCAACTGATCAACATCGCCCATCCCAAATTCCGTAAGGATCTCATGCAGGCCGCCAAGCAGCGCGGATACGTCTACGAAGACCAGATCGAACTGGCCTGGGAAAAGGTCACCTACCCCGAAGACCTGATGCGCCCGGCCGTGCTCAACGACGGAACGGAAATCCTCCTCCGCCCGGTCAAGCCCACCGACGAGGAAGCCCTGAGCGAAATGCTCTACTCGTTATCCAGCGAATCGCTGCACACGCGCTTCTTCACGCACACCCAGACCTTCCCCCACAAGGATGTGCAGCAACTGACGAACATCGACTACATGAACGAGCTGGCGATCGTCGGCGTCGTCCCCGGGCCGGACGGCGAAGAGCAGATCGTCGCCATCGCCCAGTACTTCCTCGATCCGCAGACCAACCAGGCCGAGGTCGCCTTCATCGTGCAGGACGAATGGCAGCTCAAGGGCATGGGTTCGTTTCTGATGGACTACCTGACGCGCATCGCCATCTCCCGCAAGATCACGCGCTTCTACGCCAAGGTCCTGCCGGAGAACAAGGGCATGCTCGCCATCTTCCAAAACTGCGGTCACTCCATGCAAAGCAAGCTGGATGACAAGATGTACTCGATCACGATCGACCTGGAGCAGGAACCGATTTCCGAGTGACTGCTGAAAGACCTACAAGCTCTACCAGGCCGTCGTCGATGGCGGCAACCGCGAAGGCCGCGCGAATCCAGCGTGTTGATTTCATGAGCGGGGGGCCTGTTTGCGGGGGCGCAGGTAATTTTCCTTGAAGTTGTCGCGGCGGCGCTGGGTCTGCTCCTCGCTGTAAAAATGACGGACCAGACGGTGGAAGCCATCGCGCAATTGCTCGCTCGACATGTCGCGCGGCTCGAAGTTGATGTCGAACAGCGTGCACCGGTCCCAGGCGCGATCCTCCAGCAACCGCCCGGCCTCATGCCAGCGCTGGTATAGCGGCGTGCCGGGGAACGGCGTGGGGTAGGTGATCTGGACGTCGAACAATTCGGATTCGGTCACAAACCGATCGACCAAGTCGAAAATCTCCTGCGTCTGTCCGTCCAGGCCGATCACGAAGCAACCGTTGACGCGAATGCCGTGGCTCTGAATGGTGCGGATCGCCTCGATGTACCGGGGCCATTGCTCGGCCTTCCAGTCGGCCTTGAGTTCCAACCCGCGCAGACCGGCTGGCTCGGGACTTTCCAGGCCGATCAGCACTTCGTAACAGCCGCTGTTGCGCATTTTTGTCAGCAGTTGCGAATCCTCCCAGATCGACAGATCCGTCTCGGCGAACCAGCGCATGTTCCGCTCGGCAAGACCGTCCAGCAGGTCGGACCAGTACGCCTTGTTGACGAAGGCATTGTCATCGGCGAACTCGATGAAGGGGCGTTTCCAAAGGGCGACGATGGCGTCGATCTCCTGCAGGACGCGGTCGATCGGCTTGATCTTGTAGCGGTCGGTCAGCAGCACCGAACTACCGCAGAACTCGCAGCGGAACGGACAGCCGCGGCTGGTCGAGACGGTCAGCCGATTGTATTTCTCCACATCAAGCAGGTGATAGGCCGGCAGAGGGGAATCGGCCAGATCGAAACGCCCATCCGAACGGTAGTACGGCTGAAGTTGATTTCGGGCCGCGTCATCCAGCACCTGCGACCAAACCGCCTCGCCCTCACCGATCACCACGGCGTCGGCATGCTCCGCCGCTTCGGCCGGCTCGGCCGTTACGTGCAATCCGCCCAGCACCACCGGAACACCCATCGCACGGTACCGATCGGCCAGGGCGTACCCCTCGAACATCTGGGCGCTGAAACTGGAGATGGCCACGAGATCGAAGCCGTCGGGCGGCGTGTCGACATCGCGGATATCGCCGACTTCGATGTATTGGTAGGTGTGTTGATCGGCATCGATCCCCGCCAATGTCAGCAGCCCCAGACTGGGCAACGAAGCGATCACCTGGCTCCGTTCGACAAAGCCCGGCAGCGTCAGCCCCAGCTCCAACAACTCCGCATCCAGTACGCGGATCCCGCTCATGGCAATCAATCCGATACGCATGGCCTTACCCCGTTCAAAATGACAATTCGATGAGCGTCAGAACCACACCCCCAAGCAGCAGACTGACGGGAATGAAAAAGAAATGGCGGAACGGCTCGCGCCATGCTGAGAGAAAACATACGGTGGGCATGGTGATCGCCCCGACGATCATTCCCGCCAGTATTCCCAGCCAGCCGGCCAGAAGATTCACTTCGCCCATAACGCAGCTCCCGCATGCGATCGATGTCCCTATTGTACCCTGTCGCCACCGCAAAGGTTTACTTGGATATCACCACGCCGAAGTAGGTCAGCACCAGCGGTTCGGGGCCGAGGGATTGAAGTTCGTGCGTTTCGCCCGGCTCGACAACCACGCATACGCCCGGCTTCAGCTCGATCTCCCGCTCATCGATGCGGATGATCCCCGCACCCCCGTCGCAGAGAAACACCTCGGCCAGGTCCGCGTGCGAATGCGCACCGGCCGTCTCGCCGGGGGGAAACGTCGAACGCGCAAACTGAACGATCGGCCCAAGCTCCCCGTTGCGCACCATCACCCGCTTGCGAATGGCCGGGTTGTGTGAGACGGGCTCGTCGGGGGTAACATTCAGATCGATGATTTTCATGCATTCAGTGTATCCCTGTGCCTGCCATGAAAAAAACCCACGGCTCACGCCGTGGGTTGGGGTGGTTATTCAATTCTCGCTTGCCGTGCGGGGAACCTTATTCCTTGATCGGGCAGTTGTCGATCAGGTCCTGCACGACCGAGGGATCGGCCAGCGTGGAGACATCACCGACGGCCCCGGGCTGATTCTCGGCGATCTTGCGGAGGATACGCCGCATGATCTTGCCCGAGCGCGTCTTCGGCAGACCCGGGGCCCACTGAATCACATCGGGGCTGGCGATGGGGCCGATCTCCGTACGCACGTGCTTGACCAGTTCCTTCTTCAGCTCGTCGGTGTATTCCTGGCCGACCTTCAGGGTGACGTAGGCGTAGATGCCCTGGCCCTTGATTTCGTGGGGGAATCCGACGACGGCGGCCTCGGCCACGGCGGCGTGGCTGACCAGAGCCGACTCGACCTCGGCAGTGCCCATGCGGTGGCCGGAGACGTTGATCACATCGTCCACGCGACCGAGCAGCCAGTAGTCACCGTCTTCGTCCTGGCGACAGCCGTCGCCGGAGAAGTAGTATCCCTTGTAGGTCGAGAAGTAGGTTTGGATGAAGCGTTCGTGATCGCCGTAGGTGGTGCGCATGATGCCGGGCCAGGGGGCCTTCATGCAGAGCTTGCCGGATTCGCCCTGGGCGACTTCCTTGCCGTCATCGTCGAGGATGATGGGCTCGACACCGAAGAAGGGCCGGCTGGCCGAACCGGGCTTGAGCGTCATGGCGCCGGGCAGCGGGGTGATGAGGATGCCGCCGGTTTCGGTCTGCCACCAGGTGTCCACCACGGGGGTCTTGCCCTTGCCGATGTGATCGCGATACCACATCCAGACCTCGGGGTTGATCGGCTCGCCCACCGAACCCAGCACCTTGATCGAGCTGAGATCGCGCTTGTTGATGTGTTCCTCGCCTTCGCGCATCAGGGCGCGGATGGCGGTGGGGGCGGTGTAGAACTGGGTGACCTTGTACTTGTCGCAGACATCCCAGAAACGTCCGGCATCGGGATAGGTCGGCACGCCTTCGAACATCACCTGCGTGGCGCCGTTGAGCATCGGGCCATAGGCGATGTACGAGTGGCCGGTGATCCAGCCGACGTCGGCCGTACACCACCAGACATCGCCATCCCGGTAATCGAAGATGTACTTGAAGGTGGTGGCGGTGTAGACCATGTATCCGCCGGTGGTGTGCAGCACGCCCTTGGGCTTGCCGGTGGAGCCGGAGGTGTAGAGGATGAACAGGGGGTCTTCCGCATCGACCCATTCCGGTTCGCATTCGGTGGAGGCGTTTTCGGTGATGTCGTGATACCAGACATCGCGCCCTTCGATCATCGGCACGTCCAGGCCGGTCCGCTTGACGACGATCACCTTCTGAATGCTGGGGCATTCGGCGACGGCGGCGTCGGCGTTGGTCTTCATCGGGATGTTGTTCTTCTTGCCGCGCAGGGCGGTGTCCTGCGTGATGAGCACCTTGCAGGACGAGTCGTTGATGCGGTCACGCAGGGAATCGGGGCTGAACGCGCCGAAGACGACCGAGTGAACGGCGCCGATGCGGGCGCAGGCCAGCATGGCCACGGCGGCCTGGGGAATCATCTGCAGGTAGATGCAGACGCGGTCGCCTTTCTGGACACCCTGTTCCTTGAGGGCATTGGCGAACTTGCAGACGTCGGCGTGAAGCTGCTTGAAGGTGAGGGTGGCGTCTTCGCCGGGCTCGTTGCCTTCCCAGAGGATGGCGGTCTGATCGCCGCGGCTGGCCAGGTGGCGGTCGATGGCGTTGTAGCAGACGTTGGTCTTGCCGCCGATGAACCACTTGATGTCCACGTTACCCTCGAACGTGTATTCGCGGACCTTGTTCCACTTTTCCTTCCACTCGAACTGCTCGGCGATTCCGCTCCAGAAGATTTCCGGATCGTTGATCGACTGCTCGTACATCTTCTGGTACTCGTCCATCGACTTCACGTGCGCCTTGGCGGCGAAGTCGGCAGGTGGCGGGACGGTGACGCCTTGTTCGTTGGCCATTGGGTTGCTCCTTTGAGAAAAACTGCTGTGCTGTTTGTTGGTTCGGTTGATTGCGCTCGTTACGCTGCTGCGTATTTATATCAAACACCCCTGCGGGTTATGCGTGTTTGGGCGGGCGGATCATAAAGGCGATCACCGCGGCGATCAGACAGAGCCCGCCGCAAATGGTGAAGGCCATCGGGAAATCGCCTCCTTTACCGAGATAGCCGCCCATCATGGGCCCGAAGATTCCGCCTACGCCGTACGACAGAAAAATGAAGCCATAGTTCTGGGCGATGAACTTCTTGCCGAAGGTGTCTGCGGTGGCGACGGGGAAGAGGGCGAAGTTGCCGCCGAAGTTGAAGCCGATCAACGTGGCAAACACATAGAGCAGGTATTCCTGCCCGGCGACCCACTGGAAGAGGATCACGAACACGCCCTGCGTGGCAAGCATGATAAAGACCGACAGTTTGTATCCCAGCTTGTCGGAGATGGCGCCCCAGACGATTCGTCCGATGCCGTTGGCCAGTGAGAAAAAGACGGCCATGGCGGTGCCGGCGATGGCGCTGGCTTTGGCGGCCTCGATGCCGTTGGCTTCCAGGGCCTCCATCGGGAAAAGCTTCATCAGACCGATGCTCATCAGTCCCGCCGCCGCCCCGAACAGGAAGCAGAGGAAAATCATGTAGGCCTGCGGTTTACCGAGCATCTGGGACAATTTGTAATCGACGCTGCCGGCTGCCGCTTGACCATCACCGGCCGGTGCGGGCGGTTCCCAGCCCTGCGGCTTCCAGCCCTTCGGCGGCTTGACCATCCAAACCGAACCGATCAGACAGGCCACGGCAAACACAATGCCGTAAATGATGAAAACCTGGCCGATGCCCATGGTCTCGATCAGATGGCCCCATGCCCCGGCGAGTTTCACCCAGAGCATCGCACCAAAACCGAAACCGGCGACCGCCAGACCCGTAATCAATCCCTTCTTATCGGGGAACCAAGCCATACCGATCGCGATGGGAACCACATAGGCCATCCCGATGCCGGCGCCACCGAGGATGCCGATGAAGATCAACAACACGGGGAAACTGGTCGGCCCCATGAATCCCGCCAGAACGTAACCGGCGCCCAGTGCAATCGAGCCGATCATGGCGCGTGTCCGCATCTTCACCTTTGGCAATAACATTCCAAACAGAAACATCACACCGGCGAACGAGGCCAAACCCGCTGCGAAAACCGCCATGGCTTTCGGTTTGCCCATCGTGCTGATCAGCGAATCGATCTTGTCCGTTTTGACGGCGGCAGCGACCATGGCATCGACTTGCCTGGTTAATGCATCGATTTCCTTTTCAAGGGCCTTTTTTTCTTCCTTGCTGGCTTTACTCAACTGCCCTTTGAGCTTGGCGATCTCTTTGACAGGGCCAGGTTGTTCTTTCAGGCCAATGCTCTCCCGCAGTGTTTCGAGCTTTTGCGCGTCCACTTCGAGATGCTTCGCATCGTACACCGCTACCACGGCGCCTCGCGTATCGGCCGTCAGCGCCGGCGTGAACACGCTCCAGGCGTAGATCGCGCCCAGGCAGAGCTGGATCAGGATCGCACCGACCACCACCAGCCAGCGGTTCATCACACGCGGTGAATCGGCTTGTTGCACATCGGTCATGTAGAAACTCCTGTCTGTACCGAGGCCCGTTCCGGATTACCACGTCCGTTCCGGGCGGAGGGGGAATCAGAAGATTAACTGAATCTGGGCTCGCCAGACAACCTGCCCCTCGGCCGCGCCGGAATCCACGCGATATCCGAGCGGATTCGAGGTCCAGGTCGACCCGACGGGATTGAACGCATAGCCGACATCGGCGCTCAGTTTCAGGGAATGGCCCCGAATGAAGTAATTCACGCCGATCGCTGCGATGCTCAGGTTATCCTCGTCATCAACATCGGAATCGCCCCATTCGTATCGGCCGATCACTTCCACCTTGTCGGTGACGAAGCAGCCGCCCTGAATGGTGAAGGCGATCTGGTCGGTCGAGGAGCCCTCGTCGGTATCC
>JANQHK010000152.1 GCA_028282685.1 Phycisphaeraceae bacterium
AACCAGGCGGGCTTCTTCCAGCCCTCTGCGGTCGCCTGGTACTATTTCGTTCGCATCGTCCTGGCGGTGCTGCTTCCGGCGTGCCTGTTCGTCGCCAACACCATCCACCCCTTCGATCTCTCCACCACCCACTGGCTGTCGACGCTGGCGGGCTCGGCGATCCTCGGCCTGGTGCTGCCGAGCGTGCTCGTCTCCCGGCGCAAGAAGCGGCTGCAGCAGCAGTGCCGCAACGGCTTCCCGGATTTCATGGACCTGCTGGTCGTGTGCGCCGAGGCGGGCATCAGCATGGAGGCGGCGCTGCAGCGCGTCAGCCAGGAGCTGGCGCAGACCTATCCGTTCCTGGGCGTCAACCTGCACATGGCCAGCCTGGAGCTGCGCGCGGGGCGGCCCCTGGTCGAGGCCTTCCACAATCTGGCGCAACGCATCGGGATCGAGGACGCGGTCAATTTGGGCTCGCTGCTGCAACAGTCCGACGAGCTCGGCACCAGCCTCTCGAACGCGCTCAGGGTCTACAGTGAGGAGATGCGGGACAAGCGCATGTCGCTCGCCGAGGAGAAGGCCCACGCCCTGGCGGGCAAGATGGCCGTGCCGCTCACCATGTTCGTGTTCCCGGTGATCCTGGTGGTGATCCTGCTGCCGGTGTACGTGCGCGTCAGCATCAACATGTGAGCCTTGCCGGCGACCCCGCGCCGGCGCGCCCGGCTTAAGACTTCATTCAGCCTGAAGAGAGGCAGCGTGTGTCCGGCTTGGCAATCGGGCGTAGAATGCGGTTGCCTGGTAAACCTGTCTTTGGGGGGCAGCATGCCGTTTCGGGTCTGGCCCGTGTTGATCTTGTGCGTTGCTCTTGCCGGATGCCTCGGCAGGAACGGCGAGAACAGCGCGTTCGCCGACGTCCCCGGGGGCGGGCGCACCCTCTCGCGCATCCAGCCGGGCAGCGAGGCGCTGCACAATGGGCGCAGGCATTTCGCCCGCCAGGAGTACGGGCTGGCCGAGAAGTACTTCCGCCAGGCGGTCGAGGAGCACTGGAACAACACCGATGCCTGGATCGGGCTCGCGGCCTCCTACGACCATCTGAGGCGGTTCGACCTCGCCGACCGCGCCTACAAGGTGGTGATCAAGCAGGTGGGCTACACGGCCACGCTGCACAACAACCTCGGCTACCACTATTACCTGCAGGGCAAGATGCAGAAGGCCAGGAAGCACTTCCTGGCCGCCTATCGGCTCGATCCCGAGAACCCCTACGTGCTGCAGAACCTCGAGCTCGTCGAAGCCGAGCTGCCGCGATCGCGGCGCTGAGCCATCCACCCGTACCGTAAGTACGGTGAAATTCGGACCGTATTTACGGTGATTTACGGTGGAGTTGTGGGGACACCTTGGTGCGTGCGGTGGCGCGCGCGGACGGTCGGCTAGCCTTGGCCGGCCCGGGCAGAGGCTTGACCCCTGATCAGATGTTCGCTATTTGTTCGATATGCTGGCAGGCGTGCAAACTCGCGGTGACTCTTCGCTAGACCCCTATTCCAAGTCTCATTTCCGGCCACCGTCATTCTGAACGAGTGTTGGCCACAAATAGGGATTGAGTAGAATGTCACTGTAATGCACGTGGTGTGCGCGAAGGCCCGGCACCCGATGCGGAGCCGATCAAAGTCCGAGCCGGCAAGGGCACCATGGGAATGGCACTTGCACGCGCGTCGGAAACCGCTCCTACACATAGCCCATTGGGAGCCCGTCCGGTCGATTGGACCGGCTCTGTTTGTTGCCTCTTGGGAGCGCAGTGCAATGCCGTTGCCCGACGCTGACGAGCATTACCCGATCGTGCTCCCGAACGGCGAGCGCCATCTGGGTACGGTCTTACTGAAGCCGATCCTCGATCACCCGAACATAAGTGTCGGCGAGTATACATACGCTCACGATTCGTCGATGCCGGACGACTACGCCGCGCGCCTGGCGCCGTATCTCTTCCCCGGGGCACCGGAGAAGCTGACGATTGGGAAGTTCTGTCAAATCGCGGAAGGCGTTCGCTTCATAACCGGTTCAGCCAACCACGCGATGGATGGGTTATCGACGTTCCCGTTCGCGGCATTTGATCCGAACCGCATTGCGGATTGCCTGGCCACGACAGCCAAGTCCGGTCATGTCGTCGTCGGTCACGACTGCTGGTTCGGTCGAGACGCCTTACTGCTGCCGGATACACACCTGGGCAACGGCGTGATCGTCGGCGCGCGCGCCGTCGTGTCTGGCGCAGTTCCCGACTACGCGATCGTTGCCGGAAATCCCGCTCGGATGGTTCGACGCCGCTTCAGCGACACGGACATCGATCGTTTGAACCGTCTGGCGTGGTGGGATTGGCCTGTCGATCAGATCAATGCGGCAATAGAGATTATTGAAGCCTCCGATCTGGAAGCGCTCGAGCGGTTTACCAACGCGAACTCAATCTAAGATGGCGGCGCGCCGGCCGACCTGTGCCCATGGCACTCTTTCCCCATCAGCGGCGGCTCGCAGGCCCGTCAGCTATCTGGGCAAGTCCCGACGAGATCTGCTCACTGAGGGCCTTTCCGCCCAAGACCCAGAGCAGCCAACTCGCGCTGCAGCGAGATAAGTTCACGCGATGTCGCTTTCGGTCAAAGCTTGAAGCCTCTAGCTGATTAGAAATTCCGGTCGACTCGATCAGCAAGTAATCGCACCGCCATTCTCCGGCGAGACATGTCACTCCGGAACGATCTCCCCGGGCAGGGTGTTGATCGTCATTGTGTCTCTCGGCTGGAAGTGGACCACAGATCGGATCGATTTGCCGGCCTTCAGCAAGTCGAAGGCGGTGTTGATCTGGCCATGCGTCATGTGGTGCGTGATATAGGGATCGACGCTGAAATCGCCGCGCAACCACTCGTCGACCATGCCGGGCAGCTCGCTGCGGCCCAACACACCGCCAAAGGCAGTACCGCGCCAGACCCGGCCGGTGACGAGCTGGAAGGGCCTCGTCGAGATTTCCTGCCCTGCGCCGGCGACACCAATTACGGTACATTCGCCCCAGCCCTTGTGGCACGCCTCGAGCGCTGAGCGCATCAGTTCTACATTGCCCACGGCCTCGAAAGTGTAATCCAGGCCGCCTCCCGTCATCTCGACCAGCACATCTTGTATCGGCGCGTCATAGTCTTTCGGGTTGAGACATTCCGTTGCGCCCAGCGCCGTGGCTAGCGGGAACTTTGCCGTGTTGATGTCGATGCCGATGATCCGCGATGCGCCATTCATCAAAGCGCCCTGGATCACAGCCATGCCGACGGCGCCCAGACCAAAGACCGCGACGGTTGCACCGGCCTCGACCTTGGCGGTGTTGCGCACGGCCCCAATGCCGGTTGGTACGGCACAGCCCATGACCGACGCCTTGGCCAAGGGCGCTTCTTTGGCGATCTTGGCGACCGATATCTCGGGCAGGACCGTGTATTCGCTGAAGGTGCTGGTCCCCATGTAGTGCAGGATCTGCTTGCCCTTATAGGAAAAACGGGAGGTCCCGTCGGGCATCAGCCCGGCACCCTGTGTTTTGCGAATGGTCTGGCAAAGATTGGTCTTCCCCGACTTGATGTAGGGGCATTCGGGATCTTCGGGAACGTAAAGTGGGATGACATGGTCTCCCGGCGCGACCGAGGTGACGCCTTTACCCACCTCCTCGACCACACCGCAACCTTCATGGCCCAGGATACAGGGAAACAGACCTTCGGGGTCTTCGCCCGATAAGGTGAACACATCGGTGTGGCAGAGGCTGGTCGTCACGATCCGGACAAGAACCTCACCGTCCTTCGGACCTTCAAGGTCGATTTCCTCAATTTCCAGTGGTCGATTCGGCTCCCATGCGATGGCGGCGCGTGTCTTCATGGTCGGTCTCCTGTTCTGCGTGAGGATTAATGCGGGAGTTGATGGGCGGGGGAACCCAAGCCCTCGAAGGGATCAAGAACCAGCACGAGCCGAGTTTCCCCCACCCCCTCAATGGACGGCGATACCAGCCAGCGCGTGCCCTGCAATACGATCGGCGCGCCGGTCGGCACCGTAAGTGACTTCGACGGCTTGCCACCATCTTGCGACAGGACGTACTGCATGCCCGTCCCGCGATAGGTGCAGATCAGGCGCGCGGTCACAGCATCGATGTGAAACTTCTGGCAAGCGCTGGACGTCACGACGTCGCGAACAGTGTCGGGGCGTAACATCACGCGCGCCTTTGGCAACTGCTCAGGCTCAATCGCGTCTATCCAATCCTGAAATGCGGTCAGCGGGTGGCGACGCCATATGGCGGCAGCGCAATCTGGGCTGTGAAGGGCGGATAGACCATCGGGCCTATCGGTCAACGCCGACACCGATCGCGGCATCCCGCCGAATCTCCTGCGCCAGTC
>JANQHK010000122.1 GCA_028282685.1 Phycisphaeraceae bacterium
AAAAAGGAGACCAAGACCCGACCGCTTGACACCCAAACCGCCGCCGCCTGACCCTCAACCCCAGAGCGGCACTGTCAGGCGATTACCCTCGCTGTACACATGATTCAATACTCCTTGAATTGTGAAATCAAACCACGCGGAATCTTCTCCCATGTATTCAAATCTTATTGAATCAGCTACATTTATACTCAGGATTGGCGCAATTTCATTCAAAGCTTGAGATACAGTACCATCAATTTCATTTTTTATATCAACATAAATAGGAAGATGGTTTGTGTTGTCATTCCAGATCGACAATTTTTCGAGCATAGTTGTAGAATTTTGTAAATTTAAGATTGACATAATTACATTGTGAGCGTCGAATATCTCAGATCGCCCCTCTCGATTATAACTATCATTAAATCCAACAACGAAAGGTGTGCCAGCCACAGTAAGCGGTACAACATTGTTGGCTAATAAAATATCCGCCAGTGTGTATGCCTGTGCAAATAAACTCGGCCCGGAAGTCATTTTTATTCCCTTTCGATGTGGCGTATTCTGCATTCAAACTCACATTTACGACCCTACAGCTATAAAATATTGTTCTTTATCTCATAGAAGGCGCGGAATCTCTTTCTATATTTCTCGAATATAGGAGACACATCTGATGCGGTATCTGGTGACACAACAATTTCAACTTGACACCCCGTGATTTCTCTTGGTGATCTTTCTGAATCGAATGCAAATACAATTAGTCTATCTATATTCCTGCCGGACCAATTAGATTGTGATGGCCTAATAAATATATCCGTCGACAGTTTTATCTGGAAAATATCGCCTGATATTCTAATATCAGAATAATAATATCTATTATCTATTAAATCTTCGGGAACGTCTGCGCCGAATAAGTGAATTTGAATTGATTCGTTCGGCACTAAGCGCATAGCGTTTCCTTTGCGTATTATATCTCGTATTAACAGTGTGCGGTCGCTGTCTTCATTCATCCTTGAGCTTCCTTGTATCAACCTTAGATTGACTAAAATTAATATAACTAGAATTATAAATTATCTTGAGCGATGGCAATGCCATTCATGGTGCTCTAAAAGTCAATAACAGCTTCGTTTTCCCTTTGTAGAATCTTTGCAGGAAAATTGGCGCATATTATCTCTATATATTCTTCATTTAATATAGATAGGGTAAGAGTTCATTAATATGTTGGCTTTCTTTTACAGTTCTGTACTGGCTCATCTCTCGAAATGCACTTGTTCCGGGTTCCGGGGCTACGGTGGAGGTTACGGTTACAGTGATGCCGGATGGCCGCCTACGGCATCGTTGTGCCAAAATGAGGTTATCAAAGACTTCATCGAGAGGAGCCATCCCTGGGCCAGTCTATCACCGTCGGTTTAGATATGGCGAAGACCGTCTCACCTCGTCTAGATGCTTTGTGGCACGATCCTTTTGCGCAACAAGCTAGCTGATTTCGGGAGGCGGTCGGGTGGTGCACCGGCGCGGGTATGCTGCATGAATGCAACTCCTTCGAGTGGTGCCTGTGACGATGTCGACCGGGACCGCCGGTCCACGGCTTTGCGGGCTGCAGGTGGGCGGGCGGCATCGCCAAGCTCGGCTTCAAGCGGGATGAAACAGCAGATCCCACCCAACGCGAGAAACGACAGCCTCTCACGCACCTATAGTAGCAGTGTCCCGACGATTAGATAGAAACGCAAGGGGTTTTGCCGCAGTGCAACCTTAGAAACACGCTAAAAAGATGTACAATGGCCGCGAATTCGTTAAGAGTTTGAGTGGTAGGTTATAAAATTGCGTTTCTTTGCCGGAGTTTAGGCTTTTCTTTCGTGCGACAACGACACGGCTGAATTTGACGCATCAGCCAGCGCTTTCTCACCTTCGGCTGGCTCGGCACGCCCATCGGCGAAGGCCTGACTGCGGGGCGCCACCTGACCCTTCAGTGCCTGCCAGGGCGAGGACAGATGGCTCGCAACACTCCGGACGGCGACCGACGGCCACTGAAACCGCAGAGGCGCGGCCCGAAGAAGAGGCCGGTCGACAGGGTCAGGTGCATTTAGGAAACTGTGATCGTGAACTTCACCCTATAGCCGATGCGATCACCGGCGGAAGCGTATTTCTCGAGAATGGTGATATCAAATGGCACGGTTCATTCTCCTGTTTGAGGGAGAGTTGGAGACATAGGCGGTTCGACGCGGTACTCAGAGAATAAATCTTCCACGCTTGTCTGGATCTCTTGCCATTCCGGCAACTGATGACGCCGGTAGGTGAGTGTAAAAGTTAAATCAAGGTGATAGAAAAAGTGGCGACAGCTGGGGTTTACGATTGGGCTGTATTCTGGGGCATCTTCTGGTAAGCACCGGATGAGAACAAGTAAATTTTGCGCCGAAGGCCAGGCATAAACTTCGCGAGTTCCAAAAGTTCGCGGACGTCCGATGCGGAGATATTGCTCGAGGCCGAAGTGGTCGCCGACGAGCTCGTGAGTCTGTTCCCCTAGAGGCGAGACACTGAAGCGGAAGACCCTCTTGAAGGCGCCCTCGCGATTGGGGTTATGGTGGATCAGCAGGTTGATCCGCTCATCAGTGCCCGGGGTCATCAGAGCTGCCAACATCTCGCCGCGGCTGTCCCAGGTGAGGTTCGGCCAGGCTAGGAAAAGAAGGGCAGATGCGCCTTCATGGCCATCCGGCGGAACCATGTGAAAATGCGATGCCGGAATATCGAAAGTCTCGGGGCCGATGGTGATGCGTCGAATGTCCGGCCGGCAGTCTGGCGTCGCGTCGGTGCACGAGGGGGGCTCCGGCTGCGCGTGACTTGACGTTGATCCGATCAACGGCATCAGCAGGAACGAGGTGAGACCGGTAGCCAGCCCCCAGATCCACAAACGACGCCGTGCCGCCGTGCGAGCGTCATAGCCGATGCCGGTCTCGCTTCGCCGCTGGCCGGCCGGGTTGCGCTCGAAGAGATCGATAATCGGCTTCATGAACCCGCTCCCATCTGTGTCGGCCCAGCCAGATGGTGGGCCTTCGAAGACGTTTGGCGGGTGAGCTCGAAGAACCGATTAATCCCGGCGCTGTAGGTAGGTGGCCCGGCGACGGGCCGGTGACGGTCGGGGCGCAAGATCGCGGGCCGGTCCTCATCACGCCCCACCCCGCGGCCAGCGGCACCGGTGTTCCGGGAGCTTCGGCGGTCGGGTCGTGCTCCGGCGCGGGCAGGCCGCATGGATGAGAACCCTTCGGGTGGCACCTGTGACGACATTGGCCGGGAACGGCGGCCCGCGGCCTTGCGGGCTGCAGGGGGCGGCGGGCGGTATCGCCAGGCTCGGCTTCAAGCGGGACGAAACAGCAAATCCCACCCAACGCGAGAAACGATAACGTCCCACGCACCTATAGTGGTAGTGTCCCGACGATTAGATAGAAATGCAAGGGGTTTTGCCGCAGCGCAACCTTAGAAAGACGCTAAAAGAATGCACAATGGCCGCGAATTCATTGAGAGTTTGGGCGATGGATCATAAAATTGCGTTTGTTCGCCGGAATTGAGGTTTTTTCTTTCTCGCCACCACAGCGCGGCTGAATTTGGCGCATCGGCCAGTGTTTTCTCACCTTTGGTCGGCTCGGCACGTCCCTCGGCGAAGGCCTGACTGCGGGGCACCACCTGACCCTTCAGCGCCCGCTGGGGCGAGGGTGGTGCTGGCGAGTGAGGTCTTCTCTGCCGTGATCTACTCGGCGAGGCGGTGCGCCGGGTCGAGGCGGCGGCCTTCCGGAAACGCCGCCGGTCGCAGACGACCGGCCGCCCGATCGGCGAGGATAGATGGCTTGCAACACTCGAAACGGCGACCGGCAGGCCACTGAAACCGCAGAGGGGCGGCCCGAAGAAGAGGCCGGTCGACAGGCACTAGCGCACTTGCCCTTACGGACGCGTTCGCGTCCGGCTGGGAGTAGTGCGCTGGAACTTTGAAGTGAGGGCTGTTTTCCGGCCAGATGGATCGCCAGGCGATTCCATCTGGCCGGAAAATGCCCTAGGTGCATTTATGAAAATGTCGCCGTAATCCCGCACTCCTAATACTTGTTCGGCACGTATAGGCTCGTCTCCAGCGTCTTGCGCTCATAGTCCACATTGAACACGCGGTCCGGCAGGTCGACCTTGTCGCGCTGCACGTCCCGATAGGGGACCTTCGACAACAGGTGGTCGATGCAGTTCAGGCGCTGGCGCTTCTTGTCGTTGCCCTGAACGATGTACCAGGGTGCTTCGGGGATGTTGGTGCGCGCGAACATCTCCTCCTTGGCCTTGGTATACTCTTCCCAACGGACGCGCGATTGCAGGTCCATCGGGCTCAGCTTCCACTGCTTCATCGGGTCGTGGATGCGCATGAGGAAGCGGAGCTGCTGTTCCTTGTCGGTGATCGAGAACCAGTATTTCAGGAGGTGGATGCCCGAGCGGACGATCATCCGTTCGAATTCGGGGGCGTCGCGGAAGAACTGCTCGACCTGGTCCGGCGTGGCGAAGCCCATGACGCGCTCGACCCCGGCCCGGTTGTACCAGGAGCGGTCGAACAGCACGATCTCGCCGCCGGCCGGCAGGTGCTGGACATAGCGCTGGAAGTACCACTGGGTGCGCTCGCGATCGCTGGGTTTGGCCAGCGCCACGACCCGGCAGACGCGGGGGTTGAGCCGCTGGGTGATGCGCTTGATGACGCCGCCCTTGCCGGCGGCGTCGCGGCCTTCGAAGATGACGAGGACCTTCTGGCCGGTCTGCTCGACCCAGTATTGCAGCTTGATCAGCTCGGTTTGCAGCCTGAGCAGTTCCTGGAAATACTGCCGGCGGTTCATGTCCTGGGGATGATGCTGGCGATACAGTTTCCTGAGCGCCGTGGTCATCATCGGCTCGCTGAGCTCGATCTCCAGCGACTCGTCGAACGCCTCCTCCAGCTCCAGCTCGAGCCAATCCTTGTCGAGCTCGCTCTCGAGGGGCGGCATGGACATCCGGTCGGTCATCGGTCCATCACTCCGGATCGTGGGGGCTGCCGATCGGCGGACGCTCAGGGTACCCGAACCGGGCTGGAGGGGCGACACCGCGTGGCGCCGACCGCGATCCTTGCGCCCCGACAGCCGGTCGCCGCCGACACGGCTGGCATTTTGCGGGACGCGCCGGTTACCCTGCGGCCGCCACGATCACCCCCTGAAGCCCCAAGGAGCCCCCCGCCCGTGATCAAACTGGTGATGTGTCTGACCCGGCGTGCCGATATCACCCGCGAGCAGTTCCAGGACTACTGGCTGAACAAGCATGGGCCCTTCTTCCAGAAGAACGCCGCCGCCATGCGCTCCAAGAAATACGTGCAATCCCACACCC
>JANQHK010000029.1 GCA_028282685.1 Phycisphaeraceae bacterium
GAATCGGAGCCGAAGTTCTGGCCGATGAAGGCAACGGCCGATAACCCGGCCGCCGCTCCCGAAGCCAGCGCCGCTTCGACGCCGGTGGAGTCGGAGACCTGGTTGACCGCAAAGACCACCGCGCTCAGTGCCGTGCCCGAGACGAATTGTAGCACCTCCACGCCCCGATCCCCGGCCACTTCGATGGAGACGGAACTGACCAGCGAGGTCGTGCCGGTGGAGAGGAACAACTGGGCGGTTTGCGCGCTGGTGACGACTTCGACGGAGATGGGCAGGGACTCGGCGGTGCCGAAGTTGGCCTGATGGATGGTGACATCGGCCAGCGCGCTGGTCGCCACGCCGGAGGTCACGTAGTTCATCGAGCCGTCGAGCAGATTGAGCCCGGCGAAGTTGGTGATGTTGGAGATGCGCGTGATCGAAGCGATGGCGTCGTCGATCTGAAGCTGGTTGGCTTCGATCTCTTCCTGGCTCATGCCCCCGGAGTTGGCCGCTTCGACCACCAGCCCGCGGACGCTGGTCAACAGGTTGGCCACTTCATCGAGTGCCGCCTCGGCGGTGGCGATCACGTTGACGGCGCGCTCGGCGTTGCCGATGGCGGCGGTGATGCCCTCGACCTCACTGCGCAGGCGCTCGGAGATGATCAGCGCCGCCGGGCCGTCGGCTCCGCGATTGATCTGCAATCCCGTGCTCAACCGTTCGAGCCGGACTTGCAGATCCGCGTTGGAGCGGGCAAGGTTGTGTTGCGAAATCAGAGACGAGATGTTGGTGTTGATCCTAGCCATGCCAATCCTCCTTGATTGTGGCTAAGCCCGGGCCGCGGTTGACTGGGCCGCGTCGCCCGGTTGGTGACAAGTGCCATTTCAGCCCCGGGGCGTGGCGCCCGGGCCTGTCCGCCCTCCAGCGATTTATGACGACTCGGGGCCGCCGCCGGATGCCTCCGGCTCGGTTCCCCGTAATTTCCGATCGGCGCGGCTGAGATCGTTGGGGTCGATCCGTGCCGCATCCCGGTTTTCGCGTTTGATCGCCTCGTACACTTCCTTGCGGTGTACGGGAATGGAACTGGGGGCGGTGATGCCCAGACGGACTTTGTCGCCCCGAATGTCGACGACGGTGATTTCGATATCGTCGCCGATCATGATTGTCTCGTCGCGCTGACGTGAGAGCACCAGCATGGTTCGGCTCCTTCCTTGGGCCTGTGATGTGAGTCGTGATGTTCGGATTCACGCTCATCGCTGGATCCTGAGGTCGACGCCTCCAAGCGCCGCCGTTACGAAACGCGTCAGCCGGTCGCCGCGCGGCGACCGAGCACGATATCAGGCCGAAGCGGCCTGCGTGTTGGCTTCCAATTCCACCAGCGGCACACGCGTGTCGAATCGACGATCCGACAACACCAGTTGCGCGCCGGTACGCTGCTCGGTGTGGACCACCAACGGTCCCTGCAGATTGCCCGTCAGCACGTTGCCGCGCTTGTTCACAATGACAAACACCTGCGCCTGCTCGACCGTCTCCAGCGACAACTCTTCCAACTGCTCCGGCTTGAGTGAGACGCGGTAGTCGGCGACGAACAGCGACGGATCGGTGACCACGAAGGCCAGTTCCGGCGTGTCGACCGATTGCAGCCAGAAGAAGAAACTGTCGTCGTTGGGCTGGATCAGCACGTAGCGCTGATGCCGCGGGAAGCCCAGCAATCCCTTGGCGAATGTGATGACGCGCTCGTCATCCACTTCCACCTGTCCAAATCGTGACGTGTTCACTTGCATGGAACACCTCCGTATCCGGGGCCTGCCATCCTGGTAGATCCGGCCGGAATCCGCATTCCGCTGCCGGCGACATCCTGTCCACCCGACCGACGGCCCGTCGACCGGCCGGGCTGCGATGAGAACGCCTCATCGCAGGAAGTCCAACAGAGACAATCCCATCAGCATCGAGCTGGCCTGGTAATTGGCCTGCAATTGCGTCTCGAGCTGGGTGAAACGGGTGATTGCCTCGGTCAAGTCCGCATCACGCAGGTCCGAAAGAAGCGAATCGGCCTGCAATTTCATGTCTTCGGTGCGCGAAACCAGGTCGGCCACACGTTGCGAGCGCACGCCCACCTGCGCCCGCACCGAGGCCATCGCCTTGAAGTCGGCCTCGATCTTGCCGCCGGCTTCGGTGAGGGCCTGGGTATCGTTGCTCGCCAGGGCGTCGCGCAGCATGAGCATGTGCGTGAAAATGCTTTCCACGCGCTCCCGCGCCACGTCGTCGCCGGTGATCGTGGAACCGGCCCCCGCATTCTGCTCCAAGCCCAAATCCTGCACGGCAAAACTGCCGTTCAAAGCCACCACCGAAAAGTCATCCGCTCCGGCCGTCGCGTCGGCCAGCACGATGCCGTTGCCGTCGGAAGCCAGCGACCCGGTCACCGAACCGCCCCCCGCGGCATTGATCGCATTCAGCACGTCCTGCACGGTGACCGCTCCGTCGAGATCCACATCGATCTGCGATCCATCGTGCAGGTTGATGCGCAGATCGTCCTCACCGGTTTCAAACCGCACGCCATCGCCGAAATTGAGATCGGCCAGGGCGGTGGTGGTATCAAAGGTGCGCAGGCCGAGGTCGGAGGCGGTGGTGCCTGCGGAATTTTCTCCCACGCTCATCGTCGAACCGCTGACCTGATTGCGAAGCGAAAGACTTTTGCCGTCCTCGCTGATGGTCAGCCGCACGCCGACATCCGCCGCTCCCACCGCGGCGATCAGGTCCTGCACGGTGACGGCGGTCGACAGATCGACCACGCGCGTCACCGCGCCGTTGGTGATTTTCAGCCCGCCGGTGAAATCGACCGTCGCGCCCAGCGCCGCCAGCGCGGTCAGTTGGGTCAGTTGGGGATCGAGATCGCCCCCGGCCACCGTGACCCCCGCGGCGGTCAGATCGATGCCCAGATCGGCCGCGGTAACGGCCGTGCCCACGTCGCTGATCGTGATGGTGTGTCCGGCGTTGGCCGTGAGTTCAAAACCCGGGCCGGCAATGCCCAGCGCCCCGGCCGTCGGATCGATCGCATCAATCGCATCGTTGATGCGCGACACGATGTCGCCGAGCGTATTGGCGGTGGTCAGGTCGACCTCCACCTCCGTACCGTCCACATCCAGATTCACCGTGCCGCGCAGCACGCCCAAACCGCGCGCGCCGTTGACATCAACGATGCGCGTGGCCGCGGTGGCTTGCGGATCGAGGTCCACATCCGAATCCATGCGCTCGCTGAGCGCCCCAAGGGCGTTGGCGGCGTTGGTGTTCACGCCCAGTTCGCTGAGCGCGCCCAGATCGGCCTGAAGGTCGGACGTGGCGCCGGTGTACTCGATGCCGTTGTCGGTGGCGACGAACGGCGCGATGTGGGAACGGCTGCCGGCAAACAGGTAGATGTCCTGATACTGTCGGTTGGCAATGGTCAGAAGCGCGTCGAGTTGCGCATCGACGATGTCCGCCTCGGCGGCGCGCGTCTCGGCCGACGATCCCGCGCCCACCTGACTCGAAGCGATCGACTGCGCCTCCAGCAGGATGTCGAGAATATCGGACATGGCCAGGTCGGTGTTGTCCATCACGGCCTGGGCCTGGTTCATATTGCTCAATTGCTGGGTGTACCGGCCGAGCACCTTGTTCAGGTTCACGATGCCGCCCGCAACGCCCGGATCGTCGCTGGGGCGCGTCACGCGCAGCCCCGAGGTGATCTGGCGCTGCAGCGCCAACAGGTCCGTCTGCGTTCCGCGCGTGTGACTGAGCAACAGCTCGGCCTGGAGTGTGGTGCTGATGCGCGAAATGTTGCTCGGTAAGCTCGACATCGTTAATCCTTAACGCAGCAAGGTCAGTAACGTCTCCATCATTTCGTCGATCACGGTGATAAAACGCGCCGCGCCCTGGTAACCGCGCTGGTACTGAAGCAGGTTGATCGCTTCCTCATCGAGGTTGACCCCGCTGACCGACTCGCGCTGAGCGGCGAGCGCTTCGGCAATGACGGTTTGGGCCGTGGTGGCCTGTTGCGCCGCGGCCGTGGTCACCGCCAGGTCTTCAATGGTGCGCGCCCATTGATCGCGAATGGATAGGCCGTTCAACTCATCCAGCGCCAGGTCCTGCAGATCGACCATGGCCAGGGCGTTGTCGTTGGAGCCGGGATCGTGATTCTGCGCCGCGCTCAGAAAGCGCACGTCATCCAGGACTTCGTTGACGCCGATGTCCAGCGCGGTGGCGCCGGTGAAGAAGCTGTTCAGTCCCAACGCCGCCAGCACGCCGGACGAATCGTCGGAGAAGCTGAAGGTGAAGTCGGCCGAATCGGCGGTGATCTGCAAACGCCCGTCGGCCGTGGTGGTCGCCGAGAGGTTGTCCACCGCATCGATCGCCGTCACCAGGTCGTCGATGCTCATGTCCGGCCCGCCGATGCCGTCCAGGTCCACGTCGATCTGCGTGGCCAGGCGCGTGCCGGTGCTGAGCTGGGTGACATGAAGCTGGAAACTGCCGTGCGTCGGAGTAAAAGTCAGCCCCGCCTCCCCAAGTGTCATCGATTGGCTGGTGTCATCGGTTTCGTACGCGGCGGTCATTTCGCTGAAGCCGATCGTGCCCTGCCCCTGGCCGTGCACGCGGTTGACCTGGAAAATCAACTGCCCGATAAACGTATCCAGGTCCTCAATCGCCTCGGCGACATCGCCCTCGCGGGAATCGATCAGTTGGCCGATCTTGCCCGACACCGCCTGCAGGTTGGTGCCGTCGCTTTCCACGCGGAGCAGGATTTCGGTATCGCCGGCATCCTGCGAACGGTATTCCACCGTCAGGCCGCGATTCACCCCCGCCAGAACGATCGGGACCGATCCGACGAACACATCCATCTCGCCGGTATCCTGGAGCACCGTGGAAATGTCCACGTATTCGCTCAATTCCTTCAGCAGTTCGTCGCGCTCGTCGCGTAACGTGTTGGCTCCGCCCTGCCCGCGCTCCGCCGAAACGATCTTCGAGTTCAAAGCCGCGATCTGATCCATCAAACTGTTGGCGGCGCGAACGTTGTTGAAAATCTGATCGTCCACCTGGTTGCGCAGGTCGGTCAGGTCCCGGTGCAATTGCTGTGCAAACTCGGCCAGCGATTCGCCCTGCTGGATGACCAGAGCCCGCAGCGAGGTGTCGGTGGGATTGTTCGCCAACTCCGACCACGCATCAAAGAAATGATCGAGATGGGCGCTCATGCCGTAGTCGGTCAGCTCGGAGTAGATCGTTTCGACCTGCGTGAGCAGTTCCTCGCGCAGCTCGGCGCCTTCGCGATCGCTGACCGACGAGCGCAGCCGGGCATTGAGCGCCTCGTCGGTGGCCCGGACGATCGCCTCGAGTTTCACACCCAACCCGATGAACTGCCCGACGTTCATCTCGATCGCCTGGCCCGGCGCGATATTGGGAATCTCGCGCGTGTAACCGGGCGTGGCGGCGTTGGCGAGATTGTTGCCAACGATCTGCAGGGCCGCCTGATTGACCTCCAGTGCGCTGCGTCCGATCTGTAATGCGCCGTTCAGACTCATCGTGCCCTTACCCGGTAATCGAAAGGGTGCTCGCCAGCGGGACCGGTCCCTGCTGGATGCCCCGACGTCCGTACGTTCCGGCCTGACTGAGCGCCTGGCCGACCGATTCCATCACGCCGCGAATGTGCCGCACCAAGCCCTCGGTGGCCTGGCGATTGATGCGATTTTCACGTTGCACTTTCATCACCAGATCGCGCAGGACCGCGTGCAGCCCCATCAGTCGCTTGCCCTGCGAAGCCGGCGCCGCCGCCGCCAGATCGCTCAAACGCGCCGGCTGTTTGGCGCCCGGAATCGTGCGCTGCGTTAACTGCCCCACCACCACCTGTCGGCGCTTTTCCAGCGCGCCGATCGCCTGGATGTGACGGTTCTCGGACTGGCAGACCTCGGCCACCACGGCCGGCGCCGAGGCCCGCAGCGCCTGGCGCTTGCGTTCGATGAGCGTCAGCAGTTGCTCGTGCTCGCGGCGCAACCGCGTCAGCAAATCTTCGAG
Source organism: Phycisphaeraceae bacterium (assembly GCA_028282685.1). Taxonomy (GTDB): domain Bacteria; phylum Planctomycetota; class Phycisphaerae; order Phycisphaerales; family Zrk34; genus JANQHK01. Next base: position 6,016 of record JANQHK010000029.1, read on the forward strand.
TTCGGTAAATTCGTCACGCATTCAGATCGACTCCGGAAATTCGCGATGAATCCGACGGTTCGTTTTGCAGGTAGCGATCAACGATGGTGTCGACAAGACCGGTGCGATCCCGCCGAGACATGCGCAACGCCAGTTGGGCATCGAGTTGGCTGGCGAAAGTATCTTCCGCATACCCGCCGTGAAACCGCTCCACGCGAAAGACGCTGTCGCGCGCCTGTTCCAGCAGCGGCGCGAAGAACGTCATGCCAACGAATTCCTCGGCGATGCCGCGCAATTCCTCTTCAAACCGCGCGGGGATCGCCTCCGCGGGCAACGCATTCGGCTGCGCCGGCCGGGTCAGCAGCGGATTCAAAGCGGCGGGCTGAAGCGAAGCGGCGGTCATGATCAATCTTCCACGATGAGCTGCGCGTGCAGGTCACCGGCCTTATGAATTTGTTTGATGATTTCGATGCGGTCCTGTGCGGGGACTTTCAGTTGATTGAACGCCGCCAGCAGATCGCCCAGCCGCGCCCCGCCGCGCCGGTTGGGATCGATTCCGACAAACTCGTTCTGCTCCATGGCGGGATTTTCCGCAGAGGGCTGGGGCGGCGGGATGATGGTCGTGATCGTCAGCCCGGGATGACTGATCGCCACGGGCGACAGTTCCACGTCTCCGGTCATCACAATCGTGCCGGTGCGCTGGTTGATGACCACGCGCGCCTCGCTGCGCACCAGCGACGGATCGAGGTGAATCTCGAGCACCTGGCTGATGAACGCGGCGGGATTGCTCAACTCGGTGCGCGGCAGCTGCACCACGATGTTCTTCTGATCGATCGCGCGGGCGATCGGCGGCGCCTCCGGAGCCATCAGATCGTTGACCAGCGTGGCGATGGTGTTGGCCATGGGCCAGGTGGCGTTGGCCGAATTCAGCACCAGCGTCAGTCGGCCCACCTCGTCGAGGTAGCGGGCGTGGACGTCGCGCGTCAGCACCGCGCCGTCCTGCACCGTCGCCATCGTCGGCTTGTTCGGGTCCGCGACGCGCAGGTTGCCCTCGGCGAATCCGAACACGGGCGATTGATCGTTGGGCACCGGAGGCAGCAGCGGCGTCATGAACAGCCGGCCCCCTTCCAGCGATTTCGCCGGACCCAACGAAGCCACTTGCACATCGACGTGATCGCCTTCGCGGACACCGGACGCCGGCAGCTTCACGGTCACGCTGACCAGCGCCACGTTTTTCACGTCCTTGAGTTCCGAAGCGACGACGTTGGGATCCATCAACCGATTCATCATGGCCGCCAGCGGGCGCATGGCCGGCATGAACTTGCCGCCGTCGCCCGTGCCGCTCAGCCCCACCACCAGTCCCATTCCCACCAGCTTGTTCGACTCGGCGCCCTTGATGCGCACCAGGTCCTGCAGTTGCACGGCGTGCGCCGCCGACGCCAGAACCAGCCCCAGCGCCGCCGCCTGAAACATCATGAAATACTTCCTGTCAGTCATGCCGGTCCTCAGAAATTAAAGATGGCGTCGAAAATCTTGGTCAGCACGCCCTTCTTCGACGTCTTGCGCAACTCGCCCTCGTGCAGTTGCTCCAGCCGCAGGTCGTACAACTGCGTGCTGAGAATGGTGTTGTCCGGGGCGACATCGATCGCGCGGCAGTACCCGGTCAGCTTGATCGTCTGCTTTTCATCGTCGTTGCGGATGTACTTGCGGGCTTCCAGTGCGATGGTGCCGTTGGGCTTGACGTCCACCACGCGCGCCGTGATCCGCAGCACCACCTCATCGCGCCGCTCGTACTCGCCCTCGCCGTTAAACTCGGACCCGAAATTCAGACCCACTTTGGGCGAGTCGCCCGTCATGTCATTGGGGCGGAGTTGCAGTTGCAGCAATTTATACAGATCGAGGTTCGGAAAATCGCTGATCTCCCCGGAGTAATCGGTCTCTTTCTCGGTTTCCAGCGTGGCTTCACTGGTAGTCGTGCTCGATTCGCGCACGATGATCGTTACGAAATCGTGCACGGAAAACTGGCGCGGTTCGGGAATGATCGTCGCGGTGTAACTGAACGTCTGAAGTTGCGTGTTGACCACCCGGCCGTCCTTGATGCGCGGCGGGGTGGGCTTGGACAAATACAGCGACGAACTCTGCGCCACCGCCGATCCCGCTGCCGCCAACGTCCAAATCATGCACCACATTGAACGATTCATGTAGAACCTCCCAGGGTCAAAGCCCGCTCGTTCTCCAGGCCATCGAGACGCATGACGGCCTGTTGCGCGCCGGTCACGGTGACCCGGTACTGGCGGCGCGTCTTTTCGTTTCGCACCTCAATCTTCTCCCCCAGCGTGCCGTCTTCCATGGCCCGGGCCGTGGTTTTGAGCACCAGCGAACCACTGAGACAGCGCACGGTGACCACCTGTCCTCGCCGAATCAACCGCTGCGCTTCGATACGGTCCTGTTCGATCAGATCGCCGACCTGCAAACGACGCGCGGCGGACCGTCCCACCACGGATCGCAGCGTGGTCAACGGTCGAAGTGATTCCGATTCGATCCAACGTGTTTCGGTTTTTACATCGGAGCTGGTCAGCGTCTGGCCGCGCTGCACGGGCAATTGCGCGACGACGACGGTTTTCCGCACGGCGACATGGACGCCGAGCCGTTGCTCGTCGATTTGCTCGCCGCGGTAGCGCCGCACGATCAGTCGCACGCGACCCAGTCCCTTGCCGCCGATCGATTCAAACTCAAATCGTCCATTGAGGTTGTTCCAGGTCCAGACGGGTGCCTGGGGATCGTTTGCTTCCACGCGCAACGCCCCGGGCTCCACATCCAGACGCTCGGCCAGCCAGTTGACCAGCAGCGCTTTCAATCCGGTGGGCGGGGCGACCTCCACGGCCTCGCCCTGCACGGGCTCGGTGGGATTGGCCCGCGCCTCGGCTTGATCATCCACAATCACCGGCGCGACGGGTTTGGGGGTTGTTTCCCGTGCGCGTATCAGTTCAACCCGGCTCGGCCCCCGCAGGTTCAACTTGCCCCAGTGGGCGCCCGCTTCATCCAGCTTGTTGCGAATCGCGGCCATGGCGACGGCGGCAGCGTCCGATCCCGTCTCCAGCACGACCAACTCGGCGAAGCGTTGCGCTTCGGGGCCTTGCAGCTCGGCGACGTCCGACAGGGTCAGCCCCCCCGCTTCCACGCGCACGCCATGACGCAGTGTGATGGTATCCGCTGCGGCCAGTGCCGCGACCGTCAGAACGATCGCAAGGAAACGCAATGTGTTCAACCCGTCAGGCATGTTCACTCCAACGCTTAGAATCTCGTCAGGTTACTGACGACCTGCAGCGACTCGTCGGCCGCCTGGATCGTCTGGCTGTTGAGTTCAAAGGCGCGCTGCGCCTTGATCAGTTCCACCAGTTCTTTCACCGGATCGACGTTGGACCCTTCCAGAAAGCCCTGGGTGATCGTGCCGAACGGCCCTTCGCCCGGATTCCCCTCAATGGGCGGACCGGAGGCATCGGACTCGACAAACAGGTTCTTGCCGATCGGCTTCAGCCCCTTGGGATTGAGGAAGGAAGTCAACTCGATTTGACCGATTTGCTGTGCCTCGACTTCACCGCTCGGCACCCCCAACACGCGCCCGTCCGAGGTGACTTCGATACCCGTCACATCCTCATCCACGGTAACCGGCGGCTCGAGGCGCGGGCCATCGCTGTTGCCCAGAACCAAGTCGCCATCGGAGTTTCTGAAAAAGTTGCCGGCCCGCGTGTAACCGATACCGTTGCCCTGATTTTCATAGGTGATGACCCGGAAAAAGCCATTGCCATTGATCATCAAGTCGTAATCGTTTCCGGTGTTGATCGCCGAGCCCTGAAGAAAATTGAACTGGGTGTTGCTGATGCGCGTGCCCAACCCGACGAACAGTCCGGCCGGCGTCTGGTCGCCTCGCGCATTCTCCACGCCCGGCTGCTCCTTCTCCTGGTAGAGCAGGTCTTCAAAATTCACGCGGCTGGACTTGAAGCCGTCGGTGTTCACGTTCGCCAGGTTGTTGGCGATCACGTCGATTTCGGTCGACAGGGCGTTGAGCCCCGTGGCGGCGGTATGCAGTGCGACTACGGCCATCGATTCACCTCATTAGCTGACACGGCCGAGCGTGTTCACCGCCCGGTCCATGATGGTGTCGTGATAACGGATCATGTTGGCGTTGGCCGTGATCGCGCGGGTGGCTTCGATCATCGCCACCATTTCACGAATGGGCTCAACGTTGGATTGTTCGAGGTAGCCCTGCTGAAGCTCGGCCGAGGCATCCGTGCGCTGCGCCCAGCCCTCCGCGCTCGGCCGCAGCTTGCCCTTCCCAGCGGGTACGAATTCCGTTCCTTCGGGCAGATCGACCAGCTGAAGTTGAGCAACGGCTTCATTGCCCTGGTAAATCCAGCCGTCGGCATCGATGTTGGTGGAGGTCGATCCCGATTCCAGCGTGATCGGCTGGCCGTTCGCATCGCGCACCGCCAGTCCCGAGGTCTGGTGGATCAGCGTACCCCGGTCGTCGAGCCGGAACCTTCCGTCGCGCGTCACCAGTGGTTGGCCGTTGGCGTCCTGCATCACGAAAAACCCCGAGCCGTGAATGGCCACATCGAGATCGTTCGGGGTTTGCTGCAAGGTTCCTGCGGACAGATCGTTGGTGGTGCGATGCGCGAAGACCCCGCCGCCGACCCGGTCGAGCAGCGGTTGAAAATCATCCAAGCTGCCGTTTTCCAGCGATTCGGGCAGACGCTGCTGGGTAGCGGCGAGTTGGCGTTTGAATGCGGTGGTGGTGGTATTGGCCAGGTTGTTGGAGATCACATCCTGCCGATGCAGGTTGGTCAACACGCCGGAGGCCGAGAGGTAGAGCCCGTAGTTCATGGCCGCACCTCCGAGGATCTGACAGGTGCGTCGGCGTGTCGGGTTCGTTGCGGCACCGCAGCGACTCCGCCGCCGCCGTACTGCCGCCGCAACTGCTCGACCGACTCTGCACAGTGCACGGCCTCGGCCAGCTTCGCTAACCGGACCAGCGTCGCACCGACAGATTCATCGCCGGCCTGATTCATGATGTCCGTCCAACCGTTCGTCATCGTGCCTCCATGCACATAAGTTGGCCGATGGCGCACATCCCAGCGCCCACGCAACAACAGGCAAGTGCGATGCCGAACCGAAAAACAACCGTGCCAAAGTCAAACCGCAAAGCCGAAATACGATCTATATTTATGAAATCAAGACACTTATGGATTTTTGAGTTTTGATCGTCCCTCCAGTGAATACGCAATTGCCCGGCCTCGATGAAGCGCAAGAAATGCCGCTTCAACGCCGAACTTGCGCTGTGGTGGGGGCTTTGGGGACCGATTGGTCGCTACCGCCTGCCGGGTTTACAATGGCCGATTCACCCCATGTGGAGTATCCGGTGAGCGTTTGTCCGATCGAGCAGGTGCTGGACGAGTTACGGGCCGGTCGCATGATCGTGCTGATCGACGATGAACAGCGCGAAAATGAGGGCGACTTGGTCTGCGCGGCCCAGTTCGCCACGCCGGAAAAGGTGAATTTCATGCTCAGCGAAGCGCGGGGCATGCTTTTTGTCGCTCTGGCCGGCCAGGTCTGCGAACGGCTCAAACTCGCCCCACAATCGGCGGTCAACACCGCTGCGCTCGGCACGGCTTATACCATCAGTGTCGATGCGCATCAGCGATTCGGGATCACCACCGGCGTTTCCGCCGCCGACCGATCCAAAACCATTCAGGTCCTGATCGATCCGGCCACCACCGCCGACGACCTGGCCCGTCCCGGGCACATCCCCCCCATCCGCGCCCGCGACGGGGGCGTGCTGGTCCGCACCGGGCACACCGAGGGCATGGTGGACCTGTGCGCCCTGGCCGGCTTGCAACCGGGGGCATTCGGCATCGAGATCATGAACGCCGACGGCACCATGGCGCGGCGGCCGCAATTGCAGGCCTTCGCCGAGAAACATCAGCTGAAAACCTGCACCATTGCCGACCTGGTCGCCTATCGACTCCGCCACGAAAAAATGGTCGAGCGGCTCGATTCTGCTGCGCTGAATACGCGTTTCGGAACGTTCGATCTGATCACCTACGCCAGTCGGGTGGATCCGTTCCCGCATGCGGCGCTGTGCCTGGGGCGTGTGGGCAAGCAGGAAATCGACGAACCGGTGCTGGTGCGCGTGCACGCGCAAAATTTGCTCGGTGATGTCTTCGCCGATCAATCCAATCCCACCGACCTGACTCTGCACGAATCGATGCGCCGCGTGCAGAAGGCCGGGGAGGGAGCCGTGCTCTACCTGCGGCAGGATCCGCTATCGGACAAAACCCTGGAACACCTGCACGTTCAAAACGGCTCGGAAGACAAGGTGAACGCCCTGCTTCAGGCCATGCGACGCGATGCGCGGTTTAACGTGGGCATCGGCTCGCAAATCCTGCTCGACCTGGGCATACGCCGCATGAACCTGCTGACCGACCACCCCCAGCAATACCATTCGCTGGACGGATTCGGCCTGACGATCGAACAATTTGTGCCTCTGGAAGAAGACCGCAACCGCACCGGATGACCGGACGTATCGATGTCGGTGGATGGGCGATAACGTTCGCAGGGTCGATTTTACCAAGGAAACACGAGGATCGGCCGATAAGGGGGATAAGCGCGGCTGCGGGCTTGGTGCCTCCGGTCGCGTGGATTATGCTGTTGTTATCGAAGTCATGGCCTTGCATAAGGATAGACGCATGAAATTCACATCAACGCTGTATGTTCTGATTCTGGGTCTGCTGGCCGGTTGCAGCGCCAACTTCCCCTACGGCCGCAGTATGGATCGGCATAACTTCGTCTCCGATGCCCACATGCCCAAGACCATCCTGCTGATCGATTCGGTGACCAAACAGGAGGTGACGCGTTGGGACGTGCCGGTCGGCAAGACGCTGGTGGTCGATCTGGAGCATGAAGCGGACTGGACCGCCGGGATGCATGTGGCGGATCCGGCGTACAAGGTGACATGGGCCATCATCGACAACAAGTCCAAGTGGTACTTGCCCACCAACGAACAATCGCTGGCATTGAACGGCAACCCGGTCTACCTGCGCATGTACGACACGCGCCAAGCCCCGCCGCGCCCGCAGGATTCGATTCCCTCGGCCCCCGCCGTCCAGCCCACCACCACGCCCGTGAAGCCGGATCAGGACAGGCCGCTGCCGCCTCAGCCGCCGACGGAGCAACCGAAGTCGCAAGATCAACCCGAATACAAGCCGGTTCCGCGTTACCATCCCAAGCCCTACATGCCGGATGACGAAGCATTGAAACCGCAGACCGGTATCCAGAGCCCTGCCCAAACGGCGCCGGGCGAGCCGAAGTATCCGCTCGACGAAATTCTTGAAAAGCAGAATCGGCCGCAGGGCTCGACGCTGGATTCAACACGACCAGCAGAACCGCCTGCACCGCAACCCGAGCCCCCTGCCGAGAAGCCAACCGACGAACCGGATATCGGCGGCGATCTCGAACCCGACCTGCCGATGTGATGCACTTGCGAAAACTCAACAGAAAAACAATCCCGGCGCAAGCCGGGATTTCTTTTTCCACCACCGGGATCACGGCGAACCACTGAGGGGAATCAGAAAGCCGGGGCGCCACACCTTGACGGCGAAGCCGCAAGGTGTGCATCGTGGACTACGATCATTCACAGGTTGCCCTTCGGGACAACATATGGCACCCGGCCCTTGGCGCCCTGGTGGTTCGATAAGCGTTGATCTTCGATCAACCGCTAAACAAAGGGTCTTTATTCCCGCACGTGGGACAGCAGTTCATCGACGATCTGCTGCGTGGTCTTCCCCTCACCGGTGGCGGCGTAGCTGAGCACCAGTCGATGCGATAACACCGCCGGGGCGATCCGGCGGACGTGATCGCAGTGCGGGGTCGGCTCGCCTCCCATCGCCGCCAACGCCCGCGCGCCCAGCAGCAGATACTGCGGCGCGCGCGGCCCGGCGCCCCACGCCACGAATTCCCGCACCGCATCCGGCGCAGCGGCATCGTCCGGCCGGGATGCCCGCGCCAGCGCCACCGTGTAATCGCGCACGTGTTCGCTGATCGGCATGCGGCGGATCAATCCGCCCAGCTTCACCGCCTCGGCCGCATTAAAGACCGAATCGAGCTCCGCTTCCAGATGCGCATCGGGCTGGCGGTCACCGGCGATCCGCCGTTCCTCGGCTTCGCTGGGGTAACCGACGTTCAATGAAAACATGAAACGGTCGAGCTGGGCTTCGGGCAGCGGGTACGTACCCTCCTGCTCGATTGGGTTCTGCGTGGCGATGACGACGAACGGCTCGTCGAGCGGGCGCGTCTGACCGGCGGCGGTGACCTGGCGCTCGGCCATCGCTTCCAGCAACGCCGCCTGCGTACGCGGAGGCGTGCGGTTGATCTCGTCGGCCAGCACCAGGTTGGCGAAGATCGGCCCGGGCGAAAAGAGCATGGCGCGCTGGCCCGTCTGCGCATCGGTCTGGATCAGTTCCGTACCGATGACATCGGACGGCATCATGTCGGGCGTGAACTGGATGCGCTTGAAGCTCCAGCCCAGCCCCCTGGCAAGGCACCGCACCAGCAACGTTTTCGCCAGGCCCGGCACGCCGATCACCAGCACGTGACCCTGCACCATCAGCGCCGCGCCGAGATGTTCGATCACGGTATCCTGCCCCACGATCACGCGCGCCAACTGCGCGCGCAGTTGCGCCATGCGATCGGGCACGCTGTCCAACGCCTGCAATTCGGTCCGGGTCATGCCATTAGATTAAATCAGATCGGTGCGGCGCACCAATTCTTGCAGGTGACCCAATTCGGGCGCCCCACCTTCGCCCGTAGGGCAAGGTGGGCAGAGCACCATCGGTCACCCACCTTGCTGCAAGCAGTAAAGGTGGGGCACGCGACTGATGACAATTCAAGTGAGGGCAGTCAACCGCCCAGTTTCTGATTCCATCCCGCGACGGTTTTGGCTTCCTGTTCGAGCAGGGCTTCGGCATCTCCAGCGATCTCGACCGTCTCGATCGTATCGCCCTGTTTGATGGCGTTGACCACCTGCTGGCCGGCATCGTCCACCACCTTGCCGAACACCGTGTGCTTGCCGTCCAGCCAATCCGTTTTCACGTGAGTGATGAAAAACTGGCTTCCGTTGGTGCCCGGGCCGGCGTTGGCCATGGACAAGATGCCAGGCCCGTCGTGCTTGAGGTCCGGATGGATCTCATCGCCGAACTGGTATCCGGGACCGCCGGTGCCGGCGCCCTGCGGACATCCGCCCTGGATCATGAAGTCATCGATGACGCGATGAAATTTCAGTCCATCGTAATAACCGCGTTGCGCCAGGTTCACGAAATTGGCAACAGTTTTCGGAGTCTGATCGGGGCAGAGGTCCAGGCGGATGTCGCCTTTGCTGGTTTTGAGTGTGGCAGTGATTTGCATGAGAAACCCGTTAAGTTGGTGAAAGTGGTGAAGGAACGCGTCGGCAAAGTGAATATCAGACGCCCGGGCCGTCTTCCAGTGTAAAGCCGATTTTCAGCGTGACTTGCCAATGGGCTACCCGGCCATCCTCAATGTGGCCGCGCGTTTCCACCACCTCGAACCAGCGCATGTTACGAATGGTTTGTGAGGCCCGGGATACGGCATTGCGGATCGCCTGCTCGACGCCTTCGGTCGAGGAACCGGTCAGTTCGATTTTCTTGTAAATGTGATCGGACATGGCGTTATCCTTTCAGGGAACGTTTGTGTTATGCGGGGGCATCGCAGCCGATGCACGAATCCCATTGTAGCAAGCCGTGCCCGGCGTGGCAGGGCCGCCCACCGAAGTCAAAAACATCAGCCCGACTTTCCACACCTGCCCACCATGGTGTATAATGGCATCCAGAAGGAAAGAAGAAACACCTGGAGGGAAAAACGATGGGTGCCTTTCCCAACAGCGGTGAAAACAAGAAACGCGATTCCTACCCCGCTTTCCGTCGCTTACAAAAACTGCCTCCCTGGCGCGTGGTGTTGCACCATGAACTGTCTCCGTCGGCGCTGGACGCAATCGAGTCGTTGGTGGATATGACACCGCTCAGCCGCGCCGCCGCCGCGCAATGCTTGGCCGATGCCCGTCTGAACGGTCGGGCCAATCTGCTCAACACCCACCTCGAACGCGCCGAGCTCTATCGCCATCTTCTTTTGCAGCGCGATCTGAACGTCACCATCGAACCGGACGTGTGAAGTAGCTGTCAGCGGTCAGTCATCAGCAAGCCCGATGTGGAGCATCGAACGCGCTGTGTTCGGCGCGGAACACGAGATTGTTTTTTATTGCAGGAACGGATTGCCGCGCCGCTCGTTGCCGATGGTGGTGTCCGGGCCATGCCCGGGATAGATGCGCGTGTCATCGGGCAGGCAGAGCAGTTGATCGTGGATCGAGCGCATCAGCGCCGCACCGTCGGAGGTCGGGAAATCGTAGCGACCGATCGAGCCGGCGAACAGCGTAGCGCCGACCAGCGCCAGTTTTTTCTCGGCCTGACAGAGCGTGATCCCCCCGGGGCTGTGGCCGGGTGTGTGGCGTATCTCAAAGCCAATGCCGTCCAGTTCCAGCGTTTCGCCGTGTTCAACGAAATCGTCCGGCGGATCGGCGGTAAACGGCTGGCCTGTCATCGCCGAGAGATTCTTCACCGGATCGGAAAGGAAATCCTCCTCCGCCCGGTGCATCGTGACCGTCGCCTCCGTCCAGCGTTCGCGCATCGCCCGCAAACCGGCGATGTGGTCCAAATGCGCATGCGTCAGGATGATCCGGCTTGGCTTCAACCCGCGCTGCTCTACCTGCGCGATCAGCGGCTGGGGATCGAACCCCGCATCCACCACCCAGCAACCCGGCCCTTCATCCACCCAGAGCACATAACAGTTGGTCTGCCACGGCCCCAGACAAAAGGCCTCCATGTTTAACGGAACGTCTTTCATGGGGAGCATCGTAATGCAGCCAATGACCAATAATCAATGACAAAATAAGATTCAACCACCAATGAGCAAGAGCGGCAGGATGGCTTTCAGGAAATCCGACTTGACTCTTGTAAATGGGTTCTTCCTTGGCCATTTGGTGTTTGGTTCTTGAATACTTGCCCCGGCTATTTACACAGTTCGCCTGTGCCGATATAGTATTCGCAATGCGTAAGACAACGACCATCATCGCCGGCGTCATTATTATCTCCGGACAACTCCGGTAGGGCTGGCGATCGTTGTATAAGAAACACCAGACCCTGCCGGATGGCAGGGTTTTTTCATTGGCATTGAGGTACAGCGCCATGAGCGAAAGCAATCAACGCGTGGAAATCTACGATACCACCCTGCGCGACGGCACACAGGGACTGGGCGTCAGCTTTTCCCTGATGGACAAGCTGAAGATCACCCGGCACCTCGATCAGCTCAGCGTGGATTTCATCGAGGGCGGGTATCCGCTGTCCAATCCCAAGGACGTGGCCTACTTCGAGCAGGCGCGGGAACTGGGCCTGAAACATGCCCGGGTCTGCGCATTCGGGATGACGCGCCGCAAGGGGACGCCGGCCGCCAAGGACGAAGGCATGAACGCCCTGGTCCAGGCCGGTGCGCCGGTGATCACCATCGTGGGAAAGACCTGGGATCTGCACGTGGCCGAGGTGCTGCGCGTGGACCGGGATGAAAACCTGGACATGATCGTCGAATCGGTTGGCCATTGCGCCACCACCGCGGGACCGCAGGGCAAGCCCGCCGAGGTGTTCTACGATGCCGAGCACTTTTTCGACGGCTACCGCGCCAATCCCCAATACGCTCTTCAGACGCTGCGCGCGGCCAAGGACGGCGGCGCCACCCGCCTGATCCTCTGCGACACCAACGGGGGATCGTTGCCCACATTCATCGCCGAGACCGTGCGCGCGGTGCGCAATGAACTCGGCGACGCGGCGGCGCTGGGCATCCACTGCCACAACGATGCCGGCCTGGCCGTGGCCAATTCCCTCGCGGCCGTGGAAGCGGGGTGCTCCCAGGTGCAGGGCACGATCAACGGCATCGGCGAACGCTGCGGCAACGTCGACCTGACGACCGTCATCGCCAACCTGCACCTCAAACTGAATCGGCCGTGCCTGGTGGACGAAAATTCCCTGGCCTGGCTGACCGAAGCCAGCCGGTACGTCTACGAACTGGCGAACATGCCGCTGGTGTCCGGCCAGCCGTATGTGGGCACGGGCGCATTTGCGCACAAGGGAGGGATGCACGTGCACGCGGTGAACCGCCTGGCCTCGAGCTACGAGCACGTCCCGCCCGAGTCCGTCGGCAACACGCGCAAGATTCTCGTCAGCGAGTTGTCCGGCGTGAGCAACATCTCCGCAACGCTCGGCAAAAAGTTCAACATCGCCGACGACAAGGATCTGCAACGCCGCGTGCTGGGGCGCGTGCAGAATCTCGAAAACGCCGGCTACCAGTTCGAAACCGCCGACGCTTCTTTTGAACTGCTGCTGCGCAGCGAACTGGATTTGCGACGAACTTACTGGGAACTGGAACACTTCCGCTGCGTCATTCTCAAGACCGATGACCACGCGCCCGTGACCGAAGCCATCGTCAAGGTCTACGTCGACGGCCAGATCGAACACCGCGTGGCGGAGGGCGACGGCCCAGTCAACGCGCTTGACGGCGCGCTGCGCAAGTGCCTCACCCCGCATTACCCGCAAGTCGCCGATGTCGAGCTGCGCGACTACAAGGTGCGCGTGGTCAATCCCTCCGACGGCACGGCGGCGAAGGTGCGCGTCGTCATCGACTTCGCCGTGGAAAATCCCGACGGCGCCGACGCATATTTCTCGACAATCGGCGTCAGCGAAAACATCGTCGAGGCCTCATGGGACGCCATCATCGACGCCTTCGAATACCATCTGCTTCAGCACGATGTGCCGGCGGTGGAGTAACGGAACGCCATTCTCTGACGGCGCGACCGCAAAGCAACGACGGGTGCCCCGCAACAAAAGCCGCGCTGGCTCAAGAATACACTTTGTCCCGGCGGGTCAATGGAACCCACACGGAATAAAAAAACCGCCTCGAGCCAAGCGGCGCGGAGACGGTAGATTCCGTATGGATTACGGTGGAGGACTTACTCAGTCGGCGGCGTTTCAGGAACGGGCGGCGGGGTCGGGGTGTCCGGCTCAGCCGGCTTTTCCTCGCAACCGACGAACAGGGCCGACACGAGCACCAACGGAAGGAGCCATTTGAACATTTTCATAAGTGTCCCTTTCTAAAAGGTGAAGTACGTTTCCGTGCGAGGCATATCTTCCCCGCATGGTCCACCATTATCAACTTCGCCGGGATGAATTCAAGTCAACGCCCCGAATCGCCTTCCAGACGCCTCAAGCCCCGGATGTCTCCGCCGATGGGGCCGCGGCCGACTCGGTCTGTTCGTCCACCGCATCTTCCTCTTGTTCCAGCGCGGCCTGTTTCTTGCAGGATCGGACAAAAGCGGTGAAGCCATCGAGGTCGGGTCTACGTTCGTCGATATCCACCAGCACTTCTCCACGCCCGTAGAGAATCATCTTGTCCCCGGGTTCCAGCTCCGTGGCGCCACGCGGCGCACCGACGTAGCGTCCGTCGGCACGTTCGATGCCCAGGACGAGCACGCCTTCGTGGTTGAGCCGCAGATCGGCCAGGGTGTTTCCCGCCAGCCAGTCGCCCTTCTCGACGATGATCTCGCTGATGGCGAAATCGCCCGACAAGCGAAACAGCGATACGTAATCGCGCACGTCGATTTTCGTCCAGCGGTGCAGCGCCCATTCGATGACCCGCGTGAGGCGCGCATCGAACCAGTCGCTGGAAGAAATGCGCCACAGCAGGTAAATCGCGAGGAACAGGATGATCAGGTGAAACCAGGTCTTTTCGTACCATACATCGTTGGCGTTTTCGGAGCCGGAGAAGGACAGCAGCAGCGAGGTAACGGCCGTCACCAGGCCCGCGTTGCCCAGCAGCATCAGCAGCATGACCACGCGGCGGCGCACGGGATGGCCAACGACGGATTCCGATTCCTGCGTGGTGAACCCGGAACCGGTGAAAGCCGATCGCGCCTGGAACCGTGCCGCTTCGGCACTCAGACCGGTCAGCGTCAGCGCGACCGCCGCCACCTTCACCACCAGTATCGATATCAGGATCACCAGCAACAACGATAACAGGGAGAGCATGGTCACCATCCTCCTGGTCGGATCGGTTGGGACCACATCAGCGTATCCCCCGGCATGGGCCGAAGGCAACCGTCGCGCCCCTTGTCATCTGCCAACGCACCATGTTACAAATACCGTCACGCGAGAAGGAAAGGGGATCACACATGAAGCAAACGCCATTCACCCAGGCCATCCCGATCGCACTGATCGTCGTGCTGGGCGCGGCCGCCACCGTCCGGGCCGAGCGGACGCTGAAGCATCTGGAACATGCCACGGGGAAATTCGTCTATTTCGTGGTGGCGCCCGATGCGCTGAAAGGCCGCAAGGACCTGCCGGTGCTGGTCTACCTGCACGGCATCGGCTCGGCCGGCGCCACCACGGACGTGATGCTTCAGAAGGAAGGGATCATACGACGGGCCGAGCGGGACAAGCAGTTCCCGTTCATCCTGGTCGCGCCGCAGGCATCCAGTCATTGGGGCAGCAACAACAACATCGACCGCGCCATTGCCGCACTGGACCGGGTGCTCACCGATTATCCCTGCGACAAGGATCGGGTGTATTTGTGCGGATTCTCCGCCGGGGGATTCGGGACGGTGGCTTGTGCGAAAAAGTATCCGATGCGCTTCGCGGCGATCAGCCCGGTAGCCGGGGCCAGCGATTCCGCCGCCAAGGCCGTGGCGCACATACCGATCTGGGTGTTCCACGGCGATGCGGACCCCACGGTGGGCGTGGGATCGAGCCGATCCATGGTCGCGGCGCTGGCGCGATCGAACGCCACGGAACTGCGATACACCGAGACGCCGGGTCTCGCCCACAGCACGCGCAACGCCTGGGGCAAGCACCTGTGGGAATGGCTGCTGACACACCGGGTCAGTGAGCTGAAGCGTCAGCCGATGCAGCCGCGCATGATCGATGCGCCCAACTGGCACAACATGCCGCTGGAAGTACGGTTCATTCTGGATCGTCGCGGCGCTCCGTCATTGCCGCCGATGGGTTCGCCTCCCGCCGCGCTGCGGTCGACCGTCTCGCCGTTGCGCAGCGGACGCTACGCCGAAGCGCGCGAGAAACTGCGTGCCCTGCTGGATGCACCGGACACATTGGGGGAAGCGAACAGGCGGACCGCCGAGAAACTGATCCGGCACATCGACGACCATGAACAGCGTCTGGAAAGCCAAGCCAGGTCACTGAGCGAACACGCCGACTACGGCACGGCCAGGTTTCTTCTGGAAACCCTGAAACGACAATACCGTGGAGCCGAATCGGCCAAGCGTGCTGAAGAAACGTTGGCCTCGTGGCGCAGCGATCCACAGATGCGTAAGGAAATCAAGGCCGGGGAAATGTTCGCCAAAATACAAAAACAGGCGACAAGCATGCCCGGGGACCAAGCGATCAAAACGTACGAGGGCTTCCTCAAGCGTTACGGCGACAGCAAGGCCGCGGAACTGGCACGCAAGGAAATTAAGAAGCTGAACAAATCCAAATAGCGATACTCATCCACCAATCGATCGCCTGGAGCGCGATTAACGGCCTGGGCAGCCGCACACCGATTAAGCAGCAACATATCTGCACGGGCTGACTTGCTTAAATGATGGGCAGCGGCATTCGGCTTGCCTGGAAGCCCTAATTGTCTGCCGGAAAAGCGTTTACCTGCGCGACAAGCATCTGGCACGCGATTTGTCATGACTGCGGCAACAAGTGACCGGCGAGCGGTATCGCGCCGTCACCTCGAAGCAGACAGTGGAACCCACATCAAGGAGCATCGCATGAAGACGGGACGATTATTCGCCATGGGCCTGTTGGCGGCGGCGGCGCTGCTGGGCATCACCGACTTCGCTGCCGCGCAGGAAGGTGAAACCGTATTCGCCAACGACCCCGACACCGGCATCACCGCTTGGATGCTCACCTCCACCGCCCTGGTCCTGCTCATGGTGCCGGGGCTGGCGCTGTTCTACGGCGGACTGGTGCGCACCAAGAACGTGCTCGGCACGATGATGCACAGCTTCGCCGCCATGGCGATCATCGGCGTGCTCTGGGCCGTCGTCGGTTACGCGATGACGTTCGGGGATACGATCGGCGGCATCATCGGCTGGGCCAGTGACAAGTTCATGCTCGCGGGCACCGACACCGCCAAGATGGCCATGGACACCGAGAACGGCGTCACCAGTTGGATCCCCGAGCCGGTCTTCGCGATGTTCCAGGGTAAGTTCGCCATCATCACGCCGGCCCTGATCGCCGGGGCCTTCGCCGAGCGCGTGCG
The DNA here is from genome assembly GCA_028282685.1 of Phycisphaeraceae bacterium. Taxonomy (GTDB): domain Bacteria; phylum Planctomycetota; class Phycisphaerae; order Phycisphaerales; family Zrk34; genus JANQHK01. The sequence goes on from JANQHK010000029.1 coordinate 22,426, forward strand.
TTTCCTCGGCTACTGCGTGTTCATCGCGCTGTGGTCGTTGCTGGTCTACAACCCGCTGGCGCACATCGTCTGGGGCGGCGGATTTCTCACCGGGGAAGCGATCGACTTCGCCGGCGGAACCGTCATCCATATTTCAGCCGGTGTCAGCGGACTCATCGCCGTACTCTACCTCGGCGCCAGACGCGGGTACCCGAAAGTCGCCATGCACCCCAACAATCTCGTCCTGACCATGCTCGGTGCGGGACTGTTGTGGGTGGGCTGGTTCGGCTTCAACGCCGGTTCGTCCGTCAGCTCGGGCATGCAAACGGCTCAAGCGCTGATGGTGACGCAGATCGCCGCCGCCGCCGGAGCATTGGTGTGGATCATCATTGAAGGCATCCAGCACGGGAAGGCGACTTCCCTGGGTATGGCGTCGGGCATTCTGGCCGGACTGGTCGCCATCACCCCCGCCGCGGGAGATGTCACGCCGCTGGGCGCCATCCTCCTCGGTGGTGCGGCCTCCATCGCCTGCTACCTGGCGATCCTGCTGAAAAACCGGCTCGGCTACGACGACACGCTCGATGTCTTCGGCATTCACGGCATGGCCGGCATCATCGGCGCACTGGGACTGACCTTCTTCCTGCGCAGCGTGCCCGACCACGGCGTCGCCACGCAGTTCTGGTTCCAGGTCAAGGGCGTCGGCGTCTCCATCGCGTTCGCGGTGGTGGTGACCATCGTTCTGGTGATCCTGATCGACAAAACCATCGGGCTGCGACTGCCGCAGGACGATGAAATGGCCGGCATGGATCACTCCCTGCACGGCGAGCACGGCTACGGCCTGCTGAACGTTGGCTGATTGGCACAGTGAAAATACAGGAGCATTGACTCATGAAACTGATTACGGCAATTATTCAACCGGATCGTCTCGACGCCGTGCGCGAGGCGCTGATCAAACACGAAGTATTCCGCATCACGGTCAGCCGGTGCGCGGGGCGAGGCCGGGCGGAGGAAATCGATCTTTACCGCGGCGCCGAGGTGGCCCCGGACCTGATCCCCAAGGTCCGCATCGACATCGCCTGCAACGAGGACTTCGTCGAGCCGGCCATCGAAGCCATCTGCACCGCGGCGCGCCACGGCGACAGCGGCACCATCGGCGACGGCAAGATCATGGTGACCAATCTGGAGCAAATCGTGCGCATCCGCACGGGCGAACGCGGAAGCGAGGCGATTTAACCCACCCCGAGCGCCACAGCGAAGGGGTTACACCCGCCAAACCCGAAACGAAAAACCCCGCCACGAAAGGCGGGGTCAGTTGGCCACGATGTTGACCAGCTTGCCGGGGATGACGATGACCTTGCGGATGGTCTTGCCTTCGAGATGCGCGGCGACGTTTTCGTCGTTCCGGGCGGCCGCTTCCACGGCGGCCCGGTCGGCATCGGCCGCCACGGTGATCCGCCCGCGCACCTTGCCCATCACCTGCACCGCCAGTTCCACCGTCTCTTCCACGAGATATTGTTCGTCGTACGTCGGCCAGGGTTCGTAGGCCAACGTGTCGTCATGGCCCATGCGTTGCCACAGCTCCTCGGCCAGGTGCGGCGCAAGCGGCGCCAGCATCAGGACAAACGGCTCGGCGATGGCGCGCGGCAAAGTGTCCCGGCCGACCAAAGCGTTGTTCATCTCGATCAGCGCGGCAATGGCGGTGTTGAAACACAACCGCTGCATGTCCTCGGTCACACGCTTGATGGTTTTGTGGAGCAGGCGGAGTAAGGGATCGATACCCGGGGCTTCGCTGCGCTGCGCACCCGGCTTATCCGACGTGACCTTCAGTTCGCCGGTCTCCTCGTTGACGAAGTTGCGCCACAGGCGTTGCAGGAAACGGTGGACGCCGATGATGTCGCGCGTGTTCCATGGCTTGGAGGCGTCGAGCGGACCCATGTACATCTCGTAGAGTCGCAGCGTATCGCAGCCGTATTCGGCGCAGATGTCATCGGGGCTGACGGCGTTGTGCAGCGACTTGCCCATCTTGCCGTAGACTTCAGTGACGGGTTGGTCGTTGTGGAAGAACTTTTCGCCCTTCGTCCCCTGGACCTCGGAAGCGGGTTTGCCGTCGGCGTTGACCACTTCCGACGCGGGCATGTACACGCCGCGCGCATCGGTGTACGCATACGCCTGGATGTAACCCTGGTTGAACAAACGACCGAACGGCTCGGGCGTGCTGACGTGGCCCAGATCGTAAAGCACCTTGTGCCAGAAGCGGGCGTAGAGCAGGTGCAATACGGCGTGCTCGGCGCCGCCGACGTACAGGTCGACCCCGCCGGCGGAGTTCTGCTCCGTCGAACCCATCCAGTACTGCTCCCTGGACGGATCGCAGAACCGCTCGGCATTGGTGTTGTCCAGGTAACGCAGGTAATACCAGCACGACCCGGCCCACTGCGGCATGGTGTTCAACTCGCGCGTGTACCGCTGACCGTTGCGCTCGACGATACGCCAACTTTCCGGTGCTCGACCGAGCGGGGGCTGCGGCGGTGCATCCGGATCGTCGGAAGCCACGGGCGTGAAATCCTCCATCGCCGGCAACTCGGCCGGCAGCTCGCTTTCGTCCAGCGCGACCGTGCGCCCCCGCTCATCGTGAAGGACGGGGAACGGCTCGCCCCAGTAACGCTGACGGCTGAACAGCCAGTCGCGCAGTTTGTATTGCACATGGCCCTGGCCGAGCCCCTTGTGCTCCAGCCATTCGGTGATTTTGGTTTTTGCTTGCGGCGTCGGCAGGTCGTTGATACTGACATCATCGTTGGCGCTGTTGACGTTCACGCCCGCGCCGACAAATGCTTCCTCCTGGATGTCAATGTTCTCGCCATCGTGCTTGACCACTTCCACAATCGGTAGATCAAAGGTGCGTGCGAAGGCGTGGTCGCGCTCGTCGTGCGCCGGGACGGCCATGATCGCGCCAGTGCCGTAGCCCATCAGCACGTAGTCGGCGATCCAGATGGGAATCTTCTGATCGTTGACCGGGTTGATCGCGTGGCCGCCGGTGAACACACCTGTCTTTTCTTTCGCCTCGGCCATGCGGTCGACATCGCTGCGCGACTCGGCCTGGCGGCGGTAGTCACGCACTGCGGTGCGCTGCGCCTCCGTGATGACCTGGTCCACCAGCGGATGCTCGGGCGCCAGCACCATGTACGTGGCGCCGAACAGCGTATCGGAGCGCGTGGTGAACACGCGAATCAACTCATCGCTGCCATCCACGGCAAAGTCGACCAGCGCGCCTTCGGACCGGCCGATCCAGTCGCGCTGCATCTTCTTGATCGCTTCGGGCCAGTCCACGGCATCGAGATCGTCGGCCAACCGCTCGGCATACGCGGTGATGCGCAACATCCATTGTTTGAGCGGGCGCTTGAAAACCGGATGGTTGCCGCGTTCACTGCGGCCCTCGTTGGTCACTTCCTCGTTGGCCAGCACCGTCCCCAGCGCCGGGCACCAGTTCACCGGCACCTCGGCGAGATACGCCAGACGATGACCATCCAGAAATGCATTACGTTGCTCTTCATCCAACTCGTGCCACTTGCGCGCGCCGATCGGCTCGCCCTCCAGACCCATCAGGCCCTGGTCCGTGGCGGGGATGATCCGATCGTCAAAACCGACGAAATAAACTTCGTTCTGCAACTTCGTCAGCAGCTCCTCGATCGGACGAGCATGCTGCTCCACCGGATCGAAATAGCTGTTGTACATCCGCAGAAAAATCCACTGCGTCCACTTGTAGTAATCGACATCGATGGTCGCCAGTTGGCGGTCCCAGTCGTAGCTCAGCCCCAGCGCCTTGAGCTGGCGGAGCATGTTGGCGATGTTCTGCTCGGTGGTGACGCGCGGGTGCACGCCATGCTGTACGGCGAATTGCTCGGCCGGAAGACCGAACGCATCGAAGCCCATCGGGTGCAACACGTTGTGGCCGGTCATGCGCTTGAACCGGGCAACGATGTCGGTCGCGATGTACCCCAGCGGATGGCCCACGTGCAACCCCACACCCGAGGGATACGGAAACATGTCCAGCACGTAGAACTTGGGCCGATCGGGATCGAAGCCCGCTTCGCCCGGTCCGGCGGTGCGAAAGGTCTTGCGGCTCTGCCAGGTCTCCTGCCAGCGCTGCTCGATAACGTTGAAATCGTAGCGGTATCGCGGTGCGTCGTCTGTCATGGCGACCAGTATACGCACCGGATGCACCGGCTAAAAGTTTCGGAGGAACCGCGCGACGGAACGGTGGATCAGTTCTGCTGCGCGGTCCGCTTGTTGGCCAGATCTTCCAGGTACTTCTTCGCCTCGCCGACGAGATAAAAGCTGCCGGTCACGCAGATCAAATCCTCGCGGCTGACGGCGCGTGCGGCCAGATCCAAGGCCTCGGGCAACGTCGGAGCCGCCTGGGCCATCTTGTCGGAAATCTCGCTGAACTGCGCAAGCAACTCGTGCGGGTCGGCGGCGCGCGGATTCGACTTGGCCTTGGTGAAGATCACCTTGTCGGCGCCGAGGTTCACCTCGCCCAGCAACTTCATCACTTCCTTGTCGGCGGCGCAGCCGAAGATCATCACCAGTGAATCGTACGGAATGTGCGCGCCGATCGCCTTGACCAGCGCGGCGATGGAGGCCGGATTATGGGCCCCGTCGATCATGATGCGCGGTTCATCCCAGACCTGCTCCATACGCCCGGGCAGATCGGTCGCCGCCAGACCATCGACAATCTTGTCTTCCGCGGTGGCGAAGCCCTGCGCGCGGAGTTTATCCAGAATCGCAATCGCCAGGCCGCAGTTCAGCGCCTGGTGCTCGCCCTGCAGGGGCACCGCCAGGTGTTCGTACAAGCCGTTCGTGGTGGACAGGCAAATCCGCATGTGCGGGCCCAACTCGCGCGTGGCCTCGAACCGGTAGCTGAACTCGATATCCTGCCCGGTCACTTCCAGTTCCGCGCCGATTTTTTCCGCCTGGGCGCGCAAGACCTCGGCGACCTTCGGCTCCTGCTGGATCGTCAACACGGGCACGCTCTTCTTCATGATGCCCGCCTTCTCGTAGGCGATCTTCTCCAGGTCATCGCCGAGCACGTGGGTGTGATCGTGACTGATCTGGGTGATCCCGCAGACCAGCGGCGTGACGACGTTGGTCGCATCGAGCCGACCGCCCAGGCCCGTTTCCAGAATCGCGATGTCCACCGCCTGGTCGGCGAAGTGCATCAACGCGCAAGCTGTCATGATCTCGAAGAACGAGGGCTTGCCGCGCATCCGGGCGGTCTTGGTTTTGACCTGCTTGATCAACTCGGTCAGATCGGCATGGCTGATCATCTGCCGATCGATCTGGATCCGCTCGCGGAGATCGGTCAGGTGAGGCGAGCTGAACAGCCCGACGGTGTATCCACAGCTGCGCAGCATCGATTCCAGCATCGCGCAGGTCGATCCCTTGCCCTTGGAGCCGGCGATATGAACGCACTTGAGTTGCTTTTCAGGGCTACCCAGCGCCCGCAGCAACTTCTTCATCCGGTCCAGATTGAAGGTGGTGGTGTTATATCGGACGATGCGCTGGCGTTCGTAGTCGGTATGCTGGGCCAGCCAGCGCATAGCGGTGGTGTAAGTTGTTATTTTGTCGGAAGTTGAAGACGATTTGGCACGCTGACCGCCGCCGGATCGTTTCGCCTTCTTCGTTGTACTCTTGGAGGTCTTGGTGGGAGGCATAATCACACTAATTTAGCAAAGTCGAAGCACGATGTCAACGATGCGAGCGTAAGTGCATGATAAAAAGCGACTTACATCGTCATTTGGAAATTTTGCCAATTTTACCCCTCATTTGGGCGCCGATGTCGGCTCGGCTATACTCACGCGATTCTCACCCATTGTTACGGGAGTTCGGCCATGGAAGATCGCATCCGCGGAAAAGCTTTTGTCCTCGGCGACGACATCGATACCGATCAGATCATCCCCGCCGAGTACCTTTCCTATAACCCGTCCGATCCCGAGGAACGCAAGTATTTCGGCATGTACGCCTGCTGCGGCGTGCCGGCGGGCCAGCGCGGCCTGCCCGATGGAAATATCCCCTTCGTCCGCGAGGGCCGGTTCAACAGCGACTTCACCATCATCATCGGCGGAAAAAACTTCGGCTGCGGCTCCAGCCGGGAACATGCCCCGTTGGCCATCGCCGAGGCCGGGGGAAAGGCCGTCGTCGCCGAGTTCTACGCCCGCATCTTCTTCCGCAACTCCGTCAACGGCGGGTACCTGGTCCCCTGCGAATCGACACAACGTCTCGTCGACGAAATCAACACCAGCGACGATTGCGAAATCGACATCAGCGCCTCGAAACTGCTCAACCATACTTCCGGTAAAAGCTACGACCTCAAACCGCTGGGCGAAGTCAAGCCGATCATCGAAGCCGGCGGCGTGTTCGACTACGCCAAACAATCGGGGATGCTGTGAGCTGGAAAAGCTGTCAGCTATAAGCTTTCAGCTATCAGCTTGGGACACATGAGGTGAAATGAATCACAATACGCCCTCGCCGTGGAAGGCGTGGGCTTTTCATGTAATGAGAATGGATTCACGATTCAGCCGCGATCAGACCTGATCGCGCGCGATGTAGGCACATCGCAGCTGATCTCAGGTCTCAAGACTCAGGACTTGCCCATAATGCAAAAACCCCGCCTCCGGCGGGGTTTGCACCTCCGTGCGAAAATGCGCGTCCCTCCGTGGGACCGGGGCCTCCTCCTTGGCCCTGTTTTTTACGCGGCGTTGCTCTTGGACTGGCGGCGTCGCCGACCGACGGTTCTCTGGTCGGCCTGCATGCGGCGATGCGGTTGTTCCTTCATCACCTGCACCAGTTCAAGCGGCGTCTTCGCCCATACATCAGCGCCGATTTCCTCGGCCAACCCGTCAGCCCGGTTGAACACACCCCCGCCGACGACGATCTGCAACTGCGGGCAGGTGCCCAGATCGTGCAGTTGGTCGATCAGCAGGCGAATCTCGGGCAGGTCGCTGGGGGCGGAGTAATAAAGCAGCAGCACGTCGGGCTGACGCTGGCCGATCTGTTCGATGATTTCATCGCGCGCCACGCCCCCGCCGGCGAACAGCAGGTCGAACCCGCCGGCTTCGAGCAGGTCGGCGGCCATCTGCGCGCCCAGGTCGTGTCGCTCCTGCGGGCCGGTGAACATGAGCACGCGTCGGCCGTTCGGCTCACGACGCTCCAGGCGGAGCTGCATCTGATCGGTCAGCATGCGTAACAAGCGCGTGGCGTAGTTGTGGGCGAGTGTGGTGATCTGATCCTCGCGGTACATGCGGTCGATCAGTTCGCAGGCCGGCCAGAACAGTCGCTCGATGATCTGCTCGGACGGGGCGTCGGCCGAAAGGCACTCGTCGACAATCTCACGGGCCGCGGCGCGGTCGCCATTGATCAGGGTCTCGAAGAAACGTTCGATAAGAACTTGTTGGCTCATACCGGCCTTGCTCCTGGCAAAAAGAATCGGCGGCCGCCTCGCTCTTCCCTGACCTGGACGGCCCGACTTTTTCTCAGCCCGGCATCCTTTGCCCGGCTGGCCCGAAGTTGTTCACTGCTGACCCACGCAATGATCGGAAAGCGGGGCGAAATCCCTTTACTATTTTTACCAGATTACCAAAATTGTCAATATTGGTAAAATAAATAAAATTATAGGACAGGTGAACGGATAACCCACAGGGAGCCGCCTGCCTGAATTAAGTGCCTGCACGAAGGAAGGAAGGAAGGAAGGAAGGAAGGTTCGCCTCTTACGCTGCCCGATAACCCAGGTAGATCACGGCGATGCCGAATGTCTGCACGTGCATGGCCACATTCTGGAAACCGGCCCCGGTCATCGCGGCGGTGACCTGATCGCGATCAAGAAAGGTATCGACCGAACGGGGAAGGTAGCGGTAGGCCCCGGTGCGGTCCCGGGCGATCAGCGAAGCGGTGAGGGGCATGATGCGCCCGCAATACAGTTGATGCATCCAGCGCAAAAGACGGTTGCGCGGCGTGGAGAACTCCAGAATGCACAGTCGCCCACCCGGACGCAGCACGCGCGCAAACTCGGCCACGGCGGCTACCGGATCGGCCACGTTGCGAATGCCGAAAGCGATCGAAACCACATCTACCGAGCGGTCGGGCAGCGGCAGGCGCATGGCATCGGCATCGACAAACAAAAGTCCTGAGCCCTGAGACTTCAGGCCTGAGGCACGGCGGGCTTTCTGCTGCGCCAGTGTCAGCATTTCGTGGGTGAAATCCAAGCCGATCACGCGGTGTGCCCCGGCGCGGGCGAAAGCCAGGGCCAGATCACCGGTGCCGCAGGCCGCGTCCGCCACGACATCGGAGGACTTGATCCGGCAAAGGGCGACCGCGCAACGGCGCCAGCGTTGATCCCGCCACAGCGAATGGATACGGTTGTTCAGATCGTAACTGCGGGCGATCGCGGCGAACATCTTCCGCACGCGCCGCGGCTTGTCGGCCACGGCATGCGGATCGGCCAGGTTGTCCCCGGCCCAGGCGGGCTCGTCCGAACGGTCAGGCATGATCGGCATGATAGGTCGGCGGCGCGACGGTGAAAAACACAGGGCGAATCGCATCCCGAACATCGCTATAATGACAACGATCATCATTCCACGAATGGGCGAGGAAAAATCATGCATCACGCCAAACGATCGGCACACGGTTTTCTGCTTCTCATGGTCGGCTTGCTTTGGCTGGGAATGGCGGGCGGCTGCTCGACCAATCCCGCCACCGGCCGCAGCCAGCTTCTGCTCATCAGTGAAAAACAGGAAGTGGCGATGGGGCTGTCGGCCGAGCCGGGTCTGATCGATTCCTACGGGGGACCAGTGAAAGACGAGATCGTTCAGCAATACGTTAAAGGCATCGGGCAGAAGCTGGCCAGGCACAGTTGGCGCGACAACATGCCGTGGGATTTTCACGTGGTGGACTCGGCGGTGATCAACGCCTTCGCCCTGCCCGGCGGGAAAATATTCATCACGCGCGGTCTGATGGAAAAATTCAGCAACGAAGCGCAGTTGGCCGGTGTGCTGGGCCATGAGATCGGGCACGTCAGCGGGCGCCACCAGGCCGACCAGATCAGTCGCGCGATCGCGGTGAACGTCGGCGTGGCGGCGGCGGGGATCGCAACGGAAGAGAAGTGGGTCGGCATCATCGGCGGCGTCGGCGGCAACCTCTACCTGCTCAAGTACGGACGCGATCAGGAACTGGAATCCGATGACTTCGGCCTGAAGTACATGACCAAGGAGGGCTACGACCCCTCGGCGATGATCCGGGTGATGGAAATTCTGCGCGAGGCCGGCGGCGGCAGCGGGATCGAAATGTTACGCACCCACCCGCTTCCCGACACGCGCATCGACGCCCTGAAGGATCAGATCAATACGCGGTACCCCCACACGCAAAACAATCCCCAATACCGCACCTTCCCCCAGCGGTACCAGGAAAAGGCGTTGAGTCGATTCAAGAAGCTGCCCGCACCGAAGCACAATCCCAAATAATTGCGGATTTCGGATTGTCGAAGGCGGATTTGGGGGGGCTTACCGGGCGTTTGGTCCGGACCCTGCCAGCCATTATACTGTTCGGTCTTTGCCAACCAGGGAGCCCGGACAACGATGTTCAAGTTCTTCTACAAATACAACAAGATCATTCTGGCGGTGGGCGGATCGATCCTGATGGTGCTGTTCCTGCTGCCCTCGGCCACGAACCTGTTCCAGCCAGGCCGAGACGATATGTCGGTGGGGACGCTGGGCGGCCGGGATTTGACGCTGGCCGATGTGGACCGGGCCGACGCCGAGGTCCAGTTGCTGACCGATCTGGGCCTTCAGGTTCCGGTGGGCCGGGAAAACACCGGGGTGCACTGGCTGTTGATGTTGGAAGAAGCGCGTCGTCAGGGCTTGTACGGCAGCCGCGCCGCATCGGAACAGATCATCGATCAGTTCCAGGTCAGCCCGGCCAGATTGAACGCCGTTCACAAGCGTTATCGCATCACGGACGAGACGCTGTACGCGTCGTTGAATCATTACGGTATGGTCCTGCAACTGTGGAACCTGACGATGGGCCAGAGCCGCATCAGCGAACCGCGCGTGCGCCATCTGGCGCGCGATCTGATCAGTACCGTGACGGTGCGTGTCCTGGCGGTGCCGGCGGACCTGCTGGCCGAGGACATGGAAACGCCCGCCGACGAGCAACTGCAAAAGCATTTCGAGACCAACCGGGCCGACATCCCCGGCAGCAGCAAGCCGTACGGTTTCGGTTATCGTCTGCCCGACGCGGTGAAGCTGGAGTACCTGCGTTTTCCGCTGGAGCGGATCAAGGAATCGATTCAGATCACGGACGTCGACGCCAACGATTACTACCTCAACCACCCCGGCCAATTTTTACCCGAGCCGGAAGAAACGGAAGACGAATCGGCGGACGCATCGCCCACGCCCGATCCCACCAAGCCGCTGCCGTACACCGAGGTGCGGGCCAAGGCGTTTGAACTGGCGACCACGGAAAAGGCCGAGGCGCTGCGTGAGCGGATGGTCAAGTTCGCTTCGGGCCTGTTGGGTGAGAAGGAAATGAAACTGCCGCGGGATGGCGAAACCGGCTATCTGAAACTGCCCGGCGGTTTTCTGCCGTACGAACTGGAAGTCGTGGCCGAGGCCGTTCAAAAGGAATTCGGCGTTCTGCCGGACATCGAGCGATACGACGAAAAGTGGCTGAAAGTGCCGCAGGGCATTACGGGGATGCCGGACATCGGCGATGCGACATTGACCGTCGGTTCGGGCTCGGCCGCGCAATCGTATCCGCTGTGGTATTACCTCGCCTCCGTCCGCGAGCTGAATCCGGCCACGGACCATCCGCTGCTGTCGCTGCGATTGCAAACGAAGGCGGCGGGCCGACCGATAACCGACGCCTCGGGCGATGGATACATCGTCCGGGTGCTCGACGCCGAACCGTCGGGCGTGCCCGCCTCACTGGACCAGGTGCGCGAGACGGTGATTCGCGATGCCAAGCAACTTGCGGCCTACAACAAGCTGGCCGAGAGTATGGGTGACTGGCTGTCGGCGGCGCAGCGCGACGGGCTCGATGCACTGGCCAAAAACCGCAGCGAACGGTACGAAACCGGGATGTCGCCGATGGCCATCCGCCCCTTCCAGCGCCGGACCATCGATTACCAGAGCGGACGGATCTTGGTTCCCTCCCTGCCGCGCATCGGCCAGTCCGAACTCTTCGTCGATCGCGTGTTTGAGCAGGCGAAGTCCCTCGATAAAATCGGCGACCCCGCATCGGAATCCGACGAGGCCTATTTCGTTGTCAGTCTCGATTCCCAGTTGACACATTACATCATTCACCTGAAGAACTACAAGGCGCCGACGCGTCAGGAATACGAGCAGATGAAGTTTATCGCCGGCATCCTGATCCAGCGGATGGAGGCGGCGCAAGCGATGACCGGCGCTCACCCGTTCAGCATGGAAGCACTGGCGAAGCGCGTCGGCTACGTCACGCTCGAGCACGAACAAACCGAGGGCAAAAACGACAAGGAAGACGAACCGGCCGCATGAAGCGTTTTCTTTCACCACGTTCCGACCGGAGCGACGATAGTGCTTCACCGCTGAGGCGCCGAAACAAAGGGAAAGTGGATTTGACGGGATGAACCGGATGTATTGAGACGAACTGTTTTGTTCTGTTCATCCTTTCCATGTTTTTCCGCGTCTTTGTGTCCCCGGGGCTCACTTCTGATATTTCAACCCACCGTCGAACCCGGCGGGACCGGCCGATCCACATTCAACAGGATCACGTCCTTGAGTTGCGGTTCCGAAGCAGCAGCAGGTGATTCACCGTCCGCATCTTCCAATTCGACCGGCGGCGGGGTTTCCAGGTGGCTGGCCGCAAGCAGCATGCCGTTCGACTCCTCCCCGCGAATCTTGCGCGGCGCCAGGTTCGCCACCACGATGATCTGCCGTCCGACCAGCGCCTGCGGATCGTAGAACTGGCGGACGCCGGCGCAAATCTGTCTGCGTCCCAACTCGCCGAGGTCGAGTTGCAGCTTCAGCAGGCGGTCGGCGTTGGGGTGGGGCTCGGCCTCGAGCACCGTCGCCACGCGCAGGTCCAGTTTAAGAAAATCGTCAAAGGTGATCTGGTCTTTCAGAGGGGGCATGGGTGATTCCTTTTCCAAAAAGTGCATCCTAGCAGACCTTAACCCAACCATCAGAAAAGTGGTTCCCCGTGTCCGACTTTTTCATTACAATCGGACCTCCCGACATCTGCAAGGCCTTCGGAGATACGTTAGCATGGAAAATCACCGTTTTATTCTTCAGCCGTCCGACATTCCCCATGCCTGGTACAACCTCGCGGCCGATTTGCCGCAGCCGATCCCGCCCCACTGCCATCCGGCCACGGGCGATCCGGTCGGCCCCGATGACATGAGGCCGATCTTCCCCGACGCGCTGATCATGCAGGAGGTGAGCACGGAGAAGTGGATCGAGATTCCCGACGCCGTGCGTGAGAAGCTGGCGATCTGGCGACCGGCGCCGCTGGTCCGCGCGGTGCAACTTGAAAAGCACCTGGGCACCCCGGCTCGCATCTACTACAAAAACGAGTCGGTCTCCCCGGCCGGTTCGCACAAGCCCAACACCGCCGTCGCCCAGGCCTACTACAACAAGGAGGCCGGCATCGAGCGCATCGCCACCGAAACCGGCGCCGGGCAGTGGGGCTCCTCGTTGGCCTTTGCCTGCGATCTGTTCGACCTGCAATGCAAGGTCTATATGGTCAAGGTCTCCTATCACCAGAAACCCTACCGCCGATCGCTGATGAACCTGTGGGGAGCCGAGTGCATCCCCAGCCCATCGACCGATACCCAGGCCGGCCGTGCCATCCTCGAAAAGAATCCGGAAACCACCGGCTCGCTCGGCATCTCAATCAGCGAAGCCGTGGAGGACGCCGCCACGCACGACAACACCAACTACGCGCTCGGTTCCGTGCTCAATCACGTCTGCACGCACCAGACCGTCATCGGTCTGGAGTTGAAGAAGCAGATGGCGCTGGCCGAGGACGCGCCGGACATCCTCATCGGTTGCGCCGGGGGCGGCTCGAACATGGCCGGACTGCTCTTTCCCTACGTCAAGGACACGATGGACGGGCACGGCCCACGACTGATCGCAGTCGAACCAACCGCCTGCCCAACGCTGACGCGCGGCAAATACGCCTACGACTTCGGCGATTGCATCGGCATGGCGCCGCTGGCCTGCATGTACACCCTCGGCCACAGCTTCGTGCCCTCGGGCATCCACGCCGGCGGCCTGCGCTATCACGGCATGGCCCCCGCCGTCTCCATGCTGCACAAAATGGGCGTGCTGGAAGCGCAGGCGTTTCACCAGAAAGAAACCTTCGAGGCCGGCGTCCTCTTCGCTCGCACCGAAGGCATCTGCCCCGCTCCGGAAACCAACCACGCCATCCGCTGCGCCATCGTCGAAGCGCTCAAATGCAAAGAAACCGGCGAAGCCAAATGTATCGTCTTCAACTTCTCCGGGCACGGCCACTTCGACCTGCTCAGCTACGACAAGTACCTGGCCGAGGAATTGGAAGATTACGAACTGCCGCAGGAATGGATCGAGCGCTCCCTGGCCGAACTGCCGAAGTCGAACATTCCTGTCCCGGTGTAAGTGAATGTTTCGCGGTCGATCGAAGATCGACGCGATAGATCGTTTACAACACAACCCCCGCCTTACGGCGGGGGTTGTTTACAGACTCCCTGATCTCAAGGCATTCTCGCAACAGGTCGGCCCCAGGCCGGGCGTCATCGGTCAGGTGCAAAGCAACAGACCGATGCTTTCCTCCATAATCACGCATCGCACGGGTCTGCTTTCGGCCGACCCGTGGCGCCCCCAGGCCCTTGGCCCTAGACCCGGATTCCCATCGCCTTCTCGTAGCGTTCGGCGACATCCTTCCAGTTCACCACGTTCCACCAGGCCTTGATGTAATCGCCCCGGCGGTTCTGGTACTTGATGTAGTAGGCGTGCTCCCAGACATCGAGCATCAACAACGGCACCGCGCCCACGGCAATCAAATCCTGCTGGTTCATCAGCGTCAACACCAGCAACCGTTGCAGGTAGGGATTGAACGCCAATACGCCCCAGCCGTTGCCCTCGACCTTTGCCGCCGCGGCGGAAAAGTGCGCGCGGAAGGCATCGACCGAGCCAAACTCCTGCTTCAGCGCCTTGGCGAGCGTGCCGGAGGGATCCCCTCCACCGTCCGGGCTCATGTTCTTCCAGAAGACCGAATGATTGACATAACCACCGAGGTGAAAGGCGAGCTTGCGTTCGAGTTTCTGGATGTCGGCGTAGTCGCCGGACGCGCGCGCCTGTTCCAGCGCACCCAGTGCCGCATTCAAGCCCTTCGTGTAGCCGGCGTGGTGTTTGCCGTGGTGGATTGTCATCGTCTGTTTGTCGATGTACGGCTCCAGCGCATCGTAATCGTAAGGCAGCGGCGGCAGCTCGTACGCACCGGGATGATGCGGCAGGCCGCAACCGGCCTCGACCGGTTCCGTTGCGGGACCGAACAATGCCAATCCCCCCGCCGTCACGGCGCTACCGGTGAGAAATCCACGTCGGTTTATCGTCATAATCGTTCTCCTTGGACGATGGTTGAGTCATCGTAGGAGCGGCGTTGAAGTGAAATCAAACCGGATACGGCAGATCAGTAACGCAGACCGTCGTGCTGCTGCTGGAAGTACTCTGCATAACGGAAGGTGAAGCTGTGGCCCAGCATGGCCAGCAGCAATTCGATGCCGCGGTGGGCGGTGGTCATATCGTGATCGCGCACCGGATTCAGCGAAACCAGGTCCACCCCCACCACCTGACAACAACTGGCGATCCGCTTACAGATGTACATCGCTTCGCGAAGCGAGAAGCCCAGGTCGGAGGGAATTCCCACGCCCGGGGCCACGTCGACATGCAGCACATCCAGATCGAAGCTGATGTAAACGCCATCGGTGTCGGCACAGGCGCGTTCGATGGCCCGATCCATCACCGGGCCCAGCCCCTGCTCGACCACATCATCCAGTGTAAACAGCGCCACACCCAGTTCGTCGATCAACGCCTGCTCGCCGGCATCCACATCAGACGCACCGACCATCGCCATATCATCCGGCCGGACGCTGGGTTTCTCCCCTCCGATGTGCACCAGTTCTTCGTGTCCGCGGCCGAGTGCTACCGCCGTGGGCATGCCGTGGATATTGCCGGAAGGCGAGGTCTGGGGGGTGTTGGCGTCGGGGTGGGCATCGATCCAAAGACAGCCGAGGCGTTCGATCTGCTGCGCCGTCCCAGCGAGACTTCCGATGGCCAAGCTGTGGTCGCCGCCAAGCGTGACGGGAACGTGTCCCGCTTTCAGGGATTCAGATACATAGTTGGCCAAATCGCCGCAGAACGTCGCCGTCCGCACCACACGCTGCTCGGCTGAGAGAGAAGCTGTGTTGGTCACGGGCGATTCCACGTTCCCCAAGTCGCGTACCGCAAAGCCCTGGGCTTCGAGGATCGGCACCAGCTTCGCCTCGCGAAAGGCCTCCGGGCCCAGTTTCAAGCCCATCTCATGGACACCCAGGTCAATCGGTGCGCCGATGACATCCACCGTTAATTTGCTGGCCGTCATGGCGACAATTCTAACCGACCATCGTCCCTTCGCCACTTCGACCTTACAATATCCCCATGCTCGACGTGGCCCTGAAAGAATGGAAGATCGTCTGCGATCTGCTGATCGGCGGAGAGTTAGTATTCCTGCTGCGCAAAGGCGGGATCATTGAAGACGCCGGTCCGGGGCGTTTTGAACTGCAACACCGCCGGTTCGCCCTCTACCCAAGCTGGGCGCATCAGAGGCCGGAGATGCTCAAGCCGGCTTTCCGCAATCGGCTGGTGGTCATGGACGAGCCGAATGAACTGACAATGGAAGGTTTCGGTGAGGCGGCGCACATCTGGGAAGTGCCCTGCCGCGCCGTATTCGATCGGTTGGAAGCGTGGCATCCGTGGTCGGCCGAGCAGATCGACGTGCGTTTCAATTACCGCCCGGAGAACCCGCTCTATCTCGTTGCCGTGCGCGTGTACCGGCTGGCGCAGCCGAAGACGATCCAGGCCGGCGTGGTCTACGGGGGTTGCCGGTCCTGGGTGCCGCTGACGCCGAAAGATGCGGTGGACGAGGCGGAGGCGACGGCGGTGGTGGATGCCGAACAATTCCAATCGATTGTGAATCAAATCGAACAGGCCGTGGCGGCTTAACCAATCACCACCCACACCAGAAACATCACGATCCAGACCACATCGATGAAGTGCCAGTACATCGCCATCAGGCGGACCGGCTGATGGCGTTCGGCGGTGTACTTGCCGCGCAGGGCGTTGCGCGTGATCAACAGCAACGGAATGATGCCGCCGATCACGTGGGCGGCGTGGATGATTACCAGCAGCGCCATGATCGCGTAGAGTTGAATGTCCTGATCGACCAGCCCGCCGTGCCGTTCGACCAGTTGGTACAGGGCCGGGATTTGCACGCCGAGGAAGATCAAGCCCAGCGCGGCCGTGGTGGCCAGCGTACTGCGGAACAGGGACCGGTTCCCCTTCGCAATACTGCCGACGGCATATTGCAGAGCCACCGCGCTGCCGAGCATGATCAACGTCGAAATCCACAGCAACGGCGGAAGCGTGATCGCGCCTAGCGGCGGATTCGGCTCGGCGTCGGCGTTGAGAACCTGCAACCGCACCACGATGTACAGCCCGATCGCCGCGATGAACAGCATTCCCAGCGCCGCCAGAAAAACCGACATGCCAAACACACGCGCCTTGTCGGGAATGCGCCCGGCGGCAGGATCGTAATCGGGGTGTGCGGCGGTGTCGGGCATGATTCGTTCTTCTAACCCGCCCCTGAAGGGGCGGACGTGTTACGGCGCGGCCTGCTGCGCCTGCTCCGCTTCGCGCAGGTCCGGCTGATATTCGCTGACATCGGAGATCGTAATGCCGAGAAAGATCACCACGAACAGCAACGCCGCGATCAGGAACAGGCCGTTCAGCGGATTATCGTACCGCAGATGCATGAAGTACATCGCCACCAGTCCGGCCTTGGCCAACGCGATGCCCAGCGCCAGCACCACGTTGCCGGTCCGGCCCAGGTCGAAAGCCGGGTCGGCCACGAAGACCGTCAGCCACGTCAGCGCCAGCAACGCCAGGATCACGACAATGAGCACCTTCAGCGAAACGACGTGTCCGACGGTGGGATGGGAGTGGTTGTCGTCGCTCATGCGTATCTCCATCCGGACCTTCGCACTCGCCTGTCGGCTCGTTCTGGGGTCCGGCTTGCCTCAGTGAATCAGGTACAGCAGCGGAAACAGAAAAATCCAGATCAGGTCGACCAGGTGCCAGTAGAGCCCGACGAAATCGACGGGCGTGTAGTACTGCGGACCGAACGTCCCGCGCGCCGCACGGATCAGCAACCAGGTGATCAATCCCATGCCCACGAGCACGTGGATGCCGTGCAGGCCGGTCATACCAAAATAAATGGAGAAAAACGGCCGGGCGCTCATCAACCGTTCGCGCCGAAACTGCGGGACATGGTGTTCGCCATGCGTAGAGGCATGCGCGGTGGTGTGGGTGTACTCGGCGAAGCTGTGGTAACGCGCCTCGGCGCTGATGCCCGGCTCGGCCCGGTGCGGCTGTGGCAGTGTGGTGCGCGGTTCCTCTTCAATCGCGGCGGGATCGGAATCGGAGTTGCTTTCGGCCGCTTGCGCGACCTCGCGCAACTCTCGGGTGGGTTCTTCTTCAATAATTCCGCTGGGCTCGGGCTCCGGAAGGATCACTTCATCGCTCGGATCGAAGAAGTTGCCCGGCCCCACGCCCAGATGCAGCTTGTGCGAGTACTCCATGTACTTGATGCCCATGAACCCCGCGGCGCCCAGCAGCGTCAGCGCCAGCAGGACCACGGTGGCGTTGCGTTTGCCCAGTTGCGCCGTGCGCACCGCCCAGGCCATCGTGAAACTGGAAAGCAACAGGACCACCGTGTTCAGTGCGCCGAGGTTGGTGTCCAGAAACGCCGAACCGACAACGAACATGTCGTAGTGATTGGCGCGGTAGACGGCGTACAACAGGAACAGACCCGAGAACATGAGAATCTCGGTCACCAGAAACGCCCACATGCCGATCTTGCCCGAGGTGAACTGCTGTTGTGGGGTATCGAAGTGGTGGGCCAGGTGCGGATCGTGGCCGTGATCGTTGGCGGGTTGTGCGGTTGTATCGCTCATGAGTCA
Source organism: Phycisphaeraceae bacterium (assembly GCA_028282685.1). Lineage (GTDB taxonomy): Bacteria > Planctomycetota > Phycisphaerae > Phycisphaerales > Zrk34 > JANQHK01. The sequence continues at coordinate 40,682 of JANQHK010000029.1, forward strand.
GCGGGTTGGGTGCGAACGTAGCCGTCGATCTCCTCGTCGTACTCGATGCCGTCGAAATCGTACGGATCGTGCGCTATGGGGGTCGTTTCGAAATTATGATGCGGCGGCGGCGACGGCGTCTGCCATTCCAGCGAGGCCCCGCCCCACGGATTGGCCGGACTGCGCCGCCCACGGAACATCGAATAGGCCAGGACCCCGGCAAACATGAAGAAGCCAATCGCCTGGATGTATGCGCCAAAACTGGAAATCGCATTGCCGACTTTCAGGTAGAGCAAATTGGCTTCGGCGATGCCCAGTTCCGCCAAGGCGTCGGCGGTCAGGTGCGCGTATCGCCGCGGCATGCCCTTGGCGCCGAGCATAAACTGTACGAAAAACGTCAGGTTGAATCCGATGAAAATGACCACCCACGCCCAGATCGCCGCGCCCTGGTGGTAGAGTTTGCCAGTGATCTTCGGCCACCAGTGCAGCAAGCCGCCGAGCAGCGCGAAGACCGTCCCGCCCACCATGACGTAATGGAAGTGAGCCACCACGAAGTAGGTGTCGTGCAGGTGGATGTCGGTCGACAGCGCCCCGAGGAACAGCCCCGTCAGCCCGCCGATCGAGAACACCCAGATAAAGCTCATCGCCCAGAGCATCGGCGCATTCACCGAGATCGAGCCCTTGTACATCGTGGCCAGCCAGTTGAAGACCTTGATCGCCGAGGGGATCGCCACGAAAAACGTCAGCAACGAGAAGATCGCACTGGCCATCACCGACTGGCCCGAGGTGAACATGTGATGACCCCAGACCAGAAAACCCAGCAGCGCGATCGCCACCGAACTGAACGCGATGAACTTGTATCCGAAAATGTGTTTGTGGCTGTGGGTGGAGATCATCTCACTGATCACGCCCATCGCCGGGAGGATCATGATGTACACCGCCGGGTGGCTGTAGAACCAGAAGAAGTGTTGGTAGAGCACGGGATCGCCGCCCTTGGCCGGATCAAACACGATGATCAACCCCGCACGCTCCACGATCAGCAGCAGCAGCGTGATGCCGAGCACGGGCGTGGCGAGGATCTGAATGATCGCCGTGGCGTACAAGCCCCACAAAAACAACGGCATCTTGAACCACGTCATCCCCGGCGGGCGCAGCATGTGGATCGTCGCGATGAAGTTTACGCCCGTCAAAATCGACGAGAAACCCAGAATGAACGCTCCCGCCGTGATCGGGATCACGCCCTGCATCGCGTAATACACATCCGAGCCCTGGATCTGCGCGGTGGAGTATGGCGTGTAAAACGTCCAGCCGGTGTCCAGGCCGCCGGAAACAATCGCATACACGGCGAACACCGCGCCGAACATGTAAAGCCACCAGCTCGTCAGATTCAGCTTGGGAAAAGCCACGTCCTTCGCCCCGAGCATGATCGGCAGGATGAAATTGCCCAGCGCCGCGGGGATGCCGGGGATGATGAACAGGAACACCATGATCGCGCCGTGCAACGTGAAGACCTGGTTGTAGGTGTCTTCCCAGGTTTTGTCGCCGATGGCGGGCAAGATCGTCTGCCCCTCGGCAATCAACTCGGTGCGAATCAGCAGCGCCATCACGCCGCCGAGGAAGAACGAGCCGAGTATCCCCACCAGGTACATCACGCCGATCCGCTTGTGATCCAGCGTGAACAGCCAGCTCATCAACCCGCGCGAGTGCGTCAGATAATTATCTCCGCGCAGTTCCGCAGCGTGATCGAAGGCCCCAAGTTGATCATTGAAACGGGTCATGGTTGATTATTGTCCTGCTCGGCGGCTTCGTCGAGAGAGCGGATGTAGGCGATGAATGCATCGATCTGCGGGTCGCTGAGCTTGCCCTGGTAGCTGGGCATCACACCCTGGTACGTGGAGACGATCGTCTCCATGGGATTCACAATCGCGCTGCGGATATAGTTTTCATCGGCCTCGGCTTCGGCGCCATCTGTGAACACCCGCTTGGCGCCCCACAGGCCCTTGAGGCTGGGGCCGGTCAGGCGCGTGCCGTCGGTGCTGTGGCATTGCGCGCAGCCCTTGGCGGTGTAAAGCTCCGCTCCGACCAGCGCCGGGCGCTGCAACTTGTCCACCTTTTCATGCAGTTCGGGATTGTCGGCCTTGAGCGCGTCCATGAACTGCTGGAATTGCTCGTTGGTCGTGATCTTCAGGTATTGCGCGTACAGTTCGGGGGCCTGCTTCTGCAGTTCGTCGAGCGGAGCCTTGCTCGCTTCCTTCAGCCAGACCTCGAACATGCCGCGCTCGTGGACGGTGACGGTGGAGAGCATCGTCGAGTGCTGCGTGCCGCAATATTCCGTGCAAAGCAAGGGGAAGGGTGAGCCGTGCTCTGCGCTGGTGACCGTGGGCGTGAAGGCGATCTTGTTATACCGACCCGGCACGGCATCGCGCTTCACACCGAACGCGGGTATCCACAGGGAATGAATCACATCCTGCGAGTTCAGTGTCAGCACGACCGGCCGATCCACCTCCAGGTGGAGTTCCGGCACACGCACTTCCACGCCCTCGGGCGTGGTGTACACAAACTCCCAGTTCCATTGCCACGCGTTGACCTTCACCTCCAGGGCGTTGGCGCGCCGGCCGCTCATGCCGATGAACCCCTTCAAACCCAACACAAAGACCACAATCACGATAACCAAGGGCGGAATGGACCACGCCGCTTCCAATCCGTAATGGTGCGTCGGTGTTTTTTGGGCTTTGTCCTTCGGAGAACGGCGGCGGTACTTGAGTGTGAACACCACCATCAGCGCGATGATCGCTAAAAAGAAAAACCCCGACACATACACCAGAAAGTAATACAGCCCGTGCACATCCCCGGCGACGTCCGAGGCCTCGGGCGCCATCAGCCAGTTGGCGAGCGTCGGGATGTAGGGAGACATCGCGTTCATGTTTCCTGCTCAGCGCCTCTTCCTTCAAGGGAGAGGGTGGGACTCCAGAGAACGATGCGATTCTGGAATCATTCCCCTCCCCGAACCTCTCCCCCACCTGGGGAAGAGGGATTCGTTCCGCTCAACACGTGTCGATTTCTGCGCTTTTTTCCGATCACGATCCATACACCAACGACGAGGCCGATCAGGATCATCGTCCCGAATCCGCCGAGTCGCACGATCCCCATGGCCTGGGCGGCGTAGGTGCCGGTGGCGGGATCGTAGTGGAAGCAACTCAAAATAAACTGGTCAATCGTTGTGCCGATCTTGCCGTCCGACGCTTCCACCAGCGACAGCCGCATGGTCTTCGGCTCGAACACCACGTTGTAGAGGTAGCGTGACAGAACACCGTCGGGCGTGATGACCTGAATCGACGCTTTATGAACGTACTGCTTGGTGGTCGGCTCCCAGGCATACCCGAAGCCGATCGTCTCGGTCAGTTGCTTGATGTTCTTCTCCTTGCCGACAAGAAAATGCCAGCCCGCGGCAACGGTCCCGGTGTCCCGGCCGTACTCGGCGAGGTAGCCGCGCTTGTTCTGGGCGGCCAGTTCCGGCGTCTCAAGCGGATCGAAGCTGACGACGACGACCTGGAACTCCTCTCCGATCGTCATCTTCATGTTCTTGAAGGCCTCGGTCATCCCGTTGAGCACCAGCCCGCAAAGCATTGGGCAGCGGTAATAAATCATCGCAATCACGACCGGGCGCTCGCCGTCGAAGTAATCGCCGAGTTTGACGGCCTTGCCGGTGGAATCGGTGAAAGCCAGATCGAGCGGCAGCTTATCGCCCAGGTGCTCGACCACCTGGATTTTTTCCAGCAACTCCGCTTCGGGGTCCCTCTCGATGCGCTCGGGGCGTTCGCTGGATTGAGCGGTGGCGACAGCCGTCAACCAACCGGCCAAAAGAACCGCGATCAGGATGGTTTTCCGTGAAAACATCATGGCTCGGTCTCCGGTGTGGGCGCGGCCTGCTGTTCGGCGTAGAGTTCCATTGCCCGCTGAATGGGGATGCGAACCCGTTGCTTGTCCGGGTCAACAATCCCGTAGCCCAGCAGCAAAGCTCGCTGGTCGTTCAAAGAGTTCGCCTTCTCCTTAATGGGCTGTCCCACCACCTGGCGTTCTTCGCGTCGATTCTCCAAAGTATAGGTCAGCGCGGTGGCCGCGACGATCAGATCGAGGATCAAAATCGCGCTGGCCAAACCGATCACAAAGATCAGCATGGCATCAAGATTGTCGCGTCGTTCTTCGGACATGTTGGACCTACACGTTCTCGAACACCAGCGACTCGCCGAGCCGCGGGTCCTTGACCGGAATCAGATGGCCGCGCGAACCGATCAGCGCGACCGCACCCATGAACACCGCACCCATGCCGATCAGCAGACCGATCTCCGGCAGGCCCAGGTACGGCGTGATGCCGGACGCCGCATTCGCCGGAGCCGCCTCACCGCGGCCCAGGTCCAGCGCCGGCATGACCAGCCAGAGCAGATCGATCCAGTGCGCCACCAGCAGCCACACCGCCCACACCGCCAGCAACGCACGCCGACGCTTCACATGACGCGAAATAAAGCCGAGAAACGGCAGCACGAAATGGCCGAACAGCATCACCAGAATCACGTACGACCAGATGTTGATGTGTTCGTCGGCCGTGCTGGCGCCGCGGAAGATGAACCAGCCCGTCTCTTCGGGAATGGAGCCGTACCAGATCAGCATGTATTGGCTGTAGGCCAAATACGCCCAGAATACGGTGAAGGCAAACATCATCTTGCCGACATCGTGGTAATGGTTTTCATTGATGCTGCCGGTCAGCGCGCCGCGCCGTTGGCTGCCCAGCAACAACAAACACTGCAACGAGTAAAAACCAACCACACCTCCGGCGAAGTAGTACACGCCGAAGATCGTGCTGAACCACGCCCCATCCAGCGACATGATCAGATCGAACGCGGCCAGCGTGACTGTCACGCCGAAAAGAATCAGCCCGGGGGCGCTGAACCGCTCCATGCGGAGCGTCAGTTGCGGATCGCCGGTTTCATCCTGCCGGCGGCTGGTGCGCAGAAAGAACACCGCCATCGCCACCCACACCAGCAGGTACACGGCCAGCCGCGCAATAAAGAAACTCTCGTTCAGCCAGATCGCCTTGCCTTCCACGGCATGCAGGTGCTCGCCGTGGTAATAGGTGTGCGGATCGACCCACGTGTACAGGTCAAAGAACAGCAGCCCGATGACGACCGGCACGGCAAGCACTACCATAACCACGACCGCCGCGGCGACGATTTCGCCGATGCGACGCGCCACGACCGTCGCGCCGGTGCGCGCCACGTGCGTGATCAACACGAAGAACAATCCGCCCAGCGCCAGCGAAAGATAGAACGCGAAGTTGGTCAGGTAAGCGAAGTAAAACCGCCGCGCTCCCTCGCCGGCGCCGCTGATCGCCCAGACCAGCGCAATCACCACCAGTCCCACGACCAGCGCGATACGACCGACCGAGACCAGCGGCAGCGTGGTGCGCTCGGCGGGATCCAGCGTGGTGTGATGAGCGTGCGGATTCATCGGTATCTGACGGTCTCCTGTGCTTAGCGCAATGCGGGGCGTTTGTCCGGCGGTACGGCGTCAATCGGTGCGTTCTGGGACAACTGCAACGCGCGGATGTACGCCACAATCGCCCAGCGATCATCCGGCGGGATCTGCGCCTCGTAGCCGGGCATCGTGCGCACGCCGTGCGTGATAATCTGGAACATCTTGCCGTGCGGGTACAGTTGCGTTCCGTAAGTCAGTTTGCCCGTTTTCGGGTCGATCACGTGCAGACTGCTGGGCTGTATCCACCCGCTGCTTTGCAGTTTCTCGGCGCGCCGGTGGACCAGGCCCAGTCCGTTGCCGCTCTCGCCGTGGCAGGTGGCGCAGTAGATGTCGAACCGCTCCCGGCCGCGCTCCAGCGTTTGCATGGTGATCGGTACGCGATCCGGATAGGTCGTCGCCCAGGTCCACTTGCCATCGCGGAACACCTTGCCGCGCTGGAAGTGATCGTCGATGTTCAATCGGCCGCGCGCCACGGCGCCGGAGACCGTCGGTCGCATCGCGCGCCCGTCGGCGTAACGCGCGCTGGTCGCCTGGGCCTTGAGCTTGGGCTGGGCGTCCATGTCCTGGAAGAAATGCAAGCGCGGCTGGGAGGTATGGATCGAGCGCACCCGCGCAATCAGCGCAAACGGCAGCAACGCCAGAGGAATTGAAATCACAATGGCATACACGGCGAATCGCGGGATGGTCGGTTTACGCTGCGGCATCAGTCGTTGTCCTCGATCACCTCCACGTGGCTTGCGCCCAGTTCCTCGAACAGGCGGCGGACTGCCGGCTCGTCGTATTTCTCGTCGTCGGCTTCGACGGCGATGAAAAAGCGATCCGTCGTCGCCCGGCGAAAACGCTCGCTGTTGAACAGCGGATGGTGCAGCCGCGGCAGGCGGTTCAGTCCCAACATCCCGAACACCGCGGCAAACGCGCTCAGCAGCACCGTCAACTCGAAGATCACCGGGATGAAAGCCGGAAAACTGTTGTACGGTTTGCCGCTGATCAGGTACGGATAGCTCTGCAGGGCATAATGCACGTCGAGGGTGTCGGCGGACATGGTGTAGACCGTCATCGCCACGGCGATCCCCAGCCCGGCCACGCCGCCGCCGAAGACCAACCGCGGCAGGCGCGTGTCTTTCATGCCCATCGCCTTGTTCAGGCCGTGCACGGGAAACGGGGAAAAACAATCCCACCGGCGGAACCCCGCATCGCGCACGCCGACCGCCGCGTGAAGCAGCGTGTCCACGTCTTCAAACTCCGCCAGCAGCCCGTAGGTCACCGGGGCATCGGGGGTCGGGTTGTCAACTTGCGATTCGGTCATTGTCTTTTCCCGCGTCGGACACGGCGGTCTTTTCTCCTCGTACCGCCCCGCCCCCTGATCGGCAGAGCGTATTCATTGCGATTTACGGTATCCGGTAATCCGCCGTGCCCGACTCGTCCGTCTCCACATCGTCGTATTGTTTGTCTCCATGCCCGGCGTGGGCCTGCGGCATGACCGTCTTCACCTCCGCAATCGCCACCATCGGCAGGTAGCGGCAGAACAGCAAAAACAACGTAAAGAACAACCCGAAGCTGCCCACGAGCATGCCCATGTCCACCCACGTCGGCATGAACTGCCCCCACGAACTGGGCACGAAGTCGCGCTCCAGCGAGAGGATAATCACAAACCGTTCAAACCACATGCCCACGTTCACCGCGACCGCCACGCCCCACAACAACCAGAGATTCCGGCGCAGCTTGCCGAACCAGAGCAACTGCGGGATGAAACAGTTGCACGTCACCATGACCCAATAGGCCCACCCGGATTGCCCGAACGCGCGGTTGATGAAGGCGAACTGTTCGTTGGGGCTCTGCCCGTACCAGGCGATGAAGACTTCCGTGGCGTAGGCGTAGGTGACCATCAGCCCCACGCCGAGCAGAATCTTGGCCATGTTGTCGACGTGGCGCGGGGTTATCAGGTCTTTTAATCCGAACCACTGCCGCGCGGGAATGGCCAGCGCCAACACCATCGCAAACCCGCCAAAAATGGCTCCGGCGACGAAGTACGGCGGGAAGATCGTCGTGTGCCAACCCGGCACCTGCGAAACGGCGAAGTCGAAACTCACCACGCTGTGCACGGAAAGCACCAGAGGCGTCGCCAGAGCCGCCAGCAGCAGGTACGCCTTCTCGAAACGCTGCCAGTGGCGGTTGGATCCGCGCCAGCCCAGCGCCAGCAGACCGTAGACGATCTTGCGGATTTTCGTCGTGGCCCGGTCGCGCAGCGTCGCCAGGTCCGGAATCATGCCCACGTACCAGAACAGCAGCGAGACCGTGGCGTACGTTCCCACCGCAAACACATCCCACAGCAGCGGGCTGCGGAAGTTCGGCCACATCGCCATCTGGTTCGGATACGGCACCAGCCAATACGCCAGCCACAGCCGCCCCACGTGAATGCCCGGGAACAGACCGGCACAAACCACGGCGAAAATGGTCATCGCTTCGGCGAAACGGTTGATCCCCGTGCGCCAGTTCTGCCGGAACAGGAACAGGATCGCCGAGATCAGCGTGCCGGCGTGGCCGATGCCGACCCAGAACACGAAGTTGACGATGGGAAAGCCCCACGCCACCGGCTGGTTGTTCCCCCAGACACCCACGCCCGACAGGATGAGGTACAAAATCAGCACACCCAGCAAACCGAGCAGCGCCATGCTGATGCCGAACGCGATGTACCAGGCGCGCGGCGGCTTGCGCAACGCCAGGTGCGTCACCGTTTCCGTCACCGATGCGAAATCCTGGTCGCCGGTCACCAGCGGCGCGCGGCGGCGCGGATCGTCAGCCAAGTTGGCGGACGCAGCATCTTGCAGGTTATCGGGCGTCAGCGTGGTCATGCGTGATCTTCATTCGGCAATGTTCGATCTTCCATCTTTTCCACGTTCCGTATCCGTTTCATGTACTTCGTGCGCGGTTGGACGTTCAACTCGCCGAGAATGTCGTAGCTGCGCTGCTGGTGATGTAGCTTCGATACGCGGCTGTTTTTATCCTTCAGGTTGCCGAAGACGATGGCCCCGGTCGCGCAGGTGGCCGCGCAGGCGGGCGTGATCTCTCCGTCGCGCACGATCGCCGATTCGCGTTTGCCTTGTTCGTGTTCGACCTTGGCGGTGATCTTGGCGTCCTGGATGCGCTGCGTGCAGTAGGTGCATTTTTCCATCACGCCGCGCATGCGCACCGTCACCTGCGGGTTGAACTGCATCTGCCGCACCGGATCGATCTTGTGCTGCTGCGCGTCGGGCGGCCCCAGATGAATCGCCGAGGCGTGGCCTTCGTTATGCGGCTTGACGTGGTAATCAAAGTAATTGAATCGCCGCACCTTGTAAGGACAGTTGTTCGAGCAGTACCGCGTGCCGATGCAACGGTTGTAGACCATCACGTTCAGCCCCTCGGCATCGTGAACCGTCGCCGCCACGGGGCAGACCTGCTCGCAAGGCGCGTCTTCGCAATGCTGGCACATCATCGGCTGATGCACCGCGCGCACGTCGGCCGACTCGGCATCGCCGGCAAAGTAACGATCGATGCGCAGCCAGTGCATCTCCCGGCCCATCGCCACTTCGTCCTTGCCGACGATCGGAATATTGTTCTCGGCCTGGCAGGCGATTACGCACGCATTACACCCGGTGCACTTGTTCAGATCGATTGACATCGCCCACCGGTAGTCCGGCTCGGGATCGCCGAGGTCCGGCTCGCCGAACATGGTCAGCGGAACCGTTGTGCCGTGGCCGTGGTGGTCTTCGTGGGGGTGTTGGTAGTCGTGGAGGGTTTGTTCGCGGATCAGTTCGCCGACTTTCGCGCCCCGCCGCCGCATACCGACGATGTCGATGGCGTGGTGATCCTGAGTGGTGGCGAGTTTGTATTTCGGGCCCTTCTTCGAGATGGAAGTGATTTCATGCACACCTTCACGCAGTCGAGCCATGCTGAAACCGACACCCGTGCCGACCGGTCCGGCGACCGTGCGCCCGTAACCCAGCGTCGTGGTGATGACGCCGTCTGCCTGACCGGGTAACACATACACCGGCAGTGCGAGTTTGATGTTCTCCGGCACTTTCGCCACTTCGATGTTGATCAGGTCCCCGTGCTCGACGTCCAGTTTCTTCGCATCAGCCGGGCTGACCAATGCCGCGTTGTCCCAGACGATCTTGGTGATCGGATCGGGCAGTTCCTGCAACCAGCCGTTGTCGGCGAATCGGCCGTCGTAGAGCGAATAGTCGGGGCGGATTTGCAACACCCACTTGAAGTCGGCATCGACGTTCGGCGTCTCAGGCCTTTGCCCCTCTTTGGCCACAACCACCGTCTTGAATTGACTGTCCGCAATCAAGCCATCGTGCAATGACTTGCGCCATGTCTTCTCATCGGGCAATTGCGGCTTCAACGTTTGACGCACGTGCTTGTGGCCAGTGTCGCGCGTAACTTTTTCGCCAAGCAAACCGGCGAGCAGCTCAATGACGCTGCGCCCGCCCTGCTCGCGCGGTGCGTCCTCGAAAATCGGGTGGATCAACGGCTGCGTGATGCTGATCGTCCCGTCGTAACTGCGGCAATCACCCCATGCTTCCAGGTAATGCGCACGCGGCAACACCCAGTCGCACAACTGCGACGTTTCATTCTCAGCATGCGTCAGATGGATCGTATGCCTGGCCCCGGAGATTCTTTCGCTGGTGCGTATCCAATCGTCATGCGCCGCGTTCCCCCCGATCAGTAGAAGCGTATCGATTCCATCGGGAATCGTTGACGCAATACTGGAATCAGGATTCCGGGTATATGTCACCGTCTTACCGTTATTGCCGAGAAGTTGATTAAGCTTCCAGGCCTGCAGAGCATGCGAGCCGTAAAATCCCGGGACAATCAGCGACGTGCCGCGGTGGTCCTTAATCGATTGGTATATCGACTCGGCGACCTCATCCTCACACGGCCCGCCCCCATTGAAACGTTTGTGCAGTTGTTCACTGATCGCGTTGATGCGATAAGGAGAAGCAGCGTATCGCACATCCGCCATCGAACCGGTCACGGTGTAAGTCGATTCGACGACGATGAGCTTGCTCATCCGGCCGTTGTCGGGATTGCGGCCGGCGGCGAACTCGCGCGCGTATTGCACCGCGTTCGGGTGCATCATCAGGAAATCATTGTCGATGCTGACGATCACCTCGGCCTTGTCAAAATGATAAATCGGCCGGAGCAATTTCGTCATTGACTCTTCGAAGTCCAGGCCAATGGGATTGGGGCCTTTGTGTACTGCTTCCCACGTCAGCCACTGCATCTTCGGCAGCTTGTTTTGCAACTGCTCGCGGAGACGCAGAACCGTTGGTGAAGATGTCGCTTCGCTGAGGACGACGAAGCCGACGCCCTGCTTTTTCTCCAGCTCGGCCATGCGCTCGGCGGACCATTTTCCGAACGCGCTCCAGGTCGACTCGGCCACCTTGTCGCCGGTGCGGTGCTTGACGTATTGCAGGCGATGGGGATTGTAGAGATCGAGTATCGAGGCCTGGGCGTAGAGGTCGGCGGCGCCGCGCGAGGCCGGGTGATCGGGGTTGCCTTCGATTTTGATGGGCCGACCGTCCACGGCAGTGACCAGCAGCGGCTTGGCCACGCCGGCCATTTCGTAGGCGGTGGCGTACCGCTCGAACTTGCCGGGCACGAAGCCCTCCGGGCGCGCGGTGTACGGCGCGAGCTTGCGCCTGGGCCAACGGCGGCAGCCGGACAGACCGGCGAGCATCATCGACGCGCCCATGACGGCCAGGAACTGGCGGCGGTTGGGTCCGGTGAACTGCTCCGGCTCGTAACCGGGGAATTCATTTTCGACAAACGCGCGGAACTGCTCGGTCTCGGCCAGTTCTTCCAGCGAACGCCAGTACGCCGGGCCGGTTTGGCGGGTGTCGGGTTCGGATTGTCGATGGTCGGTTGTCACTGCGTTCTTCATTCCATCCGGACCTTCGCGGACTCAGGTCCGACTTGTATAAGCTCTTACTTCACACTTCTCATTTTTGACTTCACACTTTCTAGCGGTGGCACGTCGAGCAGTCGGTCAGTTGCCGGGTTGATTTCAGCGATTTATGGATCCGTTCGATTTCCGCTTGTTCTTCATCGGTGGCCATCGCCGGGTCCCATTCCATGTTGGTCACCTGCCCGCGCGGGCGGATGGAGGGGGTGGGATCGCGGTGGCAGTCCAGGCACCAGCCCATGCTCAGTTCCTCGGCCTGGTGAACCACTTCCATGCGGTCGATGCGCCCGTGGCACTCCAGACAACTGACGCCCTTGTTCACGTGGGCGGCATGATCGAAGTAGGCGTAATCCGGCAGATCGTGCACCTTCACCCACTCGATGGGCTGGCCCGTCTGGTAACTTTCGCGCACTTTCAGCAGCTTGATCGACTTGGGGTGAATGTTGGTATGGCAGCTCATGCAGGTGGCGGTCGGCGGAATGGCGGCGAAGGCGGCCTGCTCCACCGTCGTGTGGCAGTAGCGGCAGTCCATCCCCAACTCGCCGACGTGGATGGCGTGGGAAAACTCGACCGGCTGCTCGGGTCGGTAGCCGACGTTGATCGTCGCAGGCGAAGCGCCGTAGCCGACCAGCGTGATCAGGTAGATCGGCGCGGTGACAGCGAGGACTCCGATCGCCGGAAGCAGCAGGTTCGACCACCTTGGAAAATGAAACTGACCGGATGAGTCCATTCCACCACCGCTCAACAGTTGCGGGTGCGAAAGATACGGATGATGGTGGATTGTAGCGGACTAAAAATCGCTGTCAAAGCGGTAAAACGTGGAGTTCAAGAGACATACGGGTGTTTTTGTCGCATTGAAGCCGCCGTCTGCTGCACGCACCGATTTCAATTGAAGCCGACGACTGGCCTTAGCCGTCCTGTCCATTATGCTAGCACGCATGCCACCGCTTTTTGCTGCCGCTTTGATTGTGTTGTTCGAGATCATCGCGCTGGGCGCCATCTTCCCCGTGTTAGCCAAGTACGGCATCGAGCTGGGCGCAGCCCCGGCGGCGATCGGCTGGTGGACGGGCATCATCTTCTTCCTGCGCACCAGCCCGAAGATTGTCATGAACCCGCTCTGGGGCCGACTGTCCGATCGCATCGGCCGACGCGGCTCATTGATGATCGCCACGGGCGGTTCGATCGTCGGCTCGATCCTCTGGGCGCTCAGTGAAAACGGTTGGGGCGGAAGCGGATTGATCTGGCTTCTGGTCTCGCAGGGATTTGTCGGGGTGTTCGGATCGCAGGCGGCATTGGTTTACGCCGTTGCCTCGGATGTCACCACGACGGAGAAGCGCGCCGCCGCACTGGGACTGCTCGGTGCGGCGTTCGGCATGGGGTTTATCGTCGGCCCGGCGCTGGGGGGCGTCATCGGCGAATCGCTGAGCTTTGCCGACGTCGGCTGGTTTTGCGCCGTTCTGCAGGTGCTTTCGCTGGGTGTTACGCTGTTCGTCTTGCGCGAAACCCGCCCGGACAATCATGACGCCCACAGCGATTTCTACCAGCCCACGCGATTGCGACAACTGGCCATGCGACCGCACGTGTTCAAACTGCTGTGCGTGGTGATCGTGGCCACGGTGGGACTGAGCATGATGCTGCCCACCTTCGAAAAACTCACCGTGCTCTGGTATGAATTCGACGCCCGGCACACCGGCTACGCATTCAGCGTGTTCGGCCTGGCCGGGATCATCGTCCAAGGCGGGTTGATTCGTCCGATGATCGCCCGATGCGGAGAAAAACCGCTGTTCGTCTTCGGCTCGGCGCTGCTGGCCGGAGGTTTCTTCCTGCTGGGGATGCACCCGGAGACGGCGTGGTTCTGGGTCGCGGTGGTGCTGATCGGCCTGGGCGCAGGATTCAGCCAACCGACCATGACGGCCATGGTCTCGCACCTGGTCGATCAATCCGAACAAGGCGCCATTCACGGGCTCAACCAGGGAGCGACCAGTCTCGGCCGGGGATTGGGATACTTGATGGGCGGTGGATTGCTGGCGATGGTCGGCCCGGCGATGCCCTACCGCACCGCCGCGGGAATCGTCATCCTCAGCGCGCTGATGATTTTTGTGGTGAAGTCGAAACGGGATGAGAGTTCCTTGTCGAAGTGATTACTGTCCACGCATCGCATGCCATGCGAAATGGAAACAGTGCACTTTGCTGTCCATCTCAACCACAGGATCGAACGGCTTGATCGGTGAATCTTCCGGCGCCACCGGCTCAACGGGGAATATGATTTTCTTTTCGCGCCAGTAACGGGCGAAGGGTTGTTTCTTGTAATGGCTGTCGAAATAATTGTTGACGCCCTGGAGGATCGTGGTATCCGGATGGTCGGCCAGCCATTTTCCCCAGGTGTTGACGGTCATTTGCACAGGCGTCAGCTCCGCTCCGCGTTCCACCGCCGGGCCGGCGATCGGCTTGAACAGCAACTGAGACCAGAGCGATTCATCGCGCGGCTCGGCGCGACGGTCGTAGAGCAACTGGTTCGAGTTATAGAGCAGACCCGACACGCCGAACTCCAGCGTCTCGCCGCCGGCGCGCCGGTCGAACACCACGGCCGAATCGCACAGTCCGTGATAAGTGACGGCAATGGGCACACCGCCGAGCGTATCGTTGATCACTTCGTGCCAGAACATGAAGCGTATCGGATAGGCGCGGGATTCGCCGTTGAGCGTCACGCCGATCACGCGGTCGGTATCGACGATGTACTTGCCCTTGTGCATGCGGCGAAGTCGGCTGTTAATCTCCCACATCTGCTCCACGGAAAGCGCCGCGGGCATCGTCAGGGCATGGACGGCGTCTTTGCTGAAGCCGCCGGCGACGACCAAGCGGCGCGGGACGGTGAGATTCGATAGATCGAAGCCGTAGGTCTCGATGTGCACGCCGTCGCCGGGCAGTTGGTCGCGTGCATACGTAAGCATGTTGACGGCCATCACGCCAATCCAAACCAGCAGCGCCAGCGGTACAAGGATTTTCACCCACCGGGAAAATTGGCGAAGCGGCGCATCCGTTGAAGTATCCGATTCGTTCACGGCCTCACCCCGCGATCAGTGTCATCCCCGACCGGTCCAGCACCATCAATCCCAGTAACAGCGGCAGGTACATCACCGAAGCGAAGAACAACCGGCGCGCCCGCTGATGATCGACCCGGCGGATCAACCCCCAGCCGAGCATCGTCATGTAGCCGCCCAGCGCCAGCGAACCGGCGGCGTAAATCCAGCCCGCGTCGCCGATCAACGTCACCCCCAGCGCCACCGGCAGCAGCGCCACGGCCCAGAGGCAGGCCATGCGTGCGGTGAGTCGTCCGGTCGGATCGATCGCCGGGAGCATGCGGTAGCCGCCGCGCTCGTAATCGTCGCGATACATCCAGGCCAGGGCGAGAAAGTGCGGCACCTGCCAGACGAACAGCACCGCCGCCAGAATCCACGCACCCAGCGCCAGCGAACCGGTGGCCGCGGACCAGCCGATCATCGGGGGCACGGCCCCGACCACCGCGCCGGCGATCGTGTTGAGTGTGCTGCGCGTTTTCATCGGGGTGTAAATCAGGACGTACCAGACAATGTTGGCGGCGGCGAGCAGGGCCGGCAGCGCGCCGGTCGCCAGCGCCAATAGACCGACGCCGATCGCCCCGCACACCAAACCGTATGCCGTGGCATGGGTCAGTCCGATCAGTCCCGCGGGCAAAGGTCGGCCGGCGGTGCGCTGCATGCGCCCGTCGCGCTCGGCTTCCAAACATTGGTTGAGCGCGTTGGCTGAGAAAGCCGCCAGCGCCACGCCGATCACCATCGCCGTGAACACCGCTGCGTCGATCGGCCGGGGCGAAGCGACGATGAAACCCGCCGCCGCGGTGAACACCACCATCGCACTGAGCCGGGCCTTGCCCAGTTCCAGGTAGATCGACACCAGCCGTAGCGACGAACGGGCGGGCGTGAAGCGGCGATTCGGGATGGCTTGAATTCGTGTCATAACAAGATCGCCGATGCAGTCAATCGTAGAGCGGCCCCACACACGGGGCAAGTGGAATGTGGCAAGCCAACAACGAAGCCCTACAATGGCGGAACCTGACATGACCGCAACAACCGACACATCAAATCCGCGCACGGGTTCGACGGCACTGGCCTGGGGACTGTCGACCGCCGCAGCCATGTGGGCCGTGGGGTACGTGTTGTATCTGCCGTTCGTCCGGGCGCCGGTATTGATTCTGCTGGTGACGTTGTTGGCCTGCCTGTTTATCAGCGGTTGGCTTTGGGGCAGGTGCACCGGCGGAACGTGGCGCGACTCGGCGTTGGCCGGGTTGGCCTGCGCTCTGCCCAATCTGCTGATGCTCGGTGCGGTGATCGCCGACATGCGCGAAGTGAATCCGCAACGCGCCGTGCTGCTGGGCGCGCAGTGGGCGGTGGGCTCGGTCGCCGTTTCGGTCGGGCTGATGCTCCTCGGCGCGGCGCTGGGCAAGAACCGGAACCGCAACGCCAGGCCAATCATCACCGGCCCGTTCCTTTTAAGCATCGCCACGGCCGCGGCGGCGGGGTTGCTCGTCCTCTCCGGCGGGCTGGTCACCGGGCACGATGCGGGACTGGCCGTGCCCGACTGGCCCGGCAGTTTCACCCACAACATGTTCCTCCTGCCGCTCAACCGCATGGTCGGCGGCGTCTACTACGAACACAGCCATCGGCTCGTCGGTACGCTCGTCGGCCTGATGAGCATCGTGCTTCTGGTGCAACTGTTTCAACATCGCGCGCCGCGCTGGCTGAAGCATCTCAGCATCGCGGTGCTGACCGCGGTGATCGTGCAGGGCGTGCTCGGCGGGTTGCGCGTGATTATGGCGAAAGTCGATCCTGCGGCACAACAGGTCATCGAAATCTCAACGCCGGAAGACGAAACCGCACTGAGCGAAGCGTTGCGCGTCATCCACGGCGTGGTGGGACAGCTCATCCTCGCCGCACTGGCGGGAATCGCCACGGCGATGTCGGCCATGTGGCGCAGCGCCCTTTCCCCTCGCTCCGCCGCCTCCGCTTCACTGGAACGCAAGCTCGGGGTGATCCTGATCGTCGCGTTGATCGTGCAACTGATCCTCGGCGCCTTGCAGCGTCACGCGCAGGCGCTACTGCTGACGCACATCAGTTTCGCGGTCGTGGTGTTGGCCCTGGCGCTGGCCGCGGGATTGCGGGCGTGGGGCATCTACGGGCAGGAGATTCCGACGCTGCGGCGCACGGGCTTATGGCTGACGGCCTCCTCGGTGTTGCAGGTGTTGCTGGGGCTGGCCGCTCTGGCCGTGATCAGTAACGAATCCGTCTCGCTGGTCCTCAACGCCATCATCACGACCGTCCACCAGTTCGTCGGAGCGCTGATGTTGATCCTGGCTGTCGTGCAGACGATGTGGTGCTATCGTCTGTTGACGCCGGCGGAGGAAGCGCCAATTGAAGGGGTGCCACGGACAGCGCAGTGAGGAGTGAAGCGACGAACGGAGCCGTCCATGCATGGTGAATAACTTGTATCAATTCGGGGTGCCCCACTTTCGCCCTGAGCGAAGCCGAAGGGCAAAGTGGGCAACGTCCTGACGTCAATCCACCCACCTTGCCCTTCGGGCGAAGGTGGGGCACCCGATACCCGACGAAACTTGACTCAGATCAATGCCCCGCCCGAACAGACGGCCTAAACTGTCAGCAAATCGTTTCGTCCAACATCGACTTAAAAACCACAGGCCATGCAATACCGTACACTGCCCGGAACGGACATCTCGCTCAGCGTCGTCGGATTCGGCGTCTGGACCGTCTCCACCGACTGGTGGGGCGTGACCGATCCCGACACCCGCCGCCGACTGCTGACCGACGCCGTGGAGCAATACGGCATCACCCACCTGAACACCGCCCCAACCTACGGCGACGGCTACGGCGAGCAGATCATCCGCGAAACGCTTGGCCATCGTCGCAGTCGCCTGGTCATCGCCACCAAGTTCGGCTACGACCTGTCGGACACCGCCGGCCGACCCGGCCACCGCGAGCGCGCGTTCGACTATTCCCCCAAGGGCATCCGCAACCAATGCGAGCAATCGCTGCGCCGACTCGGCGCCGATTGGATCGATCTCTACGAAGCCCACAATCCGCGCCTCGAACACATCGATAACGACGATGTCATCGCCCTGCTCGAAACGCTGAAAGATGAAGGCAAGATTCGCGCGTACGGCGTGTCGCTCGGGCCGAAGATCGACCCGGACCGGCAGATCGACGAAGCGCACCGCGCCATCGACCGCGGCTACCACGGCGTGCAGATGATCTACAACCTGCTCGAACAACCGATCGGCCGCGAAGTCTTCCCCACGGCCAATGAAAAACAGGTCGGCCTGATGTGTCGCGTGCCGCATTCGTCCGGACTACTCGAAGGCAACCTGACGCCCGACACCGCCTTCCCCCCCACCGACCACCGTTCCCATCGGCCGCGCCAGTGGCTGACCGATGGCCTGAAAAAAGTGGAGCAACTCGATTTCCTCACGGCCGGCGGCGCTCGCACGATCGGCCAGGCGGCGTTGCAGTTCGCCCTGCGCGAGCCGATGATGTGTTCCACCCTGCCCAACATTTACGACGATGACAACCTGCACGAGTTCGCCGAGGCCGCGGAAACACCGCCCATCACCGACGACGAATACCATCACGTGCAGGAACTATACGAATCCAACTTCGGCCTGGAAACCTCGGACGTTATGTAATACCACAGAGACACAGAAGCGCAGAGGAAAATCAGAATGCATAAATCAGAAACTTTCTCTGCGCTTCTGTGCCTCTGTGGTTTGTCTTGTTATTGTCTGTAAAATCATGAAACTCGACGCGCCCATCAGCATTGACGATCCGATCAACCGCCGCATTCTCGTGGTCAGTGAGGATCAGGTATCCGGATTCCACCGCCGCCCGTTCGACGTGATCGCCGCGCGCAGCGGCATCGACCCCCAGACGATTCTGCAACGCATCGGCGCGATGCTCAAAGTGGGGACGATCCGCCGCGTGCGACAGACCCTGCTGGCCACCAACCTCGCCCACGGTGCGCTGGTCGCATGGCGGATCGACAACGGCCAACTCAATACCGCGTTCGACTGGCTGGTCAAACGCGATCCGTTCAGCGGGCACGTGGTCATCCGTTCGACCGACACCGACGCGCCCGGCAGTGCGTTCAAACTGTGGACCACGCTCAAGGTGCCGCAGGGCTTTTCGCTGGAAAAACACTGCCAATACCTGCGCGGCGTCATCGGGGCGGAGCAGTCCATCTCCATGCCGGCCAAACGGTTGTTCAAGCTGGGCGTCGGTCACATGCGCCGCAAGGACCTTAAACCCGGCGACCGCGCCGACTCCGCCCAGGCCGCATCCATCCCGCAGATCACCCGGCTCGACGATGAGCAATGGCGCGTACTGATCGCGCTCAAGCGTGAACTGGCGCCCGATGAAATCGTCGCCGAGCCGTGGACCGGGCGCGCCGACGAGGCGGGTGTGACGCTGGAGCGGTTCTGCGAAGTGGCCGAGCGATTGAATGCGCTTGGCGTGATCGGCCGGTTCTCCACGTTCCTCGAACACGCCAAGCCGGTCGACGGCAGCGCCGCGGTGACGCGGTACAACGGCCTGTTCCACTGGGCCGTGCCGCCGGGGCACGAAATTGATGCGGGAACGGAAGTCGGTCGCCACCACTGCATGACCCACGCCTACTGGCGCGAAGGCGGACCGCAATTCAATAACGTGAACATCATGGGCGTCGTCCACGGCACGGAAAAACCCGCCGTGCTGGCGCACAAGGCGGCGATCGACGCGCACTTGGCTGAAGCCGGCATCCCGGTGATTTACACCAATGTCTTCTGGGGCGGGCGCAGCGAGATCAAGCCCTCGGAAATCTCACCCATCGCCTACCGTCAATGGTGTGAAGAACATGGAATCGATGCGGACGCGATGAAGTAACGGGCGATCGAGTCGGATCACCGGGTGCCACACTTTGTTGGCGGAGTCTTCGGATCTGCAAAGTGTGCTTCGTGGGAAATACACATTTTGCACTTCGGGTCAAAGTGTGGCGCCCCGCAGACGCGCGATATGGCAGCATCGTGGGTGAATCAATATCACCGAATCCCGAGATCGGCGCCCCGTGCCCGTTTACTCCTCCACCACCTGCGCGGCGAACATACGCACAACCAGAAGCACATCGTGGATTTCCTGCGGCGGGACGGCCGCATTACGCACGCCCGGATACGCCACGCTGATCATCTTGCCGTCGATCACCGCGACGATCTGGTAGCCCGGCTCCATTTCGAGCTGGTTATCTATCGGCGGGCCGACCTTCACCTTTTTCGCTTCGCCCTTCAATTCTCTGAAGCGCGATTCGAGTTCAAACAGGCCGTTCTCCTGCAATTTCTTGAGGAACGCGGCGGCACGCTCGTCATCTTCCTGGAGCACATGGCGCGGCTCGCCGCGAATGCCGATGATCCGCTTGCGAATCTTTCCGTCACCACTGACCAGCAGACTCATGTACTCGTAGCCGCTGCGCGTATCGCCGGAGCGACGGATGACATGCTGGTAGATGAACACGTCGCCTGCATCCGGGCCGATGACGTTCGGTTCGGGTTTCGGCTCGTCTGTATCGTTGCTCGGTGCGGGCTTCACCTCGGCCCGTTGCATCGGCGGCGGGGGATCGCCTTGGGTATCAGTACCCTGGAGACGGTGGACAGCGGCCGGCGGCTGGGTGGCGACGGCTTCGCCCTCGGCTTCGATGCGCTGCGCGACGTTGGGCGGCGGCGTGTTGACTTTCGGAGCGGCTGGCGACGGATCGGGGCGATTCACCTTGTCCGCCGCTGCGCGCGTGATGGCGGGAGCTTCATCCGCGCGGGACGGTTGCGGTGTCGGTTCCACGCTCTCGTGGACCGAAAGCGGCCGGGGCTGGGTCTCGGGGTGCGGAATCACCAACCGCTGACCGATGATCAAACGCCCGTTTTTCAACGCGGGATTGGCGCGGACGAGCAGGTGACGTTTGGTCGTATCACCGTAGAAACGTTTGGCAATGGACGAAATCGAATCGTCCGACTGAACGATGTAGACCGTCCGGCTGCCCGACTTGTCTGCCGAAAGCGGATGCGGTCTGGAAGAATCGGCGGGCCAACCCGACGTGGCGGGGGCAGGGGTGGGGGCAGGTGCGGCGACCGCGGGCGGTGGAGGCGGCGTCGGCCTGACGCTCCGCTGCGGCAGGGGTTGCGGCGGCGCGGGCGGCGTCTCGGCGGGTTTGGGAGCCGGACGCAACACGACCACCTCCCCATCGCTCGCCGCCACCGGGGACGGCCGATCGGTCTGAACGATCACGCGGCCCTGGCTGCGGTATTGTCCCTGGATGAGCGGGTCGTCCTTGGGGTGGCGCGCCAGCGGGAACGCGAAGTTGCCCCGTCGGGTTTTCTGTTCTTCGGTGTTTTCCGGCGAGCACGCCGAAGCGGTCAGCAGCACCAAACCGATCAGCGCGATCCATCGCAGTGTGTGGTTCATGAGGGTCTCCTTCAGGCCGAGTCCGATTGCCAGATCTTTTTACCGACGAAGAACGGGCCCATGGTTTCAATGTAACGTGAAGTCTGCTGCGTTTGACGCATGGTTTCGACGACCTTGCTCAGCGGCGTCAGTTCCGCGCCCACCAGGCCGACCACGAAATCATGATCGTCGCTCATCATCCCGTGGCAGGCCAGGCGAATGTCGTGCGCCAGATCGGCCGAACCGAAGGCATGACCGATGCGACCGTGCTCGGCGAGGATGTGCTTGCGTTTATCCGGATCGAGCCGGGCGTACTTGCCTTTGCGCCGCAGCGGATACCAGACCGCCCACGGCCAATCGGCATTCAACAGCGTGCGACGCGGACGGTCGACCAACGTTTCATCCAGGTCCGGCTCGTAGCCGATCGCATACGTTCGACCGAGCATCGTGTACCGCGGCTTGGGCACGAAGCGGACAAACGGCTCGCCGCGCAGCAACCGCCGCGCCTCGCCGATCAACTGCTCGGGGTCTTCCGCGGCAATGGCCAGCGCCATGCCGAACGGATCGTTCAGGTCTTCGTAGAGTGCGCAAGTCAGGTCGAACTGCTGGAGCGATTCGGTGGCGAAGGCCGGGTCGTTGCATTCGGTCCACGCCAGTAACTGGATGTACAGCCGGCGATCGCTGGTGCGATCCCCGGCGCCGTGTTCTGCGATATCGGGTGCGGGCGGGGTGTCGGGTTTGTCATGCATAGTAAAATGATATCACCAAGGGCGGTGCGGGCACAAAACATCCACTTAATCGGCATTCATCACCGGTTCATCCCGCTCGGTGCGGCTGATGATCTTCGCGCCCACGGCGTCGCCCCAGACGTTCACCGTGGTGCGGCACATATCGAGCAGGCGATCCACGCCGATGATCAGACCCACCGCGGCAATGGGAATCACCGCGGCGTTCGGATCGTGCGCGAGGATGTTGCCGTTCACCGCGCCGATGACGACGACCATCGTCACCAGCCCGGCCTCGGGAATGCCGGCCGCCCCCACGGCGGCGAGCGTCGCGGTCAGTGCGATGATGATCGAGGTCTCCCAGCCGACGGCAATGCCATGGGCCTGGGCAAGAAACGCCACCGCCACCGCTTCGTAGAGCGCCGTGCCGTCCATGTTGATCGTCGCCCCCAGCGGCAGCACGAATCCGGCCGACTTCTTCGAGCAACCACCCTGCTCGACGGCGCATTCCATGGTGACCGGCAGCGTGGCGGAGGAGGAATCCGTACCGAAGGCCGTCATCAATGCCTGCCACATCTGAAGCAAATACAAAAGCGGATTCGCCCGCCCGATCAACCACAGCGCCAGCGGCAGGACAAGCAATGCGTGTATGCCCAGGCCGAGGATCACCGTCCCCATGTAGCGCGCCAGCGCCCCGATGAAGACCTCGAAACCGATACGCGCCACCGTCCACGCCAGCAGGGCGAACACACCCACCGGCGCCAGCCAGATGACGATGTGCACCAGCTTCATCATCACCTCGAACACGGCCTGGAAAAAGCGCACCACCACGCGCGCCTTCTCGCCGATGGTCGTGAGCACCACGGCGAAACAGATCGAAAAGAAAATCACCGGCAGAATCTGCTTCAATGACGGATCGGCCAGGGCCGCGAAGGGATTGGAAGGAATCATGCGCCCCAGCAGATCGAGCACCGCGGGGACCAGTCCCGCCGGGCGGTTGGCTTCGATCGTTTCGGCCCGCGCTTCGTAGGCGGCGCTGGCCTGTTGCTGCATGGCGCCGAGGTCCAATCCCCGGCCCGGTTCGAGCCAGTTCACCAGCAACAGCCCGATCGTCACCGCGATCAGCATCGTCACCACGTAGTAGACCAGCGTTTTCAGACCGATGCGCCCCAAGTGACGAAAATCCCCCACCGACGCCACACCCACCACCACCGATGAAACGATCAGCGGCATGATCAACATCTTCAGCAAACCCATGAAGAGCGTCCGCCCGACGAAGGTGAAGTAATACAAGGCGGAAGCATACCTGTGGGCGCTATCGCCATGGATCGCCGGATCAAATTCCGGATCGTGCAGCCATTGCCCGACCAGCGCCCCGCCGATCAGTCCGGCGAGGATCAGGCCGGTCAATATCCAGGTCGAGCGTTTGGAAGGAACAGACATGGGCTAAGCGTAACCGGCCGGAGTGGTCGACACAACGGACGGTAAAACCGCGAAGACGCGAAGGACGCGATGGGACAGGATGGTTTGGATGACTTCCAATACAGAGAACCACCGAGGTTCGCAGAGATGCGAAAAGAAATATCTTTACTCCGTGGTCCCCCGGGGCCCGCTGTGTTGAGTATGCACTTCGTGTTCTTCGCGCTCCATGACCTGCCGATAAAACGCTTCGTATTGCGGCACGATTTTGGTCATGCAAAACGTGGCGCGGGCGAAGTCGCGCGCCTGCCGGCTTTGACACTGCCAGTTATCAGCATCTTTCAGGATATCCAGCGCCGCCCGACTGAGCGCCTCGATATCGCCGACCGGGCGCAGCATTCCGCCGACTTCGTTGACGATCACCTCGCGCAATCCGCCGCTGGACGTACCGAGCACGGGCGTCCCGCAAGCCATCGCCTCCAGCGCGCTCAAACCAAACGACTCGTATTCACTGAGCAGCAGATACAGGTGGCTGTCGCGGTAGGCCTGGGACATTTCGGCCTGGTTTCCAATGAATTGCGTATACCGGCAGACGCCCAGTTCCGCGGCCAGTTCCTGCGCCAAGCCGCGCTCCGGGCCGTCGCCGATCATCACCAGTTCGGCATCGATCTCCCGGCGCACCCGCTCAAACACGCGGATGATATCGAACACGCGCTTGACCGGACGGAAGTTGCTGGCGTGCAACAGGCGGAACGGTTGACCGTCCGGATAGCCGGCGCGCCCGTTGGGATGAAAACGATCGCAATCGACGAAGTTCGCAATCACCTGCGGCGGATCGGGAAGATCAAACGCCTGCACCGTCCGCTCGGCCAGCCAGTCCGAAACGCCGGTCAGGCCGTGGCACTTGAGCATCGACCACCGGCAGACCCGCCGAAAATCATCATGCGAACCGACAAGCGTGATGTCCGTACCGTGCAGCGTGGTGACGACCTTGACCGGGTGCTCGCAGACGCAAAGCATCTCGCGCGCCAAAATGGCGCTGACGGTATGGGGCACGGCGTAATGGGCGTGGATGATGTCCAGCTTCTCCGCCGCCGCCACCTCCGCCATCTTGTTGGCCAAACACAAATCGTGCGGCGGATATTTGAACAACGGGTACGCGGTGATGTTGACCTTATGAAAATGCAATCGCGGCCGATCGACCAGGCGGAACGGGCGCGTGTGGCAGATCACGTGCACCTCGTGGCCGCGGTCGGCCAGGGCCATGGCCAGCTCCGTGGCGACCACGCCGCTGCCGCCGTGCGAAGGATGACAGGAAATCGCTATTTTCATTTCAGAACGTTTCCTTTTACTGACCTCGAGCGATGAATACTTAACCGCGGAGACACCGAGATAAATCAGAAATCATTCCGCGCCTCTGTTTCTCCAGTTGTCACTTCTTGTTCGCGTAAATCTTGCCGAACGGTTCGTAGAGGTCCACCGGATCGTCCACGGGCACCGGGCGGCGCACCAGGTACGGCTCACCGTAGTCTTTGTAGATCATCGTGCCGTAGTAGCGGGCACGGGCTTCGAGGCGCGCCACGAACGTCGGCTGACTGATCCAGGTTTCCAGACCGTCCAGTTCCGGATTGTGCAGTTGCGATTGATAACACATCACCGCCTCGATTTTTTTGTCGTGGTAGGCGCTGATGTCAACGATGAAACTCGGCTCAAACGGAAAATGCGCCATGAAAAACAGGTACTCGTTGGGGCGGAACGGATCGCCCTGGGCCGGATAGTTGGCAAAGCCGGACGGATACATCGTGTCCATGACGATGCGGCCGGTGGCCGAATGATCGGGGTGCAGATCGTCCCAGTAATGGGCGAAAACGAGTTTGGGGCGCAGACGGCGGATCTGCTCGATCACCTCGATGCGCGCCGCTTCGGTGTTGGCCAGTTTGCCGTCGCCGAGGTTGAGATTGATGCGCTCGGTCACGCCAAGCAGTTTCGCGGCTTTCTCGGCTTCGGCGGCGCGCGTTTCGGGGGTGCCGCGCGTGCCCAGTTCGCCGCGCGTCATGTCGATGATCGCCACGGACTTGCCGCGGTCGATCAGCTTGGCCACCGTCCCGCCGCAGATCATTTCGATGTCATCGGGATGCGCCCCGATGGCCAGTACATCCACGCTCACGCTGCATCTCCTTCATCGTTGAGCACCACCACGCGGTGCGCCGTGTCGGCCGGGTCGGCCTGGCGGATCAACCGATCGATCCATGCCGAGCCGTACCGCCCCACCGCTTCCACCGAGGCGATCGCGCGATCCTGCGCCGCGCCGCCCGGCAACAGGTGATCGGCCAGCGCCTTGAGCAGGCCTTTGCCCAAGCCCCGCTGCGAAAGACGTTGCTCGCGCGTCCGCTCGGTCAGTTTGTCGATCTGGTGCGCGATCGATTGCCGGGCCTTGTCGATCATTTTCTCCATGCCGGCCGCTTCGAGTTCACCGATGCGCTGCAACAACGAATCGCGAAGCTCTTCCAGATAGCGCAGGTCGTCATCGTCCACGTCGAACCGCGTCGTATCATAGTCCTCGAGAAGCCGCCCGGCCCGAAACAAGCTTTGCTCATCCAATCCGAACCGCTGGGCGATGCGCCATTCGCGCTGCGTGATGAAGGTGGCGCCCAAGCGCGGCGTCAACTTCGATCGCTCCACTCCCAACGCCCGATAGATCGGATCAACCTGCCAAAGGTAGAGCAACTCGGTCGGCCCGGCGACGGTGGTCAGCGTCGGCAGCGCCATGTCCTGCACAATCGGCCGCAGGGCCGCGCCGGGTGAAAACCGCTGCGGCTGCTGTGCGATCAGCGCGGCCAATTCATCGCAGGTGACCCGGCCATCGTGCAGTGCAATACGCTCCGCCGTCAGGTCGCACGCCACGCGCCGGCCTTCGACGAACTCGAACAGGTTGACCTTCTGCAACGGCGGCTCGAAACCCTGCTCGCGCAGCATCCGTGCGCCGTCATCAAACGCCTTCAGCACCGCGGGCAGCTTCGAGACGATGCGCCCCAGCGCCGGGGCGAGCACATCACGCATGCGCATCGGATCGATCCACACCGCATGCCATGGACCGGGCAGAAGTTCACCGATCACCGTGGCGAACAAGGCCGGGTAACTCGACCAGTCGGCCCGCCGGACCACCTCGATCACTTGCGCCTTGTTGCGGCCTTGCGGCAGGAACCGTTCCAACTCGCTGAGAAAGGCGCGACGAAAAGCATTGGGGCTCAACGACGCCACCGGGGAACGCGGCCCCGCCTGTTCCAACTCCGGATGCTCGCACACCAGCGTCTGCTTGCCGATGCGTAAACGGTTGACCTCCAGCACATCGTGATCTTCCGAGGCGATCCAGAACGCGGGAATGACCGGCCGTTCGTGTGCATTCTCCAGACGCCAGGCGCGCGCCAGCACGGTAATCAACTTCAGCAGACACAGCAGCGGACCACCGGCGAGAATCGGCTGCTGGCCTCCGATCACGAAAACGCCTCCGCTGCGAATCGCATCGAGGGTCGCTCCATCGAGACGGTTGTCGTATTTCAGGTTGATCCGGTCGAGGGACTCGGCCAGGGCGGGCCGATTGATGCCAGGCCCATCGCTCGGCCACCGCAATGCCGCAGCATCGAACAACGGAAACCCCGGTGGCGTTTCGTTGGCGTCGAGCCGGCGCATCAGCTCACTGGCCGGAGGATAATCGACCTGATCCACGCAGAAGCCGCCGATGTCCGACGTTTGCGGATTCATGGGCGGACTCCCGTGACAATCATGCGGGTGGAATCGGGTCGCAGGGGCGAGCCGTCGAAATCGCCGAACAGTTCGATGTCCCCCACGCCACATGTTTCGAGCAGTGCGGTGATTTCCTCGCACCCGTAGAGGCGCACCGATTCGACCAGTTCGCGCACCCGGCCCGCCGTCTCGATCTCGGTGCGTTTGACCACGCGATCGCCCACGATCGCGCGATGCACGCGCAGACGCATGCCGTCCCGCTGCTCGACGGTCTGTTCCACGAGGTTCGCTTCGAGGTGCGCGCGGTGGATCAGATCGACGACAATCCGGCCCCGCGGCTTGAGCGTGCCCACCATCTGCCGCATGGCGCCGGCGTTTTCCTCATCCCGCTGGAAGTAGCCGAAACTGGTGAACAGGTTGAGCGCCGCATCGAATACCGGGCGAAACGGCAGCGCGCGGATATCGGCGCGGACCAGTCGATCGTCAATGGACGGATGCTCCGCCGCCCGCGCCAGCAACTGGGGTGAAAGATCCAGGCCCCAGATGTCGTATCCCAGGTCGGCCAGCGTCAGCATGTGCCGCCCGGCCCCGCAGCAAACATCCAGCACCCGCGCCCCGGCGGGCAAGTCAAGCCGCTGCATCAGGGCGGTGATTTCCGCACGCGCCGAATCGGCATCCCGATGACGGTAGAGAAACGGATAATCGGCGCCGAAGGCGTCGACGAACCAGTCCTCCGCGATGGATGGAGCATCATGGCAAGCGAATTGGCGCATCGGTGGTTGTATTCTATACACGACACGGCCCCATTGCCTGTACGCCGAGCAAAACGGGCCTTAAGATGGTAACCATGGAAGCGACGTGGT
Organism: Phycisphaeraceae bacterium; assembly: GCA_028282685.1. Lineage (GTDB taxonomy): Bacteria > Planctomycetota > Phycisphaerae > Phycisphaerales > Zrk34 > JANQHK01. The sequence continues at coordinate 68,400 of JANQHK010000029.1, forward strand.
TGACAATCAAGGATCTGATGGCGCGCGGCGGGTGGGTGATGTGGCCGTTGCTGGCGCTGAGCGTGGTTGCGCTGACGCTGATCTTCGAGCGGTGCTGGTTCTGGATCAAGACGAACAATCCCACGGCACGTAACCGCATCAATCGCGTCGCCGAGTTGCTGCGCGGCGGCCAGCGAGATAAGGCCTGGCTCCTGGCCGAACGGGACGGCACGGTCTACGGGGATGCGGCGCGGCGCATGCTCGGCGAAAAGGCAAGCCACGCCACCGCGGCCGACGCCGTCGAAAACCAGCGCCACCGCCTCGAACGTTTCATGCCGACGCTGGGAACGATCATCACCGCCGCACCCATGCTGGGCATCCTCGGTACGGTGACGGGCATCATTCGCGCCTTCCGCGTGCTCAGCGATACCGAGATGGTGACCGATCCGGGCAAGATCGGCGCCGGCATTGCCGAAGCGCTGCTGACCACCGTGGCGGGACTGGTCGTCGCCCTGATCGTGCTGTTTCCCTACAACGCTTTCCGCGCACAGATCGACCGCACGCTGGGGCGATTGGAAGCCCTCGCCGCCGCCGCGGAACAGAATGCGCAGCCGGAAGAAATGTAAACCACTATTGCCGAACGTTTCTTTTCACCACAGAGGAAATTGTGATTTCTGATTTATGAATTATTTCTTGTAGTTCGAGATTTCAACTCGTCGATTCCCCGGCCAGCATGCTCAGCGGATTGTCGCGGACCAGTTCGGCCAGCTTTTCCGGACCAACGGTCATCTCGGCGGTGAGATATCCCTCCAGGCGCTGCGGCAGGGTGTGGATGCGGTGCATGTCCATCGCAAGAAAGCGATAGCGCTGCTCTCTCAACAAACGCAAGGAACGTTGATGGGCGGTCGGCCCCTCCCCGCCAGACAGGGAATTGAAATTGCCCTGGAGCCAGATGCCGCGCTGTTGCAGGTGATCGAGCACGCCGTCGAAATCCTCCATCGGCAGCCGCTCGGGATGAGCGAGTATCACGCGATAGCCCTGCTCGAGAATGAAATCGACAACCCGGTCGGCATCGTCGGTCCACTCGGTCAGCCAGGTATCACACAGAATGCACCGGCCATCACCCATGGGGCGCAGGCCCACGTCGGAAATCCAGCTCAGCGTTTCCTCGTGAATCTGCAACTCGCCGCCGGGCCAGAGCCGGTAGTCGACGCCACGCTCGGCCAACGCCTGCCGCAAATCGTCGGTCCAGCGTGTCACATTCTCCGGCGTGTTGTCGGGGAAATGCGTATGAAGCAGGTGGGGTGTGCAGACGCTGCCGATGTAACCGTAATCCTGCAATCGCTCGATGCACTGGACCACCTCGTCGATGGAACGGCAGCCATCGTCGACGCCGGGGATCAGGTGGGCGTGGATGTCAACATGGCCCGGTGCGTTGTCTGGCGATTCGGTCATAAGGGTTTAATCGGGGTGGGACTCCATGAAAATCTCACGAATTTCCCGCAGGGGATAGCCGGATCGATTGAGCAGATGGACCATGCGGACGCGCTGGATCGCCCGACGGTCGAACAGACGCTGCCGACCGCCCGAGAGCATCGAGGCCTGCACGACGCCCATATACAGATAGTACTGCAACTGGCTGACGGTCACGCCGGCCTGCTCGGCCGCCTCGGACAGCCGCACCGGTTCCTCATCGATCGGCGGGGTCATGACCAAGAGTATATCAGGCCGACTCCGCACCGCGATAACAGGTATTTTCCGATTCTCATAAAAAACTAACATCCACCTGCTAAACTGGCGCAGTTCGGATAGGCAGTTCTGGTTCCGAATCAACCGGAAGAAGCAAAGAGACAAATCGCCGGTGGGCGCAAGAGGCCTGACCGGGCGAGGTTGTGTCATACTGACCTGGAGAAAGACGTGCGTTAACCATCCAGGTAGATCGAGTTCGCAGCCATCGGTTCGGGTGATGCTGACGAGGGCGGCTGGTGTAGTGGGTAAGGAGGTGGAGCAACACCGCCCGCCGGTCGTCCCCGAGCCCAGGGCTGCGAATACGGATCAACCCGCGAAGTCGCGTCGCGGGTTTTTCCATGCGCGCCGGGCTCAGCCCCCGCTGAAGAAATTCTTGATCGAATGCACCGTGGCCTGGCGGCCGATGTCGGCGATGGCTTCGGTCAGCGGCACGTCCTTGGGGCAGGCCTTGACGCAATTTTGCGCGTTGCCGCAATCGCTGACACCCCCCGGACCGGTCAGCGTGACCAGGCGCTCCTCTTTGAGCTGCGCGCCGGTGGGGTGGGCATTGAACAGACGGGCCTGTCCGATCGGCGCCGCGCCGAGGAAGTGATTGGTCAATGTGTACTGCGGGCAGGCCTCCAGGCAACAGCCGCAACTCATGCAGCGCGACATCGCGTAGCGCATCTCCTGCGTGTCGGGCGGCTCGTTGGGGCCGGGACCCAGATCCAGCATGCCGTCGATCGGCACCCAGCCCTGCACCTTTTTCAGATCGTTGAACAGGCGCGAGCGATCCGGGAACAGATCGCGCACCACGGGAAACTTGGTCATCGGCTCCAGCGTGATCGTTGAGCCGTGCTCCATCAACTCATCGATCAGCGCGCTGCATGCCTGGCGCGCCCGGCCGTTGATCAGCATCGTGCAGGCCCCACACACCTCCTCCAGGCAATTGCAATCCCAGACGACGGGTGAGGTTTGTTTGCCGTCGGCCGTGCGGGGATGAGCGGCGATCCACTGCAACGCGCTGATGACGTTCATGTTCGGCCGATACGTGACATCGAACTGCTGCCAGTAGGACTTGGCCTGCGGGCCATCCTGGCGGCGGACCCGGATGCGGAACGTCTTGGGCGGATGGTCGGGGTGGGGTGCGATCATTTCAGTTCTCAAACCGGCGCCCCTTCGGGGCACGCCAAACAATTCACGGACGATTCCGGACGCATGCTAGGTTTTCGCCGCGGCCTGGGTCTGCGATTTCCCGTAGGTCCGCGCGCGGGGCTGGACCATCGGCGAGGGGACCGGCTCCCAGACGATGACCGGTTGATCCCGCGTGGAATCATAGCGCGCCACGGAGGTGCTGTGGAACTTGGCATCCTCGCGTTGCGGGTAATCGGTGCGGTAATGGCTGCCGCGAGATTCCCGCCGTTCGATCGCCGCCGCCACGATCGCCTCGGCATAGCGGATCATGTCGCCCAGGGCGCGCGTGTAGCTGAGGTTCTGGTTGGTCCACATGGCGCTGTCGTACAGGGACACCCGCTTGCATCGCTGCTTCCATTCCTCGAACCGGGCATGCGGGGCCGCCATCCCCGCTCCGTCGCGCACCACCGTGCAGCGTTCGGTCATCCACCGGCCGATTTCCTCGTGCAGTTCGTAAGGATTCTCCCCGCCGCTGCGTTCGAGCAGTTCGGTCTGTTTCTGCTTCTCGGCTTCGACCGCACGATCGAAAATGTCGGGGTCCACGCGGTCGGATTCGAGCTTGAGGTAGTTCACCACGCTCGGACCGCAGAACAGACCGTCGAAAATGCAACTGAGCAACGCATTGGCGCCCAGTCGCGTGGCGCCGTGGTACTGGTAATTGACTTCGCCGAACGCGTAGAGCCCGGCGATGTTGGTCATCATGTTGAACGGACTGCCGGGCAGTAAGCCCTTCGGCTGTTCGTTGCGGCGCGTTTTTTCCAGTTTCTCAGCGAGCACCGGCGGCATGCGATCGCGCAGCTTGTCGATCACGCCGCTGCGGAATTTCACCGGCTCGCCCGATTCGTACACCGTGTACAACCCGCCCATGGAATAGTGCACCGCGGGAAAAATCTTCATCGGCACCTGGCGAGGATCATCCCCGGTGAACTTCTCATAAATCTCAAGAATGGCGTGCAGCTTGTTCTTGGTGGCGTCGGGCAGATGGGTGATGTCGAGGTAGACCATGTTGCCGCCGCCGACCCCGTAACCTTCCCGGCACATGTCGAAGATTTCGCGCGTGGCCACATCGCGGGAAACCAGGTTCTTGTATTCCGGATACTTTTCTTCGAGGAAGTACCAGCGCTCGTTGTCGGGAATCCGGCGGGGATCGCGTCCGGCATCGGGATGGGGCTTGCGGTAACCGCCCGCCGTGCGCATCGCCGGAACCCACACGCGCCCCCCTTCGCCGCGCGCCGATTCGCTCATCAGTCGACACTTGTCTTCGCCCGGGATGGCCGTGGGATGCACCTGAATCATCTCGGGGTTGCCCAGCCAGGCCCCGGCGGTGTAGCAGCGCGCCGCCGCAGCGCCGTTGCAGATCACCGACATGGTGGACTTGCCGAAGATCGTGCCGCAGCCGCCTGTGGCCATCACCACCGCCCCGGCTTCAAACGCGCGGATTTCCATCGAACGCACGTCCTGCGCCACGATCCCCCGGCAGTCGCCCTGCGCATCGAGCACCGGCGCGAGAAACTCCCAGAACTCATAATTGGTGATCAGGCCCTCGGCCTCGCGACGGCGCACCTGCTCGTCCAGGGCATACAGCAACTGCTGACCGGTCGAGGCCCCGGAGAAGTGCGTCCGTCGGAACAGCGAACCGCCGAAGTAACGCCGATCCAGCCGGCCCTCCGCCGTGCGGTTGAACGGCACGCCCATGCGGTCCATCAGATCGATCACCTTCGGCGCCCAGTAAGCCATCTCGTAAACCGGGGGCTGGTGGTTGAGAAAGTCGCCGCCGTAAAGCGTTTCATCGAAATGGTCCCACTCGGAAAACCCTTCCTGGCGGACCGGCTCGGTGCAGGCGTTGATCCCGCCCTGCGCGCAGACGCTGTGTGACCGCTTGACCGGCACCACGGAAAACAGATCGACCGGAACCTTCTCCTCGGCGATGCGCGCCGCGGCAGCCAGTCCCGCCAACCCCCCGCCAACAACAATCACACGCGTGTTGGAATCAGCCATCGCTTTCGTTCTCGGTCGAGGGCAGGTCCGGCAGAGCCGATACGGACACGCGGTCGCCGGGACGCTTGCCGTGCAGGTCGATTACGTGACCGGCGCGGCGTTGTTCGCTCATGTAACGGTAGGCGCGCCACTCGTGGGTGTTCTGGTCATTTTCGGTCAGCGTCAGCGCGCCGACGAACGCCGCCGCGGAAAACACAAACAGCGCAGCAAACAATCCGCCGCACAGCCACGCCCAGCGCCTCTGCGCCTGATCGGTGATCGTCACGCCCCAGGTGATCGCCGCGGTCCACAGGCCGTTCGACCAGTGGTAGATCACGCTCAGCACGCCGACGAGGTAGAGCGCCGCCACCCACCACGCATGTTGCAGCGCCACGGCCGTGGAGACGCCGGCCAGGTTAACCACCTCGCCTTCCGGGGTGACGCCGAGCGTAAAGAACGGCGTGTACCAGCCGGCCAAGTCCCAGCGCCAGCGCAGCGTGGCGATGTGCAGGAAGATAAACACCAGCGCCACGATGCCGGTGATGCGTTGCAGCAGGTAACGCCAGTTGTCCCAGTGGGGATAATACCGCGTGTTGGATTGTGCCCCGGCGAAAGTGTAGACCACCCCCAGCGCCGCGTGGAAGCCGATCGCAGCCCACAGCAGAATTTCGATGAACAGCAGCGCCGGCATGGAATGGATGAAGTCGACTTCGTGCTGGAAATGCTCGCCGCCGCGGATCAACTGGGCGTTGGTGAACAGGTGGAAAATGACAAACACGCCCACGGGCAGAATACCGGACAGCGAATGCAACCGGCGCAACAGGAAATGGTGTTTTCCCCCGATCGCGCCGGATGTGTCGGCCGAACCATTCACCAGATCGATCCTTTCGCGACACCCCGCAAGATGTGAGCCATCATAAGATCGGTATCGGAGCGGTCAACCTGACCGCGGGATTCGATCGCATGCTCAGGCGCCGGGGGTGCGCAAGTCGCCGGCAGCGTCGGCCGGGCCGCCGTCGGCCTGGGCTTTCAGCTGCGCATCGGCTTGCTTGGATAACTGCACGTACTGCATGCGCAATTCGTTGAGCGCGCCGGTCACCAGTTGCGTTTCCTCATCGCTGAGGTTGCCCTTGGTTTTCTGTTCCAACACGTCGAGCATGTCGATGTGGAACCGGGCCAGGTCCAGGTAGGCCACGCGCTTGCCGGTGGCCGGATCGGGCACGGCGCCCATCGCCATCAGGGCCTGCGTGACCATGGTGGAAACCAGCGTCTGAAAATCGGCGGGCGGCAATTGCCCAGGCCCGGCGGAGGGCTCGTCGCCTTCCTGCGATGCCTGGGAGGCCAGGCGTTCCTTCTCGAGGCGGGCCTCTTCCTTCCAGTCGCTATCCACTTGAATTTTAGGCGGTTGCTGTTCGTTTTCGCTCATGGGATTCCTTTGGGGTCTGGGAGTGGGCCGTGCCGGATAGTCAGTATAAGTCCGCTTCGGCCCGGGGGCGAATCGGCTGTTGTCAATCGCCGGTCCGATGCTTAGACTCAACGGTATGAAACCCAACACATGCAAGGCCCCGTCCCCGCGCCGTCCCGCCCGGTTCGGCGTGGCTTGTCTGTTCATCCTCGCCGTCACGGTGCTCGCCCCGGCCGGCTGCAATATGTTCGCCAAGTCATCCGACCCGACGCGCCAGCGCCCCCGCCCCACGCGCAATCTGCCCCAGGAATACACCAATGGTTCCCAAACGACGCAAATCCCCGATGCGCTGACCGTCGACGCCATGGTGGGCCAGATCAACGGCCGGCCCATTTATGCCAGCCAGGTCTTCAATCAGATCGGTCCCGACCAGTTGCAGCGGCTGGGCGCTTCCGTGCCGAGGGTCAGTTTTCGTGAAGACGTGACGCGCCAGATTTACGCCTACCTGCGCCAGATGGTCACCGACGAGTTGGTCATCGCCGAGGCCGAGCAGAGTCTGACCGAGCAGGAGCAGATGGGGCTGCTCCATATGCTCAAGCTGGAGCGCGAAAAGATCCTGGCCCGGTTTTTCGGGGTCCCCAGTATCGCGCGCCAGCGACTGCAAACCGAAAAGGGCATGACACTCGAGGAGTACCTGGAGTCCCAGCGCCAGGCCTTCCTCGTCCAGAAATACCTGGCCGACCGCATCTGGCCGAAGGTGCACGTCACGCGGCGGGAAGTCGAACGCCACTACCGCGAGAACCACAAGCAGTTCAATCCCGAACCCTCGGTCGTCTTGCGTATCATCATCGTGCTGAGCGAAGACCAGGCCGACGATGTGGACCGGGCATTGAACGAAGGCAAACCCTTTGAACGGGTCGCCGGAGATTACAGCGCGTTTCGCCGGTCGGACGGCGGCCTGATGCCCACGTACCAGGCCCGACTGGATACCTTCGATAAGTTCAAAGGCGATTTCGAGCCGTTCAACGAACCGGTGCGCCAGCTCACGGCCGGCCGGCACAGTCCGCGCATCGCGGTCACGGTCCGCGGGAATCCGGGATTCGGATGGGTCTACCTGGAGAAAGTCGAAGGAATGGAAGCCAAACAGTTGGCCGACGTGTACCTGCGCATCGAGAACACGCTGCGCAAGCGCAAGTTCGATGAGTTGTCGCGACGTTACATGGGGGAACTGGTGGACAAAGGCAACTACACTCCGGTAGAAGAGATGTTAATCCCGCTGGTGGAAGTGGCGATGAATCGCTACGCCCAGGCGGAATAAGCGCCGTTGAGCATTCGCCCCGAGCACCGGAAAAAGGTGGGCGACCCATCGCGACGCACGAAAGGAACGCCGTGCCCGAAGGTCGATCCGGCCCGCCGCTTTCGACAAACGGTGGGCCTGAACAACCTCTCAACGTGCAGTTCGGGCAGACGCTCGAACCGGTCCTCATTGAGGCGTGCAATCAGCGACTCGATCATCTGCACTGGTTTCGAGCGGATTGGCAACGCGGCGGCGCGCTGACCGGCTACGCCACCTGGCGACAACCGGATCACGAACCGACTCCCGTTGTCGTGAAACTGCCCGTTCCCCCGCAGGAAATGCACTGGCTTCGCCGACTCCAGCCCACCCCACAGCGCGACGCGGAGATTGTCCCGCGCCTGTATGCCGGGGGCGTGGAACTGGGCGGGTACGACCTGGCCTGGGTGGTGATGGAGCGCCTGTCCCACGGACCGCTCGACAGCCACTGGCAGGGCGCTGAATGGGAACTGCTGATCGATGCGTTGGGACGGTTTTACGTCGCCGCCGAAGAGCAACCCGTCGATCGTCCTCCGCGTAACGAAGACTGGCCCGCCATCATCCGCCGCGCGCGCGAGCATCTGCGCCGGCAGGACGGCCTGTCCGAGCAACAACACTGGAACACCGCCCTCAAACGTCTCGGTAAAAAACTGAAAAAGCTGCTCAAGGAATGGGACGCGCGCGACACCGAGCACTGGTGCCACGGCGATATCCATCTGGCCAACGCCATGACGCGCGTTGAGCCGCCCGACGGGCCCGCCCTGCTGTTCGATTTTGCCGAAGTCCACGCCGGGCATTGGGTCGAGGATGCAGTGTATCTCGAACACCTGTTCTGGGCGCACCCGCAGCGCCTGACCAATCACGACCTGGTGCGCATGATCGCCCAGGCCCGAAAGAAATACGGCGTCAAACTCGAACCGCAATGGCCGCGCCTGGTCGATATCCGCCGCGCCTTGATCGCCGCCTCGGCCCCGGCCTACCCGCGCACGCTGCACGATTCGATCCACATGCACGCCTCCCTGGCCGTTCTCGAACAGGCCATGCAACGTCTTCACTTGTGAAAACCGAGTTCGCGTCCCATAACGCAAATCCTCACTGAAGTATGAGGGGTATGTTAGCCGATGATTAACCGTGGCCCTTCGCGGGGTTTTGATGGAACGCGAATCTCGCCCTTCACTGAAAGTGATGCAAGACGGATAAAAAAACACTTGATAAGCCAAATGCCGATTCGGCTACCACTGGCTTAATGCTGCCGCTTCTTGCCCTTGAACTGAAAGGCCTCGCGTTCCATCAAAGCCCCAACCTGGGCTTTTTTATTTTCACCACGGGGAACACCCGCCAAGCCGGTCTTGAGGTGTCCTGGACCGGGGTGATTTAATCGACAATCGAAAACAGTCAATCGACAATCAAATCTCGATACCGCTGTTGTGCAGCAGATCAAAGAACTGATCGGTAAAGACGAAATTGCGGTCGGGGAAATCCAGGCCCTGCATGTTCCGGTCGATGTGACTGAACATCATCGTGATTTCGCCGACCGGCTGGCGTGGCGCGGCGGTGTTCGAGACCACATCCGTCTGGTCGATCACTTCGATCGTGCCGTGCGTCGAGGCGCCGGTGTCGTCGATGCGTTCCAGTTCCGCCGTGAAAAAAAGCGTCTGCCCGGCGGTGACATCGCGGGAAAAAGTCGCCTTGCCGATCTTGGCGAGTATGACTTTCTCTTTGAAATCGCGGGCATGGCCGACCAGGATGCCGGCCGTCTGCGCAAAGCCCTCGATGATGAGCGTGGCCGGGTGGACCGGCAAGGCGCGTCGCTCTTGGGCGGCGGGGAAGTGGTCGTGCAGGTGTTCCTCGGCGAGTGAAACGTTCTTCACCGCCACACACCGCCGGCCCTTGTCCAGCTCGGCAATTCTGTCGATCCACATCCAACGCATGAAAGTCGCCTTCGGCGAGGGGCACTAAGACAACAGGCACACCGAATCAGCCAATGCAATTCACTTCGTGCCTTCGCGCCTTAATGTCTTATGCCTGCAATTTGGATTGAACGAACTTGCAGATCGCATCGACGGTGAAGATCTCGCCGACCTTGTTCACATCGGGGTCCTGCTCGAAGTCGGAGAAGTCGGCGTGGGGCAAACGTTCCTTGAGCTCGGCGATGCCCTTCTCGGTCACCTTGCCATCCTGCACGTACTGCGGGTCCTGGAGCACGTTGTCCGGGAACAGTTCGCCCTGGCTGATCTTGATATCGAACGCCTTCTCCAACCGGAACACGATGTCGAGAAAGTCGATCGACTCGGCGCCGAGATCGCCGGTCAGCGTGGCGTTGGGGGTGACTTCGTCGTCATCGACACCCAGCGCATCGACGAGCACTTCCTGGATTTTTTCAAAGACCTCTTCGGGGCTCATGGACATCGGCATGTCTCCAATTGTCATAAGGGGCTTTCCGCCCCGTCAGGTTAATCCGTGACCTTAACCGCGACCGGTCGCAGGGTAAAGCGGGCGGTGACGGCCTGTTTGCCCTCCACTTCGCCCGTGCCCTGGAACGACCAATGCGCACCATCCCGCTTTTTCAATTCCACGGTGACGCGCAATTGCTGACCCGGCCTGACCATCGAGCCGTACTTCACCTGCCGGACCTCGGCCAGCGTCCACGGGCCCGCCCCCGCGTCAGACCGCCCCTCCATCAGGACACGGCCGGCCTGGGCCAGCGCCTCCAGCATCATCACGCCCGGCAGAACGGGGAACCCGGGAAAGTGGTCGCCGAGGTACTCCTCGGCGGCGGTGACGTTTTTCACCGCCACGATCCGCTCATCAGAACGTTCGATCACGTTGTCGATCAGTTGAAATCGCATGAATGGCGTGCTGAGGGGTGGTGGCCGCTGTAAACCTTGAAAACGGCAAGAATAACGTCGTTTCATGCGATTGGCAAACCCTGCGCTGGCCTCGACCGAACCGCCGCGTTACCATAGACAATTCCCTGTACCCCGCCGGTTCGGTGTGGGCAGGGGGGAGTTACCACCGGACATGAGCAAGCAAGTGATTTCCATTCGAGGCGCCCGAGAGCACAACCTCCAGAGCGTCGATCTGGATATCCCCCGCGATCAGATGGTGGTGATTACCGGACTGTCCGGCAGCGGAAAAAGTTCCCTGGCTTTCGACACCATTTACGCCGAGGGCCAGCGTAAATACGTCGAATCGCTCTCGGCTTATGCCCGGCAGTTCCTCGAGCAGATGCACAAGCCGGACGTGGAGGAGATCGAGGGTCTGCCCCCGACCATCGCCATCGAACAGCGTTCGGCCAGCCACAATCCCCGCTCGACCGTCGCCACCACCACGGAAATCTACGACTATCTGCGTCTGCTGTTTGCCCGGGCCGGCACCCCCTGCTGCTGGCACACCAACAAACGCGGCAAATCCTGCGGACGGGAAATCTCCTCCACCAGCGCCACGCAAATCGTCGATCGCGTGATGACCTTCCAACCGGGCACGAAGCTGATGGTCCTCGCTCCGCTGATCCGCGGCAAGAAAGGCGAACACCGCGAAACCCTGGAAGGCGTCATGCGGCAGGGCTTCGTGCGCGTCCGGATCAACGGCGAAGTGGTCGACCTGCGCCATCCGCCCAAGTTGAATAAAAACCGCAAGCACTCCATCGAGGCCGTGGTCGATCGGCTGATCATCAAACCCGAGGTGCGCTCGCGCCTGGCCGACTCCGTGGAGACATCGCTGAAGCTGGCCGAGGGACTGGTGATCATCACCGTGATGGAAGACGGCAAGGCCGACGACGAACGCTGGACCGATCACCTGTTCAGTGAAAAATACGCCTGCCCGGAACACCCGCAATGCGCGCTGGAAGACCTGGCGCCACGGTTGTTCAGTTTCAACAGTCCCTACGGCGCGTGTCCGGAATGCGGCGGGCTGGGAACCATCCTGGAGTTTGATGATCAGTTGATCGTGCCCGATACCAAACGCTCGCTGAGCGAAGGGGCGATCGACGCCTGGCGGCGGCACGGCAAGCGCATGAACATCTATTACGGGCGATTGATCCGCCAGTTCTGCCGCAACTTCGAGATCAGCGCCGAAACCGCATTCAACGATCTGCCCAAAGCCATCACGCGCATCCTGTTGCACGGCACGACCGAAGCGGACGAATCGAAATTCGGATCGCATTTCGAGGGCGTTATCCCCAACCTCCAGCGCCGCTGGGACAACACCGACAGCGAGTACGTCAAGCATCGCCTGCACGGGTACCTTTCCGAAGCGCCGTGCGAAAGCTGCGGCGGAGCGCGCTTGCGGCCCGAAGCGTTGCACGTATACATCCGGGCCGACGGAGAGCCGTACAACATTCACCAGGTGGTGCGGCTGACGATCGAGCGCGCGATCCAGTGGTTCGAGAACCTGGAGTTGAGCGCGGAGAAGCAGCAGATCGCCGAGCCGATTCTCAAGGAATTGCGGGCGCGGCTGGGATTCATGTCGAGCGTGGGGCTGGATTACCTGACGCTGGACCGGCAAACCTTCACCCTGTCCGGCGGCGAAGCGCAGCGGCTGCGCCTGGCCACGCAGGTCGGCTCCGGACTGGTCGGCTGCTGCTACGTGCTCGACGAACCCACCATCGGCCTGCACCAGCGCGATAACGAGCGATTGATCCGCACGCTGCGCCACCTGACCGAAATCGGAAACACGGTCGTCGTGGTCGAGCACGATGAAGACACCATCCGCTCGGCCGACTGGGTGATCGATATCGGCCCGGGACCGGGACGACACGGCGGGCGCATCATCGCCCAGGGCGACCTGAATCACCTGATGGCCAGTAAGGATTCCCTGACCGCGCGCTACCTGCGGGGCGAATGCCAGATCGCCACGCCGGACAAACGCCGCGAGGTGGATACCGAAAACGCGCTGGTGGTGAAAAAGGCCCGGCAGAACAACCTCAAGCGCATCGATGTGAGGTTTCCGCTGGGCGGGCTGATCTGCGTGACCGGCGTATCGGGTTCGGGCAAGAGCACGCTGGTGAACCAGATTCTGCTGCGGGGCCTGCTGCGGTACCTGACGCGCAGCAGAGAAAAACCCGGCGCCCACGAGCGCATCAACGGCATGGGCAACGTCGATCGGGTGATCGAGGTCGACCAGTCGCCGATCGGACGCACGCCGCGGTCGAACCCGGCGACGTACACCGGCGTGTTCGACTTGATCCGCCAGTTGTACGCCATGACGCGCGAGGCGAAAATCCGCGGCTACAAGGCCGGACGATTCAGCTTCAACGTCAAGGGCGGGCGCTGCGAGGCCTGCCAGGGTCAGGGCACCAAAAAGATCGAGATGCACTTCCTGCCGGATGTGTACGTCGAATGCGAGCAGTGCAAGGGCCTGCGCTACAACCACGAAACGCTGGAGGTGCGCTACCGCGGCAAGAACATCGCCGATGTCTTGGACATGACGGTCGAGGAGGCGCTGGAGTTCTTCGAAGCGTTCCCCAAGGCCACGCAACTGCTGCGGACGCTGCGCGACGTGGGCCTGGGTTATGTCCATCTCGGCCAAAGCTCCACGACGCTGTCCGGCGGCGAGGCCCAGCGCGTCAAGCTCGCCAGCGAACTCGGCAAATCCTCCAACGGACACACCGTCTACATCCTCGACGAACCGACCACCGGCCTGCATTTCGCCGACATTCAGAACCTGCTGAACGTGCTCAGCCGCCTGGTGGACAAGGGACACACCGTGATCGTGATCGAGCACAACCTCGACGTAATCAAGTGTGCCGACTGGATCATCGACCTGGGCCCGGAAGGCGGCGAAGGCGGCGGGAAGGTCGTCGCCGAGGGCACGCCGGAAAAGATCGCCGCCACGCGGAAGAGTTACACCGGGCGCTACCTCGCCCCACGTCTGAAGCGTCAAGCCGCCGCGGGATGAAGCCGACCTTGTCGGTTACTGGCGGCCGGATGACCGGAGCAGAGCAAGGGAGCATGCAATACGCTTATGGTATAATCAAGGTATGGATTTTCACCATGTGGATCGCAGCGCTCTTTCGATTTCTTCGCTGAAAGATTCCAGCGGCGATCGGGAATACTGGCGCACCAAAACGCCTCTGGAACGACTGGCCGCGCTCGAGTACCTGCGTCAAATGCATTACCACTATGATCCAGCTACCGCAAGACTTCAAAGAGTTCTTGAAATTATTCCACTCAATAGACACTGAACATACGCCAAGCGGTTCAATCTAACCTATATTGATTTGCGTCAGTTGTGATCAGGCCTGATCGCGCGATGTGTCACATCGCGGCTGAATCAATTCGATAAACTGACAAATGACAACGGCGTGCCTTGCGGCACGCCGCTCATCTTATCTTCCCTCGCCCCGTTGTCCTCAATTCCGTTCGTACTGTTTACATCGTCATACAACCGAGGCAGCTTGATGATGACTTTTTCGTATTGGCCTCAGGGAATTTACGCGGCCTATCCTCCGGCCATAACGCGCCCGATGGAGAAGATCGGCAACAGCAGCGAAATCGCCACGAAACCGATGAATGACCCCATAAAAACGATCATGGCCGGTTCGATAAACTCGGTGGTGCGTTTGACGGTGCGATCGAAATCGGTTTCGGTAAACTCGGCGACGCGTTCCATGACCTGTCCGAGTCGGCCCGATTTTTCACCGGACTGGATCATGCGCGTGACCGAGCCGGGTATCAGCGAACTGCCCGCAAGCGACGACGACAGTTGCGCGCCATGTTGGATCTGTTCATCGACCTCATCCCAGAGATCGCGGAACAGGGCATTATTGGTCACACCGCGCGAGATGGCGATCATATCGAGCATGGGCACGCCGGCGCCGAGCATGGTGCCCATGGTGCGCATGGCGCGCGTGATATACAGTTGGGTGAACATCGGGCCGATGACCGGACATTTGATTTTGAACGTATCGATGGTCCGTCGGCCCCACTCCTGGGTTCGCATGACAAAGAACATCGTGATCGCCGCAACCGCCGCGCCGGCGAAAAGATACCAATAATTCGTGAACACGTGCGCAGCGGCCATCAGGATGCGCGTGGGCATGGGCAGGACGGCCCCGCGATTGGTATAAATCCCCGCAAAGCGAGGCAGGACAAACGTCAGAAGAAAAACCGTCACGGCAATCGAGATCAACACCATCACCACCGGATAGGTCATCGCGCCGCGAATGGTCTTGATGGTATGGCGTTCCTTGGTCAGGTAGGCGCTGATGCGATCGAGCATGGCGCCCATGGTGCCGCTGGCTTCGGAGGCCTTGACCAGACTGACCATCAACGGGGGGAAAACGCGCGGATGGCGAGCCAGGGCGGCGGAAAAGCTCAGGCCCGATTGCACGCCGTCGGTGACATCGTCGATGATGGCCTTGAAATGCTCGCTGTGGGACTGCTCGCGGATGGAATCCAGCGCCTCGCCGATGGACACGCCGGTATCGACCATCACCGCAAGCTGGTGGGCGAAGTCGATCACGTCGTCGCGCTTGACGTGTCGAGCAGCCGAGGCCACGTCGATTTGATCCAGGGGCTCGTCGGTCCGGGAAGTCTGGCGCACGTTCACGACGAACTTGCTTTCGGCGCGCAGCATCCTCGAGACGTCGGCGGTGGAGTCCGCGACCAATTCGCCGCTGACCAACCGCCCGGAATTGTCACGGGCCTCGTAGGCAAATCGAGCCATGGGGATCCTTTCCTTTTCCGACCGATCAGGCCACCGTGGCGTAGAAGACTTCTTCCACGGTGGTCAGGCCGGCCTTCACCTTCTCCATGCCGTCGCGTGACAGGGTGACGTAGTCGTCGTCACGGATCAGCTCGCGCAATTCGTGCAACTGGGCCCCGCGCGAGATGGCATCGAGCATGGCATCGTCGGGCACGAGCAATTCGAAGATGCCGATGCGTCCGCTGAAGCCGCTGTTGCGACACTTGCTGCAACCGGCCCCGCGATAGAACGTCTCGATCTTTCCGATCGTATGTTCGATGGTGCGCTTCATCGCCGCGGGCGGATCGGTCGGCTCCTTGCAGGTCGAACAAATCTTGCGCACCAGCCGCTGTGCGAGGACGGCACGCAACGAGGCGGCGACGAGATACGGCTCGACGCCGATGTTGTACAAACGTGTCACGGCGCTGGGGGCATCGTTGGTGTGCAACGTGGACAGTACAAGGTGCCCGGTGAGCGCGGCCTGGGTGGCGATGCGCGCCGTTTCCCCATCGCGGATTTCTCCGAGCATCACGATGTCCGGGTCCTGCCGCAACAGCGACCGCAGCGCGCCGGCGAACGTGAAGCCGGCCTTGTCGTTCACCTGGAACTGGTTAACGCCCGGCAGGTTGAACTCCACCGGATCTTCGATGGTGGAGATGTTGACCTCGGGGTTGTTGATCTGCGCCAGGGCCGAATAAAGTGTGGTGGACTTGCCGCTACCGGTCGGCCCGGTGACGAGCATGATGCCGTTGGGATGCTGCAGCGCGGTCTTGAAGCGCTGGAGCATCTCGTAGGAGAAGCCCAGCTTCTCCAGGTTGACCATGATCTTGTTGTTATCGATGACGCGGATGACGACCTTCTCGCCGTGCTTGCCGGGCATGGTGGAGACGCGCAAGTCGATGGGCCGGCCTTCCAGGAGCACGTGAATGCCGCCGTCCTGAGGCACGCGCCGCTCGGAAATATCAAGCTGGCTCATGATCTTGATGCGGCTGACCACGGCGGGATGCATCTGGTGAGGCGGCGTGATCTTCTCGTACAGCCGGCCGTCCACGCGGTAGCGTACCCGCAGCTTGCCGTCGTCGGGTTCGATGTGGATATCGCTGGCGCCTTCCTGCACCGCGCTGAAAATCAGGTAGTTGACGAGCTTGACCACCGGCGAATGTCCGGCCACCTCCTCGAGGTTGGCCAGGTCGGTCACCTGCTTTTCAACCAGAGCAAAATCCTTCGGCTGGATATCGTCGACAAACTCGTCGATCACGAAGACGTTGGCGTTGGGAAGATACGCCTGGAGCGTCTGCTGGATGTCGTGGACGGTGGCGGCGACGATCTGCACCTGCATGCCCGTGATCTTCTCGACCTCTTCGATCAGGAAAAGGTTGCTGGGCTCGGGCAGGGCGACGGTCAACTTGCCGCGCACCTGGAACAGCGGCAGCACGTTATGATCTTCGAGAAACTCGCGCGGCAGAACCTCGATCACCTTCGGATCGGCGATCTTGGGCGATACCTTGGCGAACGGCACGCCGTAGGCCTGCGCCAGCACTTCGGCCACCTGGTCCACGGTCACCAGTTGCATTTCGACGAGAACTTCACCAAGCAAACGTCGGTGGCCGTGGGCGCTCTGCTCGGACAGGGCGGACTGCAAGTGCTCTTCGCTGAGGAGTCCTGCGTCGAGCAGCAACTCGCCCAGCGGCTTGGTGTTTTGACCTCCGGAAGCGGTATTGGTCGTAGTGGCGGTGGTCATGTTTACCTCAGCGATTTCAGGGCCGCTTCAACGTCATCATGTCGATCAAAGTGGTGCTCCAGATGGGTAATGCCCAGAATGGTTTGCACGTTGTCGCAGCAGCCGGACAGGCGCACCTGTCCCAGTCGTTCGTCGGCCTGCTCCTGAATCCACAGGAGCATTTCCAGTCCTTGCGAATCAATGAATTCCATTTCCGACAGGTCGAGCACGAAGTCGCGCATGTCTTCTTCGAGACGCTGTTCGACGGTGCGTCGCAGCGCGTCGGCTTCGTCGGCGTTCAGATCGCCGCTGATGCTGATGACCGCGATGCGATCGTAATTTTCATGTTTTAGCTTCACGGGTCGAACCTCCCAAGGCCTTGTGCAACGGACTCTGGCGTTTGCGATGCTTCTCGATCATGCTCTGGAACGGACTGAAATCCAGCGTGCTGAACACTTCGGCGAGATGGGGATCAAACTGCGCCCCGGCGCACCGGCGCACTTCCTGGATCACCTTGCCCAGGGGCATGGCCTCGCGGTAGGTGCGGGTGGAACTCATTGCGTCGAAGGAATCGGCCAGGGCAATCAACCGCCCGAACAGCGGAATGTTGTCTCCGGCCAGGCCGTCGGGGTAGCCCTGCCCGTCGTAACGTTCGTGATGGAAAAGCACCCCCGGCAGCAGGTCCTGCATCTGCCGGATGTCCTTCAGGATACGCACGCCCAGGCGCGGGTGCGTCTTGATGATGGCGTACTCTTCATCGGTCAGGCGGCCGGGCTTGGTCAGGACGGATTCCGGCACGCCGATTTTGCCGACATCGTGAATCAGGCCCGCCAGGTAGACGCGCTCGCAGGTCCGATCGTCGAGACCGGCGGCGACGGCCAGTTGTCGACTGAGCGTGGCGACGCGCTCGGAGTGACCGCAGGTGTAAGTGTCCTTGGCGTCGATGGCGTTGACCAACGCCTTCAACGTGCCCATGAACATGTTCTGCTGGTCCTCGTACAGGATGGCGTTGTCGAGGAAGATGCCGATGTTCTGCGCCAGCGAGTGGGCCAGTTTGCTATCGACGGAGGACAGGTCCTTGTCATCGGCTCGTTCGACGCCAAAGAGGACGCCGAACGTCTGATCTTCCTGGCACAGGGGCACGATGAGCATCTGCCGGCAGACGCCCTGCAGCCGCGGGATTTCGAGCGTTTGGATGTCGTTGATGATCGCCGCTCCGCCGCGGCTGAACCGTTGCATCAATTCGCGACCGACAATGCGCAGGTCTTCCCCGCTCAGGTCGCACTGACCGGCGCTGTGGGTCCAACCTTTCAGTGCGTTCAGGGAATCGTGCGTATCGGACAGTTGCAGGGTCAGCCAGCGTAAACCGAGCACCTGATGCAAATCGGTGCAGACCTCGGTGAGGAAATCGGTCGGCTCCTGCGTCACGGTCATCTTTGTGGCGATCTGGTAGAGCAGACTCAGCTCTTCATATGCTTCACCGAGTTGCGAGGACATGACCTCGATTTCACCGCTGTGCTCGGTCTGTTGCTGAACATCCTCGGCCATCCAGCGGAGCAGCGAAGCAATGCGCCGGACCTCGGTATCGCCCATCAGTTCCTGTCGACGGGCCGGCGCCGCGACGGCATCGGCATCGAGCTGCAATTGGTCGCAAACGAGTCGAAATTGCTCAGCGCCCAGGAAGCGTTCGGTCACAAAGGCCGTGGCCAGGTATCCCCGGCAACGTCGTCGGCTGAGAATGGGCAGCATCAGGATCCAGCAACCCGGCCACAATTCAATCGGCTCGATTCGATCCGCCGCCAGCAGCCCCTCGATGGACCGATGAAACAGCGGCGTTCCCATGAGCTTTTCGCTCAGCGTATGACCGCGTCCAAGCGATTCCACCACGGCGCCCCGCTCATCGAGGATCGCCGAGGGAATACGCAATTCCCGGCAGCGTTCCACCACGGTCAACAACGCCGGACTCAATCGGGTTGTGGTTACGGTGTCCACCGACTTACGACTCCACGGTGTGTTTCTCGATCAGCGTTTCCACGCGTTCGAGCACCTCGCGCGGACTGAACGGCTTACTGAGCACATCCACGATGTTGGCCTTGCTCAGGTCATCTTCGCTGAGCGCGAAGCCGCGCGCCGTCAACAAGATGGCCGGCGTTTCCGATGTGGACGGATGCTCGGCCAACTTCGCACACAACTGCAATCCGGTCATGATCGGCATCTGGAAATCGGTAATCACCAGCGCCGGATGACACTGCAACGCCAACTCAAAGGCCTCGTCTCCATCCTGCGCAGTGACGACTTCGTACCCCGCGTTACGCAGTTTCAGGGAAACCACGTTGAGGATATGCGCCTCGTCATCGACCACCAATATGACCTTATTTTGCACTTCGGTACTCATCGTGCGAGAACATCCTTTCGCAGCGCTTCCGGGCGCAACGGGTGAACACTCACGGCGTCTCGTGAGACAAAGGCAGAGAGAAACGGAACGTGCTGCCCCGTCCTTCCTCGCTCGTCACCGAAACCTCTCCTCCATGTACTGTTTCGACGATGTGCTTGACCAGGTTGAGTCCCAAACCGGTCCCCTTGGCAATCTTCTTGTGCTCGGAGACCCGATAAAATTTCTCGAAAAGATGAGGCAAGGCCTCGGGTGGAATCCCCACCCCCGTATCGCTGACCGAAACCGTGACCGTGTGGCGGTGATCGTCCACCACGGCCTCAACGCACACCCGCCCTCCCGAGGGTGTGTACTTGATCGCGTTGCTGACCAGATTCAGCGTGGCCTGGTAGATCATGTCGCGGTCGGCGTAGACGTGATAGAACAGCGGCGTTTCGGTGTAGCTCAATTCGATCTGCTTGGCGCGGGCCTGCGGCGCCATCACGTCGATCAC
This sequence comes from Phycisphaeraceae bacterium, assembly GCA_028282685.1. Taxonomy (GTDB): domain Bacteria; phylum Planctomycetota; class Phycisphaerae; order Phycisphaerales; family Zrk34; genus JANQHK01. The sequence goes on from JANQHK010000029.1 coordinate 88,307, forward strand.
ATCGCGGATCACCGACGGAAGCGACGTTTCCTCGCGCTGCACCTTGACGATGCCCGACTCGATGCGGCTGATGTTCAAAATGTTGTCGATCAGGCGCGACAGGCGGTTCGCCTCGCTCTGGATGATGCTGTAAAACTCCTGGCGCGTCGGTTCGTCGGGCGCTTCGCCGTCGACCAGCATCTCGACGTAGGCCTTGATTGAGCTGAGCGGCGTGCGCAACTCGTGCGAGACCGAGGAGACGAAGCTGCTTTTCATCTGGCTGACCTGCTTCTCGCGCGTGATGTCGTGCAGAATGGTGACCACCCCGGCGACTTCGGATTGCGGGTTGGTCACGCAGGCCAGGGTGACGTCGAACACCTGCTGCCGCGAATCGGTGTTGATCGGGTGCTCGACATGGCGGCGGTTGTTCGGATTGCTGCTTTCGCGCGTGTCGCGGATCAGCTTGACCAGCGCCGGATCGCGCAGGAGCCGCTCCACCGGCTGATGGCGGGCTTCTTCCAGATCGAACTGCAGGACCTGCGAGGCGGCCTCGTTGGCCAGGGCAACCTCGTTGAACGCATCGGTCACCAGCACCGCATCGCTGATCGACTGAAAGATCGCCTCGGCGTGCTGCCGCTCGGCTTCGGAGATGCGGGTCTGGATTTCCAGCTCACGACGTTGGCCGGTCAGGGATTCGATCCGCTGTTGCTGGCTGTTGAGCACCTGTTCGATGGATTGGCCCAGTCCGCGCAGGTAGAAGCTGGAAGGTACGCCGCCGACGGGCTCGCCGGTGCGATGGCTTTCAATCAAGCGCCGCAGGCGCGACAGGTCGTGATCGATCATCGCGCCGATCAACAGGTAAGCCAGGAGGGTGGCGATCGCGCCGCCGCAGATCACGATGAAGGTTGTGGCCACGGAGCCGGTGGGGAGGATGTTTCCCAAGCCCGCTTGCTCGGTTAACAGTAGGGCCGCTGTCAGGGCAGCGGTCCATAGCCCACCGATGAGACTGACCAATTTCCCAAGGGACATCTGCTCATCACTCCATCCCCGCGCGTGCCCGGCTCGGCGTCAATCCATTTCGGATAATCCCGTTAACAGGGTTCGCGGCCGGGGATCGTTCGGGGCCAGCGTCGCGGCATGCCGGTAGGCGGCTTCGGCCTGGTGGATGCGGCCGGTCCGCTCCAGTGCCATGCCTTGCATGAGCCAAGGGATCGCCTGATCGGGAGCCAGTTGCGCGGCACGGGTGTAATGCGCGGCGGCGGCAACGTCGTCGGCTTGGCGTTGGGCCATCATGCCCTGCATGAGGTGGCTTTCGTATCGGTCGGGCGCCAGCGCGTTCAGGCGTGCGACGGCGCGGCCGAGCGTGAGGTCTTCCTGGAGCAGGAACGCCGCCTGGCCCAGCCGCACCCACGCATCGACGTGGTCCGGCTCGGCACGGGTCAGATCAAGGCACAGACGCCCGGCTTCGGCGGGATTGTTGGTCGCCAGGTAGCAGTCGACCAGCGCCAGTTTCAAGTCGGTGCGCTGCTTCGCTTCTTCATGCTTCAGCACGCGGCCGAGCTGATAGGTCGCTTCGAGGTGATTGCCCGCGGCCAGTTCGGCCAGGCCCAGTTGCTCGCCGATCAGCGGATCGTCGGGCGAAAGCAATTGCGCCTGGCGATACCACTTCACGGCCTGATCGTAACGCCGATGCATCATGTGGATGCGTGCGATGCTGGCGCGCAAGGCGGAGTTGTGCTCGTTGTGGCGCAGGACGCCGCTCAGCTTGCTCAGCGCTTCTTCCGAGCGATCGAGCTTGACGAGCATTTCCGACGCGGCCATGAGACCGCTGAGATCATCGATCTGCTCCGCGGCGGCCTTTTCATAGCATTCCAGCGCCCGGTCGTACTGCCGCCAGCGCTGATGCACCACACCCAGAAGATACTGGGCATTGCCGCCCTCGGCCTCGAGTTCGATGGCGCGGGTGATGAACTTGTGCGCCAGTTCCAAGCTGCCCTTTTCGATCATGATCCGACCGGCCAGCTCGTAGAAGTGCGGCTGATCGGGCGTGGCGCTCATGCCCTGCTTGCAGGACTGGTAAGCCGTATCCAGATCGCCGGTCTGGAACTGCTCCAGTGCCAGCGAATAGAGGATGCCCGTCCGCGCCTCGGACCAGCGGTCGTAGGCGGCCTGTTTATCCTGGGCGTGCGTGCGATGGGCGCAGCCACTGAACGTCGCCACGGAACCGACCGCAAACAACAGCAACATCATCAACCCATTCGTGCGTCTCATAAAAGACTCCGATCAACGGGGGTTCACTCAATACCGGTCGTGTCGACCTCGGGGGCTTCCACGGCCGTACGCTCAATCGCTTCGTCAGTCTCGTCGCCAACGTAATGCTCCACCGCGTTCATCAACGCGGCGCCAACGCCCTCCTGCGAATCTTCTTCCAACTCCGCATCGGGCGTGTCCTGCGCGGCGACGGTGTTCTCATCCTGACCGGCGGCCGAATCGGCTTCGGTCATGCTTCCCCACCCCGCCCCGTTATCGCTCGGCACGTTGAAATCATCCTCTTCGGTGGCGGCGACCGTCTCATCGACGAACGCCGGATCGGTTTCGACGGCGGCCTGGTCGCTGAGCGTTTGCTCGGTCTGGGATTCAGCAACAGCTTCCGTGTCGATGTCCTGAGTCGTCGTTTCGACGGCTTGGTTCTGCTCGGCGACTTCGATGGTTTCCACCGTCTGCTCAGCGGTTTGGCCGAAGACCTGCTCGGTCACGGCTTCAGGGAAAACGGGCTGTGTTTGCGAGATGCCGGTGAGCGGCTCGCTGTCGGAAACCGGTTCGCCGGGCCGGGGATCGGGCTGCATCGGCCGGGCGCGCCTTTGCTGTTTACGCAAGCCGGTCTGCTGCTCGATCATCACTTCGACGGCCTGTTCAAACAGGGAACTCTCGGGCCAGTAAACGCGTTGGCCGGTGAGTTTTTCCTTCAGCCGAATCGCCTCGATGCGTTGCGGCTGGAGCGAGAGGGCCATGTCCACTTCCCACAGCGCCTTTTCGCGGTCGTCGTTTTCCAGGGCCTTGAGTGCATCGCGCAGGTGCGAGGCGGTCATCTTCGAACGCGCCCAGGGCAGCAAGCCCGAGCGGGCGCCGAGAAGTTTCATTTCCGCGCCATCCAGGGCAGCAGCGCCGGCGGCGTAAAGGGCCTTGTCCTTCACGACGTGCGAGGTGATCACGAAAATCACTTCGCTGCGCTCGGTGGCGTCATCGCGGCCCTTGAAGGCGTTGCCGACGATGGGCACATCGCCCAGCACCGGAACCTGTTCACGCGCGATTTCGGTTTTTTCCTTGTACAAGCCGCCGAGTACGACGGTCTGTCCGTTGCGAACCATCACGTTGGTCGTCAGTTCCTGCGTAATCTCATCGGGCACGGTCACCGCGGTCGTGCTGGTGCCCGGGACGACGTTGCGGATCTCCGCCTCGGAGACTTGCGGCTTGAGTTCCAGACGAATGACAAAGTCGTCCCCTTCGCGGGCGACGAACGGGCGTAGCGTCAACTGCGTACCGGTATCGAGAAACTCAACGGTCTGCGTGGTCGCGGTGCTGGTGGCCGTGGTCGAGAGGTAGCCGACCTTCTTACCGATCAGCACTTCGGCGCGCTGGCGGTTGAGCACCATCAGTTTGGGATTGGCCAACACGACGGTATCGGTCACCGAATCGAGAGCGCGAATGAAGGCGGCAACGTTGTTGGTGACGATGCCGGCCTTGAGCCCGCCCTGGCCCGAATGCACCTGGCCAACCGTCGAAGTCATGATCTGGGCCTGGTCGGTGGAGATGTTCGGGGTTTCACCGAACAGATCGCCGATGCCGGCCAGCGGATTGCTGAAGGCATCGACGGCAATATCACCGAGTATGGCGAGGTCCACGCCGAACGCCGCGTTTTCCGACACGTCGGCCTGGAATATCGTCGCTTCGACGAGCACCTGGTAGGGCTTGGTGTCCAGTTGCTCGATGACCTTGGCGATTTCGTCAAGGTTCTCGGGGTAGTCGCGAATGAGCAGATTATCCATCTGCGACGAACTGTTGGCGCCGCCGTCGGCGATGGTGGGCTGGAAGCCGGTGCCGACGTTTCCACTGATCGCCACGGACCCGGACCCCGAAAGCAGCGGCGTGATGAACGTCGATGCGTCCTGGGCGGTGATGTAATTCAGCTGGAACACGCGGTGCTCGACCTTGCGCTGCGCCTGCTGAATCTGCTGGATTTCTTCCAGCGTATAGATGTAAATGAAGTTGCCCTTCTCGATGTATCCGCAGCCGTTCTGCTGGCAGATCGCATCGAGGGCCTCGTGGAACGTCACGTCATACAGATTGGCGGTGACGCTGCCGGTGACCTTGGGCGAGGGAACGATGTTTTTTCGTCCCTGCACGCTGAGCAGTTGCAGCACGTTGATCAGATCGGTGCTCTGCACGTTCAACTGCACGGTGTCAAACTGGGTCATGGTGACGGCCGATTCGCCCGGGGCGGCCTGATCGACAGGGTCAGCCCCGATCGCCCGATCGGCGCAAACCCACCCCATCAGGCAAAAAAAAGCCGCCACAACCATCCAACGCTGCTGTGAAAACATAACGCGCTCCTTGTGCGTTCCGGCCCGCTGCCGGGGTCACTCTCCCATTTCCAGCACGACTTCGACCCCGTCACGGCGGAGGGTCACCTGACGGGGGCCAACGTCAATCAGCTCAAATCCGTTGATCCGCTGGCCTGGGTTCAGCAGTTCGCCGTTGATCAGGGCCCGGTTATCGGCCCCCAACAACGTGCTCTGAAGCTTCAGACTGCGGGCGGCCAAACGGATGGCCTGAACATGCCGCTGGTGTTGATCTTGATCGGTCGTTTGCACCAGCGACTTGTCCCCGGCCCCATCAGAAATCTTCGTGGTCTGATCCTGAGGGAAATAATCGGCCTGAAAATGGAACAAGTCGTGTGTGACGCGATCGGCCATCACCACGCGCACCTCCGACCAACTCGTCGCTTTGACCGGCAGGTCGTTCGGCTCGTCGGGGTTTATCAAGAAGGCCTGCGTGTTATCGGCCTTGGGATCGGCCACGGCGGTGCGCGGCACATCGCGGATCAGCAGCCGCCCCCACAGCAACATCGCAATGCCGCCCAACAGCGCCGCCGCCATCAGCTTGCGCTTGTCGGCCATCAGTTGCCTCTTGATCTGATGCCAGGTCAGACTCATGGCGTGCGGTCCTCCAGCGCGGCGAAGTAGGTGTTCAGCTTCAGCGAGGTGCGCACGTCCGGGACGGTGGGGTCCGGCATTCTCATGTCCAGCTCTTCGACCTGCACCATCTTGGTCATCGACTCCAGCCGATGCACGAACTCAAAGGCCGCGAGCGAGTCGCCCGTGAATTCGATATGGACCGGCATGACCAGATAATTCTCGGTGGCCTGTTCCGGATCGGTGCTCATGTTCCGATCAGTCAGGTTCTGATCTTCGACGTAGACACTGAGCGTGCGCAGCACCTCCGCCTTTTCATCGGCCATGGGAATGACTTTGTTCGTCGAATTCTTCCGCTCGCGCAAGCGTTCGACCTCACCGGCCAGCAGCGCCAGACCGTCCGAGCGGTCCCGGGCAATGCCCAGTTTTTCTTCGGCTTCGCTGATATCGGTGCGCAGTTGCCGGATGCCGCTGTGAGCCGGCCACCAGACCAACCCCGTGAACAATCCCACCAACAACAACAGACCGCCGCAGATGAACAAATCGCGTCGTTCAATCAACATGGGCCACCTCCTCCCGAGCCATGGGAACATAGGTGCGATCGAGGCGCACTTCCATCATGATCCGAAAGTCGCGCGTAATCGCATTCCCGATTTTGCCCTGCTCCGAATGAATCATCTTCACGTTCTGGAACAGGCGGTTGGAAGCGAGCTTGCCGACGAGATTGGCCACATCGACGTTGGACGGCGCGCTGCCTTCGATCTGAATGGCCACGATGGGGCGCGTTTGAATCACCGGCTTGGTCTTGAGTGCGACCACGCGGCTGTTGCGTTTGCGTTTTTCATCGGCTGGGGGCTTGATCTCGATGCGCTCCTCCTTGACGGAGGCGCTCAACTCGCGCAGACAAATCGTCTCCGGCAGGTGCGAAGCGATGGTTCCGGTGATCTGGCTGAACGTGACCGGTTGCGCCAGCTCGCGGTAGATGCGGTACTGGTGATTCAATTGTTCGCGTTCCTGCTGGAGCTTGACCATTTCGGTCACCTTCTCCTGTGCGTCGGTGATCTGCTGGCGCAACTCGGCGTGGTAGAGCGACTTTTCGCTCAATTCATGCGACTGGGTGGAACGCAGCACGATCATCCCCACGGCCATGATTACCGCGAGCAGAATCTGCCGGCGCAGCGACCGGCGGCGCAGTTCCTCCCGAACGTACCAGTCAGGCAGAAGATTGATGCGATCGATGCACGATGAGTTCGGATTCATGCCGCGCCCCTCCTGCCCATCTTCGCGCCGAGCCGTTCCTCCGGCCGCAGCGCCAAACCGGCAGCCAGAGCCCAATCGGGCAGCGGGCCGCGTCGTTCGATGGCAATGTGCGATCCGGACAGGTCGATGCCGACCAGGGGCTTGCCGATCTGCGCTTCCATGCCCAGCTCACCGGAAATCACTTGCGCCAGTTGCGGTTCGTTCGCCTCGCCGCCGACCAGGAACACCTGCTCCGGACGGCAGCCGCGGAACGTGACCGAGTAGTAGCGCATGCACAGACTGATCTCCCGGCCGAGTTCGCCGATGACCGAGCGCAGCGATTCAAACACGGCGGTTTCCACATTCTCGCGGCGGGTGGAGCCGAACAGCGGCTTGGATTGATCGTCACTTTGGCTTTCACGCCGGGTCAACTGGTAGCGCAGCTCCGACGCATCGCAAGCCGACAGCCCCAGGTACTCGGCGATGCTTGCGTTCAACCGGGCGCCGCTGATATCGATCAGCTTGAAGAACACCACCTGATATCCGCGTGTGATCAGCACCTTGGTCGCACCCATGCCGATATCGACAATGACGCGCGGCGCGAGGTGATCCTCTTCACGGCGGAACAGCCGCGCAAAGCATCGGGTCAGCGCGGTCGGCTCGGTGTCGATCGCCACGGGGACCAGGCCGCACGAACGCAGCAGTTCCAGGTGGTCGTTGAGCAGTTGTTCGGGCGCGGCCATGAGGATGATCTCGTCGCGCGCCTCGTCGCCCTGGCGTACCTCGCCGGCGACCAGGTGGTCGATGCGATGGGGCACATCGCCCAGTTGCAGTCGATCCACGGCTTCAAACCGGACGGCCTTGGTCAATTCCTCATCGGGCATATGGGGCATGCGCACGTTCTTGAACTGCATCTGATTCGCCGGCAGACAACTGGCCACATTGCGCCCCTGAAACGGCGCGCTTTCCAAAATACGCGCGCAGCCGTCGGCGATCGCCTGCTGCCGCGGCAACCCGTCTTCGGGCAAGTCGAGCGGCAACTGATAATGTCCGCTGGCCTGCACGACAGTCCGGCCGCCACGTTCGCAGAATTGAAGCATGCGAATCGTGGAGCGACCCAGGTCCAGGCCGATCGGGCCACAGTTGCCAGACAGCCAGCGCCCTAACATGCATTACCCTCCCGTGAACGATTCAACGGTGATACGGCCTGTAAACGGCGTGACGGTGACGCGATAGGAGCGTCCATCGGCGCTCAATTCGACCGTGCCGCCATTGTCCGGCGAACCCAGACCGTCAAACACCAGCGTCTGACCGCCGCCGAAGTCGACGCCATCAAGCGTGACACCGGAGTAGCGGTTGCTGTTGTCCAGGTCCACGACGTAGCTGCCGCCCTGCCAGGGGGAGGTCAGCGGGGTGTCGTCGCCGTCGGTCAGTTGATACGTGTTGTTGGCCGTATCGAAGATTACTTTGCGTTCGGCCTGATTGGCCACGGCCTCGTTCTGTGCGTAGGTCAGGTCGCTGATGAGCATGCGCGCCGCGGCCTGGGCGGTGATCTCCTGGGAACTGGACATCTGAGGCACCACCAGCGCCGCGGCGATGGCGATAACAATCACCACCACCATCAATTCCACCAGCGTGAAACCGACACGATCATCGAATTGACTTGGACGATTCATCACGTCCCGCTTGCTCCATCGATTCAATGGCCCGGACATCGAATCGGTACCGCGTTCAGTCCTGCTCTTCTCGGACCTGCACGATGACATCACCGCTGGTCAGCAGGTCTTTGACCTTGTCGGTCGTTTTATTGAGCTTCTTAAGCTCGTCGATAATCTGCTGACGCTGGGCGCCGGCATCGGGAATGCCCTGGGCCCAGGCCGATTCGGCCAGCGGAGGCGCGGCCGACCAGGCCGTCCACACGTTCAGGGCCAATAAAACCGCCAACACGGTCAGCATGAAGTTGAGGTAACGTAATCTGCGCATGGCGTTTCTCCTTAGGTTCACGGATTGACAACGGTGTAGGAAAGCGGCGTGACCACGCGATCACCGCCCGCATCATCGCCGCCAAAATAACTGACGGTATCTATGCCTTGGTTTCGGTAGGCCCGGTTGTCGATTTCCAGATCGCCCCAGAACAGCCACGGCAATGTCTTTTCGGTCACCAGGCCGTCGTTGAACTGCACATGGGATTGGCGGGATCTGAACCAACTGATCATCCGGTCCGCCATGTAGGTCGCGCCCTGGTTGACGATCAGCTCGCTGCTGCCGGTGATCCACGTGCGGCCTTCGATCAGCAAGGCGAACCGGCCCTGTTGTCCATCGAGTTGCAGGCGGTGGCCGTTGAGCTTGACGTCCCCGCGCACCACGAGGATGCCGTTGTTGACTTGCAGATCGCTTTCAAGGTCCAGATCGCCGTCGATCACCACCACGCCCAGCGGATTGGCCGAATCGGAGGGATTGAGCGTGCCGGGCAGTTCCTCCACATCGTCTTCGTCGATGACCATGGCCGTACCGGCGGCCCCGCCCGATTCGTAGGTTTCGTACGCATCGAGATCGATTTCCGGAACGTCGTAGGCATCGACATACTCCGCTTCGGACCCGATGTCTCCTCGATTCCATACCCAGCCCGTGGCAGCAACCTCGCCGGTGACTTCACCGAAGATGCTGGCCGAGCCGTTGACATGGATATCTCCGGTGACGGTCGCGTTGCCGGGGACGAAGCCGCCGGACCCGGTGACCATCGCCTTGGACAGACCGTATCCGCTGGCGGCGCTGTCCACGCTGAGCACCATGGACACGGCATGCTCGACGCTCTGTCCGCGCCGGCCGGTCAGGTGCGCGGTGGATGTCAGTTGGTACTCGCCGTCCCCCAGATCGGTCACGGTGATATCGTAGGTATTGCCGGAATCGTCGATGGAGCGCCCGACAACGCCCGTCCATTCGCCGCCATCGGGAGGGTGACGAAAGCGGTACTCGCCCTCGGCCAAACCGGATTCCGCCAGGTACACCGCGGCGGTATGGTCGGCCAGGTTGCTTGTGGCGCGTGCATCGCTGGGAAGTCCCTCGAGCATCGCCATTCCCATCACAAACACGATCGCCAGGGTGATGAGCACCAACGTCATCGCCACGCCGCGTTGGCGCGCCTTGCCGAGTGAGAAAACATCCGGGTTTGTTGGCTGGGTCGTCATCGTTGCGGTCCTCCCCTTATTCACTGAAATCGACCGCCGTATCGATCACGCGGGGCGAGCAGACCAGGGGATTGAGTCGATCGGCCACACCCATCGGGGAATCGAGTTTCAATTGAATTTCGACCTGTTGGTTTTCGCCGACGCGCGCCTGGCTGAGCGTGAACGTGCAATCGGCCACGTCTTCCGCCAGCCGGAACGGTTCGATATTGTTCTGGGCGATGAAGGCGTCGGGAAAGGCGTCGCCGGTCAGCGAGCTCGGCTCGTAGGCCGGGTTGCCGCTGCCGCCCTTTTCGGCGTCGGTGAGATCGGCCGCGTACAGCGTCAACGTCTGCAGTTGGCTGTCGTAGCGCACCAGACGCAGTTCCGAGCGGTTCACCTCGGCGGGGAAATAATCGTCCTCGGCCCAGAACCAGAGGTTCCGGTAGCGTCCGGCGCCGCTTTCGGCGGAGCCGAGGATGCGCTTGGCCTGGCGAACCGAACCGTTGATGTAGTTCACCGCGATGCGGGTATCGCTGATCTGCGCGCGGAAGTCATCGCGCATCGCCCACGCATCACCCGCGGCCACCATAATGGATACGATCGCCAGACCGAGAAAGCTCAGAGAAAACAACGCGAACGTCATTTCCATCAGGGTCAGGCCGAGTTGTCGGCGTTTGCGGATCAAGGCATCGGCTCCAGGGTTCAATCCGGGGCGACCAGGCGCGTCAGCACGACATCGGGCGCCCGGGGGTGGGTCACGGTCACGGTGAGACGACAGAAGACGGCCGCATCCTCCGTCTCTTCGCCGGGCAAAGCGATCACAATCTCCTGCGCGCTGACGGTGCGGGCGAAGTCGGCCAGCGAGGCATCGTTGAACGGCTGGTTGTCGACATCCGTCAATTGGTCACCGCTCTCGCTGGTTCCGTCCATGGCCAGCGCTGCGCTGTAGTTCATGGCGAGCAGGCGTTCAATCATCTGTTCGGCCAAGGCGGCGGAAGTGACGGCGGCGGCGTTGGTGCGTTGCTGGGAAGCGGCCAGAGAAAACGGGTAGACCAGCGCGGTCACCGACGCGGCGAGGATCGTCGAAGCAATCAGGGCTTCGGTAAGGGTAAAACCGCCTCGGCCGCGGACGCCTGGCGGGACGGAATGATTATCTTTGCCGCGCACGTAACGGTTTCCTTCGGACCGCCGTAGCGGTCAATAATCGATGTAGTCCACTTTGTTCTCATCCGCCCCGGTCATGTCGGAAGCAAACGCGCCCGTGGAGGGCTGGTAAATCCAACCGTGCGTTCCCTGGGCCTCGGTGGGGAACGCGCCCGAGCCCACGATGCGAATCGTGTCCAGCGAGTTCATGGGATTCTCGGGGATCTGGCTGAGGTACGGCCCGAAGCGGTGGGTGCCGTCGGACTGTGCGCCGATGTTGCCCTTCAGATCGGTCGGATTGGTCATCTGATCGATAAACCACTGCTCGGTGGCGCCGGTGGAGGAGCCGGGCGGATACCCGGGCTTGGAGCCGCTGTGTTCGGCGATGTAGACGCTGATCTGCGTGCGCATAAAACGCAGGTCTTCGCGCATCGTGTTCTGACGAGCGGATTTCGCGGCATCGGTGAACTGGGGCACCACAATCGCCGCCAGGATGCCGAGAATCACCACGACGATCAGGATTTCCACGAGGGTGAATGCCCTGCGCTTCTGATCTCGCATTCCCGGCCATCGGAAATGCATGACGGTCTGGTGGGCTGTGAACATGGTCGGAACTCCGTCCTCTCCCACACCCGAAAATCATGATCGGCAGTCTGAAGGCAGGGCTTCATTCGATTTCCGCATGGGCCATGCTTTTCAGCAAAGGCCCGCCGCGCTGTGGGGCGCGGCGGGCCGTGAGCTTGTCATCAGGTCGAACATTGGACCGGGCGTACTGCGGATTAGCTGCCGCCGTAGGTCGCGATGTCGTTGGTGTTGCCATCCAGGTCCAGATCGCTGGCCTTGGTGGCGGAGAGGACGGCCTTGACCTCACCGGTGGTGGAGCTGTAGGTCCAGCCCACATCGGCTGCGGCGGTGCCGGCCGTGGTCGTGCTGTCCTCGAACGGGTTGTTCGGGGACTGCTGCAGATACGGACCGTACTTGTAGACGTCCGGATCACCGGAGCCGTCCGCATCCACGTCGCCGTCGACATCGGTCTTCTTGGTCATCTGATCCCAGTTCGACGACAGGTCGGGATAGTCACCGTTGTGCTGCACCTGATACAGTTCAAGCTGGCTGCGGATGGTTTGCAGCTGGCTGATCAGGGAGCTGGCTTTGGCCGACTCGCTGGCGTTGGTGAACTGGGGAATCACGATCGCGGCCAGGATCCCGAGGATCACCACCACGATCAAAATTTCGACCAGCGTGAAGCCGCTCTGACGTGTTCTGCTTGACATGGATCACACCTCCGTTGGGGTTTACTGTCTGCACCGGCTGACACCACCGGTCGTTTCATTTCCTTGTTCAGAACTTGCGTTGCATGACGCACTGGCGCTCGGACGAACCGGGCGCAAGTCGCGGGTTGTAAATCTGATCGTCCGTGTCCTGCGTGGACTTAATCTGTTCCCGAACGATTTTTGAAAATCGTCGCAGAACTCTGTTTTCTCGCTGCTCGGGCTGATGGGGATTGCCATTCATCGTTCGGGTTCTCCAATACGGAATCTTCGGCCGTATCGCAGTCATGCACGCATGCGAAGATATAACCGGTACGGACACAATGTCCCGGCGTAATTTTGCTGGATATCCTCTACCGCCCCGCCCTCCCAGCCGTCACCGCTTACTTGCGCGTTACAAACCGAACCGCGCATGGAAAAACCGCGAGGCCGATCACCTCGCGGTTCTCATGTGTCTTGCGGATGACGGTTTACTTGACGATCAACTGCACGCCGGAATCGGTCGGCATGTCCAACGCCCCGTGCGCTTCGGCGGCGGCATCGGCCAGCGGGCCGGTCGCCTGACCGACCAATTCAAGCAATTTTCGGCCCTGGTGATCCGACAGCAGAGCGCCGTAGCGCTTGGCGTTTTCGGCCAACGATTGCAGAAGACTGGTGCGCAGCAGCGGATCCAACGCTGCATCGAGACCGGCCTCGGCCAAAGCACGCTGGGCCGTCTCACCTTCGAGCAGCGCCAGCACCTTGCCCGCGGCTTCGGCGATCGGCAAACGCGGATCGCGCAGGGCTTCGATCATCGCGTTCTGCGCCAGTGAAACTTCCAGCACCTGGCTGCCGGTCAGTTTCGCATCGCGGAGCAGTTCCAGAGCACGCGAAGCATAAGCCGAGGCCTGATCGGGGCTGAGTGCATCGCCGCCGCCGGCGTTCAAGGCCGACGCAACGGCTTGGGTAAATGTGGTCTCTTCGACGGTTGCATTGACCACCGAAACCATCGGGTCATCGGGATAGGCACGGTTGACCAGGATGGCCTGCTGGTTGTCGACCACGGCCAGCACCGCCGTGGCTTGCAGACGCACGTTCTGCGATGCCAGTTGCACGGTGCGCATGACGTTGGTCGCATCCCCCTGCACCACCAGCAGGTTCACACCCGGCACGTTTTCCAGTTGATCGCTCATTGTGCCCAGGTCGGCGCCGACCAGCACCCGGTAATTGCCGGCCGTTCGCAGTCGACCGGCCAACAGGTTGGCGGTATTGGTGTCGACGTCGATGGCCACCAGGACCGGCTGTTCGGTCTGGCGTACGGCCGAGGCCAGCACCGGAACGATACGCCCGGAACCGGGGAACGTTTCGGCGGGGCGGGCCTGCGCGATGGCGAATGCCGACTCGAAACGCACGCGGCGATCGGGATACGCCAGGGCACGCAGGATCGGTTGGGTCGGCTCCTGTCCCGAGAGCAGCGTCTGGTAGCCCGTCGTCGCCGTCAACGCACGGATCGCATCCAGCGCCAGGTCGGCATCGTGATCGTCCAACGCCCGGCTGAGCACCGGGTGAAGATGGCGGGGGCCGGCCAGATGCGCGTAAAACTGCGGACTCTGCATCGATTGCGAATAGCTGGGATCTTCCACGCCGTCAGGCAGGCGATTTTCGCGGCGGAAGTTGGCCATCACCCACGTGCTCAGCGCTTCGCTGTAGTCGGCCCGAAGCTGCAACGCCCGACGTGCCGAACGCATCGCCATCACGTCCATGAAGATCGGCGTGGGAATCGACAAACGGCTCAGACGCCCTTCTTTGTCGGCCAGCCACATCTGGTTTTCCGGCTCCTCGGGCTGCAACAGAAGACTGGATTGCTCGGCGTAGTATCCTTCGGCCAAGCTGAGGTAGAGCGCTCCCGCATCGGCCTCGGTGGGAACCTGCCTTCCCGCGGCGATCTGATCGAACGCCTGCTTCAACGCCTTGGCGGACGCATCGTCAAGGTTTTCCCGCTCCATCACGCTGCGCAGATAAGGCAGGGCCAGCGGATACCCGATTCGGCCCAACACCCCGGCCACCTGCTGGCGCGGGATGCGCGGCAGGTTCAGAAGCGATTCGCTCAGCGGCGCCACCATCGGCCGGCCGATCGCCACCATCGCTTCGATCACGAACGGACGCAGTTTGTTATCCACCTTGTCGCGGCCGAGCAACACGTCCACCAGCGCCGGGGCGGCAAATTCACCGGCTTCGGTGAGCAGGCGCGTGGCGTTGATGTTGGCGCGCTGGCCGTCGTCGAGTCGCTCGATCGCCTGGCGGATGCGATCAGCATCGCGAATCACCGCCTTCTGCGACTGATCCAGCAAGTCCAGTACCTTTTGGGCGACTTCGTTGAGCTGCTGGGCCGCTTCGGGATTTTCCGTGGACTTGGCGTAACGCGCCCGCAGGAGGGTCTTCTCGTAATTTTTGGCGTACACGCTCGACTCCACCACCTGCAACAGCGCCGCGGGATCGGGAGCGGACTGAAGGATCGACCGGCCGTTGGTGACCGCCAGATCAAACTTGGCAATGCGGATGTAGTGAATCAGATCGTCCCACTGCTGGACCAGTTGTTTATCCACGGTCGGGGCGGCGGCCACCTCCTGCGCCGGCGCCGAAACGACCGACCAGCCCAGCGCGATGACATAAACCGTCAGAATCAACCCGAATTTACGTGACATGGGAGCCTCCATCTGCCGGTGGGGTGCCGTTGGCCTATGGCCAGACTACACTTAGCGTTACGAATGTACCGAGGGGTCCGGATACTGTCAAATCACCAGCGCCGCAGGCAAAAAACAACCCACGGACAAACCGCGGGTTCGAATTTCGCACCGGGACACAGACCGGCGGGGTCGATGTTTACCGGGCGTACTCGACGTTGCGCACTTCGCGCAGCACGGTCACGCGGACCTCGCCCGGATAGGTCATCTCTTCCTCGACCCGCTTGGCGATATCGCGCGCCACCTTGGCGCTGTTCGGATCGTCCATCTTCTTTGAATCGACGATCACGCGCACCTCGCGGCCGGCCTGAATGGCATACGCCTGCTGCACGCCATCGAACGAGGTGGCGATGCCCTCGAGTTGTTCCAACCGCTTGATGTAACGCTCCAGCGTCTCGCGGCGGGCGCCGGGCCGGGCGCCGCTGATGGCGTCGGCCGCCATGACGATCGGCGTGTAGGGCGTGGTCGATTCGATATCGCCGTGGTGGCCGCCGATCGCATTCAGCACCGCTTCGGTTTCCTTGAACCGCTTGCAGAACTCCATGCCGATCGCCGGGTGGCCGCCCTCGGCTTCGTGGTCCATCGCCTTGCCGATGTCGTGCAGGAACCCGCACCGCCGCGCAATCGTGCCGTCCAGCCCCAACTCGTCGGCGATCACCTGGCAAAGGTACGCTACCTCGACGGAGTGGCGCAAGATGTTCTGCCCGAAGCTGGTGCGGTAATGCAGCCGCCCCATCATCTCCGAAACCTTGGGGTGCAGGCCCTGGATGCTGGCTTCGATGGCCGATTCCTTGCCGAAGCGGATCACCCTTTCCTGGATTTCCTCGCGCGTCTGCTCGACCAGTTCCTCGATGCGCGAGGGGTGAATGCGGCCGTCGTCGATCAGTTTCTGCAACGACTCGGCGGCCACGGCGCGGCGGATCGGATCGAAACAACTGACCACCACCACGCCCGGCGTGTCGTCCACGATCACGTCCACGCCCGTCGCCTGCTCGAAAGCACGGATGTTGCGCCCTTCGCGGCCGATCACGCGCCCCTTCATGTCGTCCGAGGGAATCGCCACGGTGGAAACGGTGGCGGTGGCGGTGTGCTCCGCAGCGAAACGCTGGATCGCCTGCACGGTGATTTTGCGGGACTGTTCGCGGGCTTCTTCCTCGGCTTTGGCGATCTCACGCTGAATAATCTGCCCCGCTTCGTGCTGGACTTCCCGCTCGATGTGCCCCAGAACCACATCTTTCGCCTCGGCTTCGCTGAGCCCGGAAATTCGCAACAACTGTTCCTGCTGTTGCTTGAGCACCCCGGCGATCTGCTCCTCGGTTTCGGCAACGGCGGCCTCGCGCTGCTTGACCTGAGATTCGTACTGCTCCAGATGCTTTTCCTTGGTGGTCAGCACATCCAGTTTGCGATCGAGGTTGTCCTCGCGCTTGGCGACGCGTTTTTCGGCGTCCTTGAGTTCCGTGCGGGTCTGCTCGGCTTCCTTCTCGAACTCCTCCCGCCGGGAGATCAACTGGTTCTTCGCCTCCAGTTCGATCTGCTGGCGGTGGACCTCGGCCTCGTTGCGCGCATCATCAACAATGCGCTGGGCTTGTTCCTTCGCCTGGGAAATCGCGTTGCCGGCGATCTGTTTGAGGATGAAAAACGCAACGCCGGCGCCGACGCCTAGAGAAACCAGAATCGCGATGATCAATACGGGTGTGGAAATCGTCGCCAGAACGGCGGAACCAATAACACATGTGTCCATGCCCGGCCCTTTCTTATAAACCCTCTGCCGGCGCAACACTCAAAGGCATACCGCCACGCAACGGGATTGGTTGAGGCACGAGCAGGTCATCTGCTGTCGTCAGGTAATACGCCGTCACACACATCGCAACGGCATGACGCGGGACCGAATCGGCCCGGCTGAAGATGGAAAGACCGTCTGATCCCAGCTCGGCACTAACGTGTTCGCTCTTCCACAAGCGCAGCGATATTGCCCCGCGATCGAGCCGCAGGGCTGGAACGGAATGCAAACACAACTTCAGTGCCGATGCTTATCAAGGGTTTTAGCCCGTTTTCAAACGTTCAATCTATCCGCCGCAGGTTGTCCCGACGACGCAGCCGAAGGCCTCAAGCGGTTCACGTCAGGCGATTCTCACCTGTTCGTGCCGGTTTTTCCATACCCACCCTCATACGCATTCCACCGCCGCGCGGGGTTGGGTTAACAGAAAAATAATACGTTCCGCGGGGTTTGCCGTCAAGAAATCGCAACCGCCCCATTTCCGTAAACCACGTCTTTATCGGACAATACCGCTGGACCACCCGCTCCCGTCTCCTAATCCTGTCAAATATCACACGCGGTGCCTCAATGAGTCAATACGACATGATCAAGCGCTATACAATCCGAGGTTTCACCCGGCCCTCCGTCTCCACCTTAACCCCTAGCCGCTACGGACATTCAATTTTTGCGGTGATGCCTGCGGCGAGCCAGATGAAGCCGGCGAAGTTGGCGGCTTTCTTTTCGTAACGTGTGGCGACGCGGTGGCACGGTTTGATGCGACAAAAAAATCGTTCAATCACGTTGCGATGGTTGTATTGATCACGATCGTAGCGCTTTTTCCGCTTGCGTGTCGGGTTGGGTTTGATGCACGCCCTGGCTTTCATCCGGCGGATCAATGCGCGAATCGCATCGGTACGCCGCGTCGGCCAGCACGTGCTTCGCACGTAAACCTTCAAGCAACGTCGGGGCCTGCGGGGCGTCACCGCGTTGGCCGGGCGTGACGATCAGACGCAGCAACCGGCCGCACCCATCCACCACCGCGTGCAGTTTGGTGGTCAGTCCGCCGCATGATCGGCCAAGGCATCGTCGTGCGTCGGCGTCTTGTTTTTTCACCGCGTTGGCGCTGTCCCGTCGAGGCGGTGGGGTGGGCTTTGACGCTCGTCGAATCCAGTTGCGCCTCGTCGTGTTCGTTCGTCAAGTCCGCTTCGCCCAACGTACGACCCACGCGCTTCCACACCGTTCGGACAGGTCGGCCCAGGGGATGCCCGTCTTCAACACGTAGAGCACCGCGTTGACGAAGCGACGGTTGTCCGCGGTGGTGCGTCCGGGGTCGCCGTCTTTGCCCGGCAGCAGAGGGGCAATGCGCTGCCATTGGACGTCGGTCAGTGCGTGTCGATGTCGCACGGGGCCCTCCTTGGCCAAAATGCCAATCATCGACAAACCTCAACCATCGACATGAAGGTCCGGAGAAGCCAACCCCCTTCTCCCTTCCCGCTCCCCATCCCCAATAGTCCAGCCCAATCCCCCCCCAAATTCCTTGACGACAAGGAAGCGACCAATGCTTACAATTGTAACGATTTCGGATGTAAGCATGGGTGCCGTACGCCCCCCTGTTTTTTAAAGTGCGGATCTGACTCAGGAGCACGACCAATGCCGGAACACAAAACCAGCCAACGCGAAGCGATGATACTCGGCCTGCTGGTTAACGGGGAGAAGTACGGCCGAGAAATTCGTGATGAGTACCAGCGCGCCGCCCAGCAGAAGATGCCGCTGGGTTCGCTCTATACCACGCTGGACCGCATGGAGCAGAAGGGATTTATCAAGTCGCGCCTGGGCGATTCCAATCCGGTTCGTGGCGGCAACCGCCGCCGCTTCTTCCGCATCACCGCCTCCGGCCAACGCGCCCTCGACCAGTTCCAACTGGCACTGAACAACATCCAATTCCTGCGGGGGGTAAACAATGGATAAAATCAGCAATGAACCAAACAGAACTGATAATAATTCGTCTACAAGATCATTCGAGTCAGAACGTATAATCCAAAAATGTGGGACAATCCAACTCAGACCTGTAATGAGCTACATTGAAGCAAAACGAATGAACGATGAAATTCGACGTTTTAAAGAAGAAATCAACAAACTATTTTCGCAGGAAGAGAACATTAACGCCAGAGACGCTCTTGATTTAATGGTGTAACGCCGACTTGCGTATGATGGATCAATTCCATAAGACCCAGAAAAAATCTTTTGAAGAGCTAGAGAGTAACAATCCAACATCTGGCATAAATACAAAGAAACTCCGAAATGGAACAATGCCTGAACCGGTCACTCCAATAGGGTGCAAGAACATGCAGCCAGCGATGAGAAAGTCGTTGAGCCGCTTCTCCTTCTTCATTCCCCGCAAGCATCGCGAGGATATGGTGGGCGATCTGTTTGAAGACGTGGACGAGATGCCCCAACCCCCACCAACCCTCGCGCCTCCCCACGCCCCGCCGTTTACGGCGGGGTTACCGGCACCGCGGGGTTATCCAGTTCACCGCGCCCACCAAACAACCCCGCTGTTTACACGGCCGACGTACTTTTCCAACCCGCGCCTCAAACAACCCCCCACCAACCCTCGCGCCTCCCCACGCTCCGCTGTTTACGCGGCCGACATACTTTTCCAACCCCCACCCACCAAACAACCCCGCCTCCCCACGCCCCGCCGTTTACGGCGGGGTTACGGTACAGGTACCGCGGGGTTGTCCTGTTTCCCCCGGTTATTCTGTCACCCTCCCGTCACCTTCGTGCGCACGTGGGGGCGCCGGATTCACTGCCGAAAACAAAAAATCGAAAATAATTTCTTCTGTCTGCACCGCAGACAATTACGTTGATGCGCGCGATCGCCAACGACGCACCGGTGCGCACCGGCGCAACGCAACATCCAAATGTGGAGGGCGTGTCTTTTCGTCTTCCATTCTGCTGAAAGCGGACGGCGAATCGCTGCCCGTTTCCAGCAACATGAGCGCGGGTCTTGCCGGCCGACAGCATCGGACAGTTCCCCCTCGGGCAGAGGCGATGTAAACGGGGACTGGGTAGCG
>JANQHK010000041.1 GCA_028282685.1 Phycisphaeraceae bacterium
AACTGGAGAAGGTCTCTAACAGAGTGAAAGAGACGCATTGTAACTTGTCCCTGAATGAGAAAAGGGAACAACAGAAAGGAGCCTTGGAAATGAAACGTACGTTTTTAACCCTGCTCGCGCTGGCATTGATGGCGGGTACGGCTTCGGCCGCGACGTTCACGCTGACGACCGGCATCAATGCCTCAACGCAAACCGGTGCGACCCTGATCGACAACGACACCGGCACCTATCAGGTCGCTGCCAACGTCGGCGGCACCACGAGCCAGAACGTCACCGTGGACGGAACCGTGTTTCTCGGAGCCTCCGGCGTTACGAACTCGGTCACGGCGAATGGTGTGACCATTGCCTGGACGAACGCGGGCGGCGGCGGTTCGGAAGAAAACTCTGGCAACAATGACTACGGCGACGCCGGTGACGGCAACTTGGAAGACCTGATGGTCGACCTGGTCTTCAGCGGTCGCAAAGAATCTGGCGGAGATGACTCTGATATCTTCGTCACGGTTTCGGGCCTGACCGACGGTGTCCAATACCGCGTGCAGTTACTCATGGATGCGGCCGGCACCAATCCTGTTTTCCGTGACTACGTCGCTATCACCGACGGCACGATCTCTACGGCTGGCTTCCAGGTTGGTACGTCTGGTGGCGCCTCGGCGATCTACAACTTCACCGCTGACAACACCGGCACAGTCAACTTGACACTCGACGGTGACGAAAGCGGCTCCTTCGTCCGCACTGTGCTCAACGGCGTCTCGGTTTACCAGGTTCCCGAGCCGGCCTCGATGGCTCTGTTCGGCCTTGGCGGCCTGATGATGATCCGCCGCCGCAGGGCGTAAAGATCTGTCAAAATGATCGCGACGCGTTTTGTGACGATCCGCGTCTCAATCAAGCTTCCTTTCAGTGGCCTGGCCCGGTAAAACGGGTCAGGCCTTTTTGATGCAAACACGGTGCACCGGTCCCGGGGGTCTTCACTCAGGACTGAAAAGATCGTGATGACCGGTGGCGTTGCTTGGCCCCCTCGCTGTTGCGGTTCGGCCGAGTCGGCCTCTTCCGCCGCAAGTGGATTGTGGCGGCCGGATTCGTCGTCGCATCGGGGGCTCATGCCTGTTGGCTGTGTTGGCCGCAATGCCGCCCCGGGTGGTATCTCTCCCCAGTCGCTTGGGCCTGTTTTTCACGCGCGTGCTTTTTTTCATTACAATGGCCCAACCCTTCACCCCGCTGCGCGGAAGGAAATTTCATGGGCAAGCCATTGGTCGTGACCCGTCTGTCGTTGATGATGTTCATTCAATTTTTCGTCTGGGGAGCGTGGTTTTCCACGTTGGGGCTGTGCCTGGGCAAATACGGACTGAAAGATTTCGGTGGCGGTGCTTACGGCAGTGCTCCCATTGCCGCGATTTTCGCACCGCTCTTCCTGGGCCTGGTGGCGGACAAGTTCTTCGCTTCAGAACGTGTGATGGCTCTGCTGTTTCTGGTCGGGGGCGTCTTCATGTGTTTGGTTCCCGGTTATGTCAATGCGGGCGACGGCTCGTTGGTCGTCTGGCTGATGATCGGTCATATGCTTTGCTACATGCCGACGCTGGGACTCAGTAACTCGGTTGCGTTCAGCAATGTGCCGGATCAGACATGGTTTCCACGCATTCGCGTATGGGGCACGATTGGCTGGATTGCCGCTGGCCTGCTCGTGGGCTTCCTGGGCTGGTCCGACAGCAGCAAGATGTTCTGGGTGGCGGGAATCAGCTCCCTGATCATGGGCATCTACAGTTTTACACTGCCTCACACGCCGCCGCCAGGAAAAGACAAAGCGATTTCCTTTCGTTCCTTGTTGATGCTCGATGCCTTGAAGCTGCTTGCCAAGCCGGGATTCATGGTGTTCATTGTTTGCTCTTGTCTGATCTGCATTCCCCTGGCGTACTATTTCGGGATCACCTCCCAGTATCTGGATCACTGCGGCTTCAAAGCGCCGGCGTCGACCATGACCATCGGGCAGATGTCTGAAATCGTTTTCATGCTCATGATCCCTTTCTTCTTCCGAAAGCTGGGCGTCAAGATTATGATCCTGATCGGCATGTTAACCTGGGTGGCTCGGTATGCCCTGTACGCTTTGGGGGCGCCGGACCAGGTGGCGTGGATGCTGTTCATGGCCATCGCGTTGCACGGCATCTGCTACGACTTCTTTTTTGTGACCGGTTTCATGTACACCGACAAGGTGGCGCCGGCGAAAATCCGAAGCCAGGCGCAGAGTATGCTCGTCTTTTTCACCCAGGGCATCGGTATGTATTTCGGATATCGGTTGGCTTTCGGGCAGTGGGGAAAAACCGTCACGCAATACAATGAATTATCCGCCGCGATTGAGAAGACAAAAACCGCGGAGCCGTTATCTTATGTGGATCAACTCCTGAACATGTTTTCCGTCGAGCGCGTGGAGGCGGATGCGACGCTGCTGTCGGAAACGATGGCGCAGTGGAAAGAGTTTTGGTGGTTGCCTGCGATCATGGCCGGCGGCATCGCGGTGTTGTTCTTCCTGCTGTTCTGGGACAAGATGGAAAACCACGACGAAAAACCGTCCGCAAAAACAACCGATTCGGCCGAGGCCGCTGTCGAGACCGAGCTGCCGTGAGTCTCATCGCGCCCCGGTGCGGGTGGACGGGGGGGGGCGGGGCGGCCGATCGATCGTTTGACCGACTTCCGCGTCGCTCTAGAATGTCAACTTGCCGATGCGGAGACCCGCGGGTGCGCCTGTCCGGAGCTGTCGGCCGATGGAGTTTTATGCCAAGCGAGTGGAGCGCGTGACCTGCAACCAGTGCGGTTGTGCGTTCGACACGGCCCAGGCCATGCCGTTGGGTACCCAGGATTGCCCGGAATGCGGCACGCCGGTGCGCATCCCGGCGCGATTCGACGGCCATTTTCTGATCACCGAGTTGCTGGGGCGGGGGACCAGCGGAGTTGTCTTCAAGGCCTTCGACGAGCAGCTGCACCGCTACGTGGCGATCAAGGTGTTGCGCAAGGGCAGCGCAGAGGAAGAGAAGATCGCGCTGGAATGCATCCGCGAAGCGCGCGCGCTGGCGGCGCTGAACGATCCCGGCATCATTCAGATTTACTCGATCGGCAAGTACCGTGAACAGCACTACATCGTGATGGAGCTGGGCACGAAGGGCCGGGCTGACAAGTATTTCGGCACCGAGCGCAAATTGGATGAGGCGCAGGTGCTGGAGATGGGAATGTCGGTGGCGGGGGGATTGGCGGCGGCGTCGTGCGTCGGACTGGTTCACATGGACGTCAAGCCGGGCAACATCCTGCTCGCCTCCGGTCACAAGGCCAAGTTGATCGATTTCGGCGCCGCCCAGTATGCCCAGCGCGATCGTCAGGTCCGTCAGGAGGAGGAAGGGCAATCGGGCCAGGCGATGATCGGCACGCCGTATTACATCGCCCCCGAGGTGGTGCGCGGCCAGGACCCGGATATCAAAGCCGACATCTACTCGCTCGGGGCAACGCTGTTTCACCTGCTGGCGGGTCGGCCGCCGTTTCCCGGTCACCGGACGATGGACGTCATCCAACAGCGTCTGAAGCGTCCGGCGCCGTGGATTCTGGATGTCCGCAGGGACCTGCACGCCGAAACGGCGCAGGTGATTGCCAAGATGTTGGCGACCGATCCGAACGATCGCTATCAGAATTACCGTCAATTGATCGACGCGCTGCGCGAGGCGCATGCCGCGGCGCGGGAGGGGCCGGCCAACCCGCTGGAGGCGCAACTGGCGCGCATGGCCGCGGGAGCCGAACGGACGGAACGCGCTGCCGACCGTCGCAGCGCCACGATCGACGAACCGGTGAAAAAGAAAGGATTGAGCGGAAAGACGATTCTGGCCATCATGCTTGGCGTGATCGTCCTGCTGGCCGGAGGCGGTTACCTGGTCGTTCAGCAGGCCCGCCCCGGCTCCGACACCCCTTCAGGCAGAACCGCGGAACTACCGACTTCCCCGCCCCCGGCGCCGCCGAATCTGTCGCCCGTTGCCGTGGCGCCTCAGATTACCGTGCCGGGCACGACGCCGGGGAACCGAGTGGTCGGTGCAATCGAAGCCAAGGACCCCAACCCCGACGATCAACTTTCATACGAGGTGCTCAGCGAACCGGATCAACCGGCGCTGTTGAAGGTCGATGCATCGGGTCAGTTGATTGTGACCGATTCCGCCGCGTTGATGAAAGCCGGGGAGTCGGCTGTCGTCCGGGTGCGCGTCAGCGACAATGCCGACCCGCCGGGCCGGGTTATCGTGGACGTGCCGTTGACGATCATCCGTCCCGATGTGTTGACGTATCGTTTGGTCGCGCGCTGGCCGTTGGATAAGAACGGCACCGATGCCGGCGGCGGGTACAACGGGAAGCTGTACGGTGATCCGAAGTTCGTACAATCCCAGGCCGGGTATCCCGCTGCGCAGCTCAACGGCAACGACGCCATCGTCGTGCCGCACGATCCGTCGTTCACCGGCGATGACATGACGGTCTGTTGCTGGGTTCGGATGAACAGGAATACCCGACAAAAGGAAGATGCGGGACTGGTCACCAAGGGGCCGACTTCCTGGTGTCTTGAATTGAACGGGCTGGAAAGCGGGCAGTTCCGTTTCAGTGTGGGGCCATCCGTGCGCGTGGTGACCGAAGGCACGCAATACAACGACAGCGAATGGCGCCACCTGGTCGCGGTGAAGCAGGGCGCCGAGTTGTGGATTTATGTCGACGGTAAACTGGACGGCTACACCCGGTCGATTCTTCCGGCCACGCCCACCAACGAGCAGGGTCTCTGGATCGGCGGCAACCCGATCGGCAAAACCGAGTATGGCCTTCGGGGATACCTCAGCGACGTGCGCCTGTACCGGCGCGCGATGAACGCCGTGGACGTAGCCAAACTCTACGAGCTACTCAAAAAGTAACCGCCGGCGCGTTTTTGTTTTTTTCACAAGACGCCCGGTGTTACGGGCGGGTGTCCTGCTCGGCGTCGAAACCGGTCGGCGCGGCGGGCGGCTCGACTTCCTGCGGGCTGGGGACGGCCCATTCCTCATCGACCGGCGGCGCTTCGGAGGCCTCGGCCGGAGCGGTCGGTTCGCCTTCGCCTTCCAATTCCTCGATCGGTCGATCCGAAACCACCCACAGTTTGATGGCGGTCTTCAGGTCGTCGGCGATCTGGATGGGAATGTCATAGCTGTCCAGGCGTTTGATCGGCGTGCCGATGCGCACGTCGCGCTCGGTGACGGCGAAGTTCTCTTCCTGCAGGGCGACGGCGATGTCGTGCTGCGTGACCGACCCGTAGAGTTGCCCGGCCTCGTTGGCCGAACGTTGCAGCGTGATCTCGAAATTTTCCAACCGGGCGATCAGACGTTCCTGCTGTTCGCGCAACTGGCGCAGTTCGTGCTCGACCTCGGCGCGGCGGGCTTCGATGGCCTTCATCGCCTCGGGCGTCGGTTGGGTGGCCAGTCCCATCGGCAGCAGGTAGTTGCGGGCGTACCCGGCTTTTACCTGCACCACGTCACCGACGATGCCGAGGTTGTCCACGTTTTCGGTCAGAAGCAGTTCCACGGTCTTTTTTACACGTGCGGGCATGTTGTCCTCCAAGGCGTGGGGAGTTAGACGCCGCGGTCCGACGGGCCAGGTCCCGTCCGCGACGCCAACATGGTTTGCCTGGTAAACAAGCGGTCAGCTATCGGCTTTCAGCCGGATCGTCCGCTTCATGCAGTTGGCTGATAGCTGACGACGGCTGATGGCTGATAGCTTGCATCAAAACGGAATATCGTCATCGGGCGGCATGTCATCGGGCGGCGGGGGAGCAGCCGAACGCGGCGCCGACGAACGACCGGCATTCCCGCCCCGGCCGGCATCGCCGTCTCCGCCGCGGCTGGAGAGGAACTGGAAGTTCTCCACGAACACGCGGTGCTTGGACCGCTGGTTGCCTTCCTTGTCCTGCCAGCGATCGAGCTGGAGCCGGCCCTCGATAAACAGCGGCTCGCCTTTCTTCACGTACTGGTTGATCAATTCGGCGGTGCGCGCGAAGGCGCGGCAGTCGATGAACAGCGTTTCCTCGCCCGCCTCGCCGTCCTGCCGCTTGAACTTGCGGTTGACCGCCATGCCGAACTCCACCACCGGCGTGTTGCTCGGCAGATACGACAACTGCGGATCGCGCGTCAGGTTGCCCAGTAACATGATCTTGTTGAAATTGGCCATCGGCGTCTCCTGATTTGAGTCGGTCCCTTTTGTCTCAGCTCATTTCAGAGGTTTTGGCTTCCACCGACTCGGCGGAAGCGGTCGCGTTATCACTTGCGGCCTGGCTGCTGTCGTCGGTCGCGTCGGTCTCGGCCTGGGGCTCCTCGGCCTCGGCTGCCGTCGGCTTTTGTTCGGCTTCCAGAGATTCCTCGGAGATGGCGACGGCATCGGCGGTCTGGGCTTGCAGCTTGCGCGCCTCTTCCAGTTCGGTATCGCCGATGTGCTCGGCGCGCAGGATCATGCAGCGCAGGATGGTATCGGACAGATTCACGTTGCGCTCGATCTGCTCGATCTTTTCGCCGGTGACGCGGAAATAGCTCAGCAGATAGAGTCCGCGCTTGTTGCCCTTGATTTCGTAGGCCAGCTTGCGCTCGTCCCACTTGAACAGCGCTTCGACCTGGGCGTCGGCGCGGTCGAGAATCTGGCGCAGCTGATCGACGGCCGGGCCCAGTCGGCCGCCCAGCTCGTTCAGCGAAAACAGGAATAACCCCTCGTACAGGGGCAGGGATTCAGTCATGACCGGAGTCTCCTTCGTTCGGTGGTTGGGGTCCGTTACGGACCGAACGCCTTGAGTCTTTCGCTTGGGGCGGGGTCGGGTCGCCCGGCGCGGTGTTGAATCGTGTCATGGCACGGTCGATGCCTTCGTCCAGCCAGCATTCCAGCGCGTCGCAGGCGCGGACGCAGGCCTTGTCGATCTCGGCTCGCTCGCTGTCGGTGAACGGGCCGAGCACGTAATCGGTGCGCGGGATCGGGCGATCGCCGATGCGCGGCTCGCCGATGCCGATGCGCAACCGCGGATATTGATCGCAGCCCAGGGCGCGGCGGATGTCGGCCAGTCCGTTGTGGCCGCCGTCCGAGCCCCCGGCGCGCATCCGCAACACGCCCGTCGGCAGCGCCACCTCGTCGACCACGACCATCAGGTCGGCCGGATCGAGCTTGTAGAACCGCGCCGCTTCGCCCACGGCCAGTCCGCTGCGGTTCATGAAGGTGGTCGGTTGCATCAACATGACGCGTTGGTTCTCAATGCGGGCTTCGATGGTTCCGGCGTGAAACTTCGTCTTCGCGCCGCTCAGTTCGTGTCGGCGGGCCAGGGCCTCGAGCACCATGAACCCGATGTTGTGGCGGGTGTTGGCGTATGCGCTGCCCGGGTTGCCCAATCCGACGATCAGCTTCATCGCATCTGTCCGCTCGGGGCGGGATGACTACTCGGCGGTTTTGTTCTCGTCCTTGCTTCCGCCGATCACTTCCGGCTCGGCCATTTCGCCTTCCTCGGCGCCCTCGACCTCCAGCGCCTCTTCTTCCTCGTGGACGCGCGACAGGTGCACCGAAATCACGGCCGACTCCGGTGTCTGCTGCGTCCGGACGCCGTCCGGCAGGACCAACTGCTCGACGGTGATCGTCTGGCCGACTTCCAGTTCGCTGATGTCGACGCGGATTTCACCGGGGATCCGATCGGCGCGGCATTCGACTTCCAGATCGGTCATCAGGTGCTCGAGGTAGGCCCCGGCGTGCTTCAGGCCGGTGCAGCGCTCTTCGCCGGCCCACGTCAGCGGCACCGATACGTGGACCGTCTCGCTCAGGTCCACGCGCGTCAGGTCCACGTGGATGATGTTGTCGCCGAGGTAGTCGTACTGCACATCGCGGACGAGGCAGGTTTCCGGTTTCTTCTCGCCGAGGTCGATGCTGAGCAGGTGCGCGCCGTGATGGATCGCCTGTTCGGTCTGCTCGTAGTCCACCGCCGCATGCACCGGCGTCTTGCCGTGTCCGTAAATGACCACCGGCAACTTGCCCGTCTTGCGCAGGCGCTGGGCGTAACGCGTGCCGGTGCGCTCGCGGCGTTCGGCCTGGAGGGTGGGGGTCTGACTGGCATTCATCGTCGTCGACTCCTTGCTGTTGCCGCCCGGGCGGCGGCCCATGAATGAACGCGGCGCGGATCAGCGCTTGCCGATCCGGCCGTCCTTGTCCTTACGGAACAACGCGCTCACCGAGCGGTTGTGGTGAATGTTGTGAATCGCATCACCGACCAGTTCCGCCACGCTCAACTCGACCAGTTTGTCGGCGATCGGTTCGCAGCGCTTGCCGCAGGGAATCGTGTCCGTCACGATCACCTTGCTGATCGGCGCATCGCGCAGCCGCTCCATCGCCAGCCCCACCAGCACCGGGTGCGTGGCGGCGGCGATCACATCCCGCGCCCCGTGGTCCATCACCAGGCGGGCCGCTTCGCACATCGTCCCCGCCGTGGAGATCATGTCGTCGAACATCATCACGGTGCGGTCTTTCACTTCGCCGATCAGGTGGGCCGATTCGACCGTCGTACCGGTGCGGCGGCGTTTGTCGATGATGGCCAGATCGCCGTTGAGGAAGTTGGCGTAGACCAGCGCCGTCTTCACGTTGCCCACGTCCGGGCTGACCAGCACGATGTCGCCCAACTGGTCGCGGATGGTGGCGATGTACTCGTTGAACACCGGCGCGGCCAGCATGTGATCGACCGGGATATCGAAAAAGCCCTGGATCTGGGCGGCATGCAGGTCGATGGTCAACACGCGATCGGCGCCCGCCGCCGTGATCAGGTTCGCCACCAGCTTGGCGGTGATCGGCACGCGGCCTTCGTCCTTGCGGTCCTGGCGGGCATAACCGAAGTAGGGGATCACCGCGGTGATCCGGCTGGCCGAGGCGCGCTTGAGGCAGTCGATGTAGATCAACAGCTCCATGATGTGCGTGTTGACCGGGTGGTGCGTCGACTGGACGACGAAACAATCCCGGCCGCGCACGTCTTCATCGATTTTCACGATGATCTCGCCGTCGGGGAACTGATCGGTGCGTCCCTGCCCCAGGGGAAGACCCAGGTGGCGGCAAATGCTGGCGGTCAACTCCCGGCTGGCGCGACCGGCGAAGATTTTCATCGCGTTGCGATCGTCCTGGCTCATCGTGCGACCTCGGCGGTACGGGCGTCCTCGAAACGGTTCAAGCTGGCCCGCCTGGACTCGAACCAGGACTACCAGTACCAAAAACTGGGGTGCTGCCATTACACCACGGGCCAAGACGTCGGCATCAATCGATCAGTCGGCCGGAGCCGGCTCACCGAACGGGGGTCAGCGTTGGGTTCGCGACGTCCCGCTCGGGTCCGTGGGGGGACGGGGAGTGGGGGGCCGCGGCAACTTTCCGGAGCGGAACAGGCCTTTCTTACGCCGCCGGCCTGCTCATGCCCATGCCTTTCCCCGCTCTCGCAGCGGTGTCGTCATGGGCGGCTCCCTCGCTGAAAGCACCGTCAGTGTATCGGTCGCACCTGCCCTGTCAAGGCGATTCGGTTGACAAGCCGGTCCCTGTGGGTACACTACTCCGTTCTAACTTTTTGCAGGAACGGCCCGTAGACCATGGAACGCCAGACGACTTTCGCAAAACCCGGTGAAATCCAGGCCCAGTGGCACCTGATGGATGCCGAGGGTCAGGTTCTCGGCCGCATGGCCACGCGCATCGCCACCATCCTCATGGGCAAGCATCGTCCCCAGTACACGCCCCATGTGGATACCGGCGATTTCGTCATTGTCCTCAACGCCTCCAAGGTCACCCTGACCGGGCGCAAGCTCGATCAGAAATTCGACAAGCGTTACTCGGGCTATCCCGGCGGGTTGAAAGAGGTTCCGTACCGCCGCGTACGTGAGCGTCATCCCGAGCGGCTGATCGAACGGGCCGTGCAACGCATGCTTCCCAAGACGCCCATGGGGCGGAAGATGCTCAAGAAACTGAAAGTCTATCCCGGTTCGGAGCATCCCCACGCTGCCCAGCAGCCGATCGCCTTCACCCTGGACTAAGTAACCCGCAGGACACCGCACGATGAGCGACCCGGACACGACGACCCCCGAATCCGCCCCCGCCGAAGCGCCCGCCGCCACGGAGCAGGCCGCCACCGCCACGGCGCCCACGCCCGCCCCGGCCGTTGAGGCCAAGAACGGATTCTGGTGGGGCACCGGTCGGCGAAAGGCCTCCGTCGCGCGCGTCCGCATCAAGCCGGGCAACGGCGCCTTCATGATCAACGGCCGCAAGGTCGATCGGTTCTTCACCAAGCCCCAGGACATCGCCGACATGTGGGCGCCGCTGGAAATCACCAAGACACGCGGCAAGATCGACATCTACGTTCGGGTCGGCGGCGGGGGCACCACCGGACAGGCCGGCGCGATCCGCCTCGGCGTCAGCCGGGCCCTGAAGACCTACGACTCGGGCCTGGAATCGGCCCTGCGTGACTCCGGCTTCCTCACCCGCGATGCCCGCGAGGTCGAACGCAAGAAATACGGCCAGCCCGGCGCCCGCCGACGCTTCCAGTTCTCCAAGCGTTAATCGCCGGATCCTCTTCCATGCCAATCCACAAGCCCCGCTTTTACAGCGGGGTTTTTCATTATCGACATGAATCGTGGGCCACAGCCGGGCAAAAGAGCGATTCATGAAAGCGGTTCCGTGGACATGCCGTTTCTGGTTTAATAGTGGACATGAATGTGGGACGCATTCATCGTATGCTTCGCCTGATTACGCTGCTCCAGAGCGGCGCCGATCTGAACGCCGAGGAGTTGGCGCAGGAACTGGGTGTCAGCCGACGCACCCTCTTTCGCGATCTGAAGATTCTCGCCGAGGCGGGCATTCCCTACGAGCACGAACCGGGCCGGGGCTACATCATCGTGCCCAGTTTTTTCCTGCCGCCGGTCAACCTGAAAGTGACCGAGGCACTGGGACTGATGCTGATGGCCAAGGGCACGGCGGCGTACACCAACCAGCCGCTGAGCGCCGCGGCCGCCGAGGCCGTGCGCAAACTCATTGCCACGCTGCCCGAGCCGATCCGTCGCGTCTGCCACCAGATGAGCAGCCGCGTGACGATGCGCGCGCCGGTCAGCCCGCGCGCCAACGGCTCGGATTGTTATCCGCAGATTCAACAGGCCATCGACGAACAACGCGCCTTGCGCATGAAGTACGATTCGATTTTCGACGGCGGGGCCATCACCACCACCCTCCACCCGTACCATCTGCACTTCGACGTGCGCAGCTGGTACGTGATCGGCCACAGCAGCAAACACAGCCAGGTGCGCACGTTCAAGCTGGGACGCATCAAGCAGGTGGAACTGCTCAAACGCCGCTTCACGCCCGACAAGCAGTTCAGCATCGACAACTACCTCGGCAAGGCCTGGCGGCTGATCCCCGAGGGCAAGGTGCATCGCGTCGAGCTGGAGTTTACGCCGAAAATGGCGCGCAACGTCGCCGAGGTCCGCTGGCATCCCACGCAGGAACATCGCCTGCTCGATGACGGACGATGCATCGTGACGTTCCAGGTCGACGGCCTGGAAGAAATCCACTGGTGGGTGCTTGGCTACGGCGACCAGGTGAAAGTCATCAAGCCCAAAAAGCTGCGCGACATGATCGTTCAACGCTACCGCAACGCCTTGGCGTTGAATGACCAATGACCCAAAACCAATGACAAAGTATATCCAGGGACCAATGTTCCAGGGTGCAGCTTAACTTGATCCTTGGTTATTGATTTCTTACTTTGCCATTGCGGATTGGTTCTTGTTCATTACCCGCGCTGCGAGTTGCCATGAAAGCCGTCATTTCCCGAGTCAATGCCGCACGATGCGAAGTGGATGGGAAAGTCACCGGCGAAATCGGCGCGGGCTTGCTGGTCTACATCGGCGTGGTCGGGGGCGA
Organism: Phycisphaeraceae bacterium; assembly: GCA_028282685.1. Taxonomy (GTDB): domain Bacteria; phylum Planctomycetota; class Phycisphaerae; order Phycisphaerales; family Zrk34; genus JANQHK01. Next base: position 11,929 of record JANQHK010000041.1, read on the forward strand.
CGGCGAAACCCAGGCCGACTGGCTGGCCGACAAGCTGCTGGCCCTGCGCGTGTTTCCAGACGATGAGGGAAAGATGAATCGCAGCGTGACCGACATCGGCGGCGGCCTGCTGCTGATCCCCAACTTCACCCTCGCCGGTCGCACGAAAAAGGGCACGCGTCCCAGCTTCACCGATGCCGCGCCCCCGGAAGTGGCCGAACCGCTCTTGCGGCGCATCGCCCGGCGCTGCGCCGCGACCGTGCCCGTCGGCGCCGGTATCTTTGGCGCACACATGCTCATCGCCTCCACGGCCAACGGCCCGGTGACCGTGATCCTTGAAACACCCGCCTGGAATTGAACGTGCCTATAATGGAGGCGGATCAACCTACCCGGAGGTTCTCGCACATGATTCGTATCCCGTTCCAAACTGTGTCGGCCTGTGTTGTTGGTGCTGTCCTGTTTTCTTTCCTCGCCCTGCCCGCGCCGGGTCAGGAGCACCTGCCCAGGGCCTCGGGCAAGTTCGATCAGCCGATCGAGGAGTGGGGGGAACGGATCCGGCAGATCGCACCGGAAAAGCCGACCGTCGAACCGGCGGGTCAGACTCCGCGCAAGGTGCTCGTCTTTTCTCTGGTCACGGGGTTCCATCACCGGGTCATCCCCTTCGTGGACAAAGTGATCGAGGTCCTCGGCGAAAAGAGCGGGGCTTTTACCGCGACGGTCACCACCGATATCGAACAGCTCGCGCCGGACAAACTGGCGGGCTATGACGTGCTGGTGTTGAACAACAACTGCTCGCGCCGCCCCCGGCGAAACCTGTTCCTGGACGAACTGGAACGCAACCCCGGGTACGAGGGCCTGACGGAACAGCAACGGGCGGAAAAAGCCGACGCGCTGGAACAATCGATGCTCGACTTTGTCGCCTCCGGCAAGGGGTTGGTCGCATTGCACGGCGGCCCCATCCTGTTGAACAATTCCCCTCGGTTCACCGAAATGGTTGGCTGCGCTTTCTGGTATCACCCCAAATCTCAGGAAGTCACACTCACGCCGGTCGAGCCCGATCATCCGCTGGTCGCCGCGTTCAAGGGGAAAACGCCTTTCACGCACTTCGACGAGCCCTACATGTTCAACAAGGCCTACGACAAGGGCAACTTTCGCCCGTTGCTGATCATGGACACCTCGAAACTCATCAAGCCGGGCGAGGGAGTCGTCGGCCGAAAGTGTTACATGGCCTGGATCAAGCCGCACGGCAAGGGGCGCGTCTTTTACTGTTCGCCGAGCCATTACCCGGAAAGCTATGAAAGTCCAACCCTCCTGCGATTCCTGCTGGACGGCATCCAGTATGCCGCGGGGGACCTGCAATGCGATGACACGCCGAAGACCGGCTGTGTTCTGATCGAACCGTGACCGGTGCGGACCTGACGTTACCCAGCTGGGCGCCACACCTTCTGCCTTCGGTCAAAGGTGTGCGGAACACGGCAAATCTTGTTTTTGAAAGAATCCCACCTTGCCCTTCGGGCGAAGGTGGGGCACCCGACTATACACTGTATCCCAATCGGTATACGCTTATTACCATGTTCACCGGCATCATCCAGGCCATCGGAACGGTCGCACGACTGACGCCCAATGCCTTCGGGGCGCAGCTGGTGATCGCGGCGCCGCCGTGGGATTGCCGACCCAGCGAGGGCGATTCGATCTGCGTCAACGGCGTCTGCCTGACCTACACGCCGCAGGGCGAGGGGTTGGCGTTTGATGTCGTCCGCGAAACGCTGGACCGCTCCACGCTGGGCGCGCTGAGACCGGGCGATCGCGTGAATCTCGAATCGTCGCTGACGCCCGCCACGCCGATCGGCGGCCATTTCGTGCAGGGCCATATCGACGGCCTGGGCAGGGTGGTCGAGGTGTACGACGGCGCCGACGAATGGCGCACCACGATCGCGGCCGAGCCGGACGTGATGCGGTGCATCATCCCCAAGGGTTCGGTGGCGCTGGACGGCGTGTCGCTGACGGTGGCTTCGGTCGATTCGGCGGCGGGGCGGTTTGCCGTGGCGCTGATTCCGACCACCTTGAAACTCACAACACTGGCCGAGAGCCAAGTCGGCGATGCGCTGAACATTGAAACCGACATTCTTGCGCGCACGGTCGTGCACACGTTGGAACAAATGAACGCCGCCGGCGGGGGACTCACGCTCGACAAACTGCGCGATGCGGGATTCACCTGAGGTTGGAACCGCCGGGCGCTTCTTCGCGTTCTGGCGGTGAGGGGGCTTACGTCTTGTTGATGCTCACCAGAAGCGCCGTCAGGTCATCCTGCTGGTGGAGGGAGCCGGGCTGGGCGTCGACGGCTCGGGCCAGGTGCAGCAGGGCGGATTCGGCCGGCTGGTGGACCAGATCGGTCAGATTGTCCCGGTATTCCTTGCCGTCGTCGCCGTCGGGCTTGCCGAAGGCGAACTCGAAGCCATCGGAATACATCAGGATGCGATCGCCCGGTTCCAGTTGCACGGTGAGCAGGTCGAACTCGGCCTCGGGGAAGACGGCCAGCAGCGGTCCATCACAGGTCAATTCCTCGAAACTGCCGTCGCTGCGCAACCGCAGCGGATACGGATGACCGGCGCGGGCCAGTTGCAGTTCGAGCGTGCGGCAGTTGATCAGGCCGTAGGTGGCTGTGGCGAAGCGCGCGTTGACCTGTGAATGTTCAAACATTTCCCGGTTGAGTCGCGCCAGGGCCTCATTGGGCGGGACCAGCCGGTAGCTGTTGGACGTGATTTCCTTGGTCGGCAGGGCACGCTTGACGAACATCGTCAGCAACGCTGCGGGCACGCCGTGGCCCACCACGTCGGCGATCCAGAAGCCCAGGTGGTTTTCGTCGAGACGCAGGCAATCGTAGATATCGCCGCTGACGTAACTGGCCGGTCGAAAAAACACCCCCGTATTCACCGGCCCCAGACTCGGCAGAGACGTTGGCAGAAACTCGCGCTGCACGCCTGCGGCCAGGCGCATTTCTTCATCCATGCGGTCGATCTCGCCGATCAGTCCGCCTTGTTGGCGTTGCGCGAAAACCAGTTCCATGCGCATCTCGCGGATCAACTCGCTTTGGCTCAGCAGCGAACGCAGGATCAGTTGCAGATTTTGCGGATCGTCGTCTTTGCGGGCGACCACCGTGCCGTTCTGGAACGATGCGCCGCTGGGATACGGCTCGTTCTCGCGCGTGACCATGATGGGGATCTGCCATCGGCCCAGCTTCTCCAATGCCTCGTCCAACTCGGCATCGCTGGTTTTCCCGTTGCATTGCACCCACGCCAGTTGGTATTTCGTATGCGACTGGTCCAGCACGTCGGCCGTGTCGTTGGACAACACCAGCGACTGGGTGTCCGGGCAGTCGTCCCAGCCGGACATGACCGCGCGGGTCAGCGCTTCCCAGCGTTGGGATTCGCCGGGATATTGAACCAGAAGGATCGTGTTGGAAATCATGGGATGACCGATAAATGCCGCTGCATTGACGTTGCCCACGGTCAACATCGACCTAACGCGCCAGCCCCTTGAGACGCTTCCAATCCATTTCCACCGATTGGCCGGTGCGCAGGCCCAGTTGTTCGGCGGCTCCGGCTTTCAGTTCGATGGTGAACATCGCCGGACCGGCACTGATGCAACGCGCCGCGGTGTTGCGGGGCGCGCCGGCCGCAGGAGCGGGCAGGGTATGGATCGAAACGATTCTGCCGTTCGCATCGAGAAAGATGATGTCCAGATCGATCCGGCAGCCGTGCATCCAGAAACTGCGGATATCCTCATCGTTGAAGATGAAGAGCATGCCGCCGTCGTCCGCCAGTGTGACGCGGCCCATCAGGCCCTTACGGACCTGCTCTTCGCTGATGGCCAGTTCCAGACGGAAGGTCCTACCGCCCAGGACCACTTCCACGCGATCGGGGGGAGCGGGATCACCGGTTCGACCTCCGGGCCAGAAGATCGCAGCCAGAACCATCCCCACCAGAACCAGCACACCGATCCACGCAGCTTTTCCCAAAGCCCGGTTGAGGTCCTGACGTCCACGCTTGGCCATGATCGCTCCTCGTCAAGCCGGAATACCAGCCAATAGAATAGCTTAACCGCAGAGACACAGAAACGCAGAGGAGGAACCAGACTGGCGGGCCGAACAGGATGCATCGGGAGAAATCAAGAAACTTAGAAAGTGTGTGAGAAGAGTTCTTGTACGAGCCGCGCCCGTGAGGAAGCGGTCCGCACAACGCCCGAATCCGGCGGGGCAGGTGCGGTCATTGACCTGCGGGAGAGCGGAAAGTCGGACGCGGATCAACGGCCCGACGACCGCTCCCTCACCGTCGCGGCTCGTTTTT
>JANQHK010000141.1 GCA_028282685.1 Phycisphaeraceae bacterium
ACATCTCGGCCACTTCGCCGAGCCGCGCCCCATCGCGCAGGATGCCCACGTGCCGCCACATGACGCTGCGCAGCGACTGGCGCACGTCGGCGACGTCCAGCTCCAGCCGATCGGAAATGGGGATGTCGGAGATGATCTTGATGGGCAGGTTGATCGGATCGCTGATCAGTTCGCAGGCCGCGCGCCCCGCCGCGGCGCCACAGACCAGTCCCTCCAGCAGCGAGTTGGAGGCCAGGCGGTTCGCCCCATGCAGCCCGGTGCATGCCGCCTCGCCGCAGGCCAGCAGCGCGGGCACGGAGGTCCGCCCGTCCAGGTCGGCCCAGACGCCTCCCACCATGTAATGGGCCGAGGGATGGATCGGGATGCGATCGATCGCCGGGTTGATATCGAACTCCCTGAGCAGCGCCACGATGCTCGGAAAGCGCTCGGCGAAGCGGTCGGCATCGAGGTGTCGGCAATCGAGATAGACGTGGGTATCGTGCGTGGCCTGGATGCGGTTGAGGATCGACCGCGCCACGATATCGCGCGGAGCCAACTCCGCCAGTTCGTGTTCGTCGATCATGAACCGGTGATCGGAACGATCGACCAGGTACGCCCCTTCGCCGCGCACCGCTTCGGTAATCAGCGCGCGACCGGCGCCGGCGACGTACAAAGTCGTCGGGTGGAACTGCACGAACTCCAGGTCCGCCAGTTTCGCCCCCGCCCGGTACGCCATGGCCAACCCATCTCCGGTGGCGACGGGCGCGTTGGTGGTTTCGCGGTAGCACTGACCCGCCCCGCCGCTGGCCAACACCGTCGCCTTCGCCCAGATCACTTGTAAGCCGAACCTGGGGTGGTGAGTGACAGCCCCGACACAGCGCGTGCCCGGCCCGTTCTCGGTAATCAGGTCCAGCGCGAAACATTGATCGAACAGACGGATGTTCGGATCGCGCTTCGCGGCGCTGATCAACGCACGCGCCAGTTCTTTGCCCGTGGCGTCGCCGTGTGCATGGACGATGCGCGCGTGATCGTGGCCGCCCTCGCGCCCCAGCAGCAGTCGCCCATTCTCGGCCCGATCGAAATTCATTCCCCACTCAACGATCTGCTCGATGTGCCCGGGCCCCTGCTCCACGATCCGCCGCACCGCCGGTTCATCGCATAAACCCGCCCCGGCCGTCAGCGTGTTCTGCACGTGACGATCGAAGCTGTCGGCCTCATCGAGCACGGCGCAAATTCCGCCCTGCGCCCAGGCCGTGTTGGATTCCTCCAGCGACCCCTTGGCCAGGCAGATGACCTCGGCATCGTTTTCCGCTGCTTCGATGGCCGCGCGCAGCCCCGCCACGCCCGTGCCGATCACCAGCACATCGGTGAAGATCTGCGGCAACAACGTCGCCCGAAAGGGGATCAGGTACCGGCGGTCGTTATAAGCGGCGTGCATAAGCGGAACATTGTAAAGGGAGAAGGGCCAAGGGCCCAGGGGAAAGAACAAAAAACCAATAATCAATTTCCAATGACAAAATAAGAACCAACAAGCCAGGTCGCAAGTACATATTTGGATATGGGTCATTGAAACTTACTTTGCCATTGATTATTGGTCCTTTTACACTAGGCCCTAGGCCCCTGGCCCTTCGACTTCTCTGAGCGCATCTTCGATCGTCAGCTTTCCTTCGTACAGCGCTTTGCCGACGATGACTCCGGCGATGGGTTTGCCGAAGCGCGGCGGCAGATCATCCCACGGGATGCCGGTCTTCAGAACGTAGAGCACAGCGTTGATGAACAGGCGGTTGTCGGCGGCGGTGCGTCCGGGATCACCCGCCTTGCCCGGCAGGTGGTCGCGGATACACGCCCATTGTTCGTCGGTCAGTTCGTGACGTCGTCGCATCGCGGCCCTCCGTGGCCAAATCAAACACATCGACGCGGTACGTCATCGACGATGAATGTCCGTAGCAGTTAGCCCGGTAGATTCTAGAGGTAGATCGAACTGCAGACTGGCCCCATGTCCCGCTGGACTGATAATTACTCTTTCTAATATACGATAGCCAAATGTATGTGCAAGGAAAAACTGGATACCCGCCTGCGCGGGTATGACGGGAAAGAATCGGCTTTGAGGTAACTTGGTTGTGAATCGGTCGCGGTCCTGCAAAAATGTCGCCGTGCCCCCCGCTGACAACCAACCCGCACCCGGCGGACCGAGCCGACCTCTGGCGGAAATCACCGTCCGCGCGTTTGTGCTCGGCGCACTGCTGAGTGTGATACTCGGCGCGGCCAACGTTTACCTGGGCCTGAAAGCGGGAATGACGGTGGCGGCCTCGATCCCCGCGGCCGTCATCTCCATGGGCGTGTTGCGGCTGTTGAGGCGCGGCAACATTCTTGAAAACAACATCGTGCAGACTGCCGCTTCCGCCGGGGAATCCGTCGCGGCCGGCGTAATCTTCACATTACCGGCGCTGGTGATGCTGGGCGTGTGGAGCGGTTTCAACTACTGGCAGACCACCGTCATCGCGGCGCTGGGCGGCGTGATCGGCGTGCTCTTCACCATCCCCCTGCGACGCGCGCTGATCGTCGGTTCGTCCCTGACCTTTCCCGAAGGCACGGCCACGGCGGAGGTGTTGCGCGCCGGCGACCGCGGCGGCGGCATCGGCCAACTCGTCGGCGGGGCGCTGGCGGGAGCTTTGTTCAAACTCGGCGAAGCCGGGCTCGGCCTGTTCGGCGGTATCGCGCAGGGCGCAACGCGCATGGGCTCCACCATCGGATATTTCGGCGTGAACCTCGCCCCGGCGCTGGTGGGGGTCGGCTTCATCGTCGGGCTGAACATCGCGATCCTCGTCTTCCTCGGCGGCATGGCCAACTGGCTCGTGGCCATTCCCATCATCACCGCTTCCGACGACATACCTGAGGGCGTATCCGCATTGGACCACGCATGGCAGGTATGGTCAACGCAAACACGCTATCTCGGCGTGGGAGCGATGCTCATCGGTGGCGTCTGGGCGCTGGTGCGTATGTCCGGCTCGCTGGTGCGCGGGATCAGGCAAAGTCTGGCCGCTTACCGGAAACTGCGCCGCGAAGGTGCGCATGCCACCGAGCGCACCGAGCGCGATACGCCCATCACGTGGGTCGGCATCGGACTGATCATCTGCGCCATTCCCATGCTCTTTCTCTACGGCTGGATCACGAATAACTGGCCCATCGCGATCTTCATGACGGTCGTGATGATCGTGGCCGGGTTTCTGTTCAGCGCGGTGGCGGCGTACATGGGCGGACTGGTCGGCTCGTCGAACAATCCGGTATCCGGCGTGACGATCGCCACACTGCTCACCGCGGCCCTGCTGTTACTGGCGCTGGGCGTGAATGAACAGACCGGGCCAATGGCCGCGATCATGATCGGCGCGGTGGTCTGCTGCGCCGCGGCGATCGGCGGCGACAACATGCAGGATCTCAAAGCCGGCTACATCGTCGGCGCCACCCCCTGGAAGCAACAGGTCATGCAGATCGTGGGCGTGCTGGCCGGGGCGGTGGTGATGGCGCCGGTGCTCACGCTGCTGCTGAAGGCATACGGGATGGGGCCGATCACCGTCGAAGGTCAGCAAGCGCTGACCGCGCCGCAGGCCACGCTCATGGCCTCCGTGGCGCAGGGTGTGTTCATCGGCGGATTGCCGTGGAAGATGGTCGGCATCGGCATGGGCATCGCCGTCCTGGTCATCCTGCTGGACTTGTGGCTGGAGAAGCGCGGCACGAAATTCCGCACACCCGTTCTCGCCGTGGCGGTGGGACTCTACCTGCCGCTGGAGTTGGGTGCGGCGATGATGGTTGGCGGGCTCGCGGCGTGGGTGACGCATCGCTTCGGCATGAAACACGAAGAGGCCGACGAAGCCGAGGGCGAACTGCAATCGTCGCTGACCGAAGCGCGTCAGTCCGCGGCGCGGCGGGGACTGCTCCTGGCCGCGGGACTGATCAGCGGCGAAGCGCTGATGGGCATCTTCCTGGCCATCCCCATCGTGCTCAACAAAGGCAACAACCCGCTGAACCTCGGCCTGTCCTCACAACCGGCCTGGCCGGGCGTGATACTGCTCGCCGCCGTCACCGTGTGGCTGGTCAAGGCGGGATGGGTGAAGAGGCGCGAGCCCTGAGACTTGAGGCGCCGTCATTGCCGCGCCTCGTAGTAAGCGCAGTCGAACCGGGGAGGGAATCCAGTTCCACCGCCAGGACGCCGAGAACACCAAGGGTTGTAAAGGTGTTGCCAAATCAGCAATCATAAATCAGAATTTTTTTCACCACTCCCTTACCTCAGCCGCCCGTCGTCGGGCTCTTGCTTGCCATGACGAAGCGAAACGCGAATCCGGGAACTCACTACATCTGCAGCCGGTTCAATACCGTTCCGAAAGCAACCCTGATGGTTAACAGGTCAAGAGGATGCTTGTTGGTTGAATCGTGACCGTGGATAATTGCAGCATGGAAGACAAGAAAGCTACAA
>JANQHK010000027.1 GCA_028282685.1 Phycisphaeraceae bacterium
TATCCCGTACCCCGCCAGCAACAGGCCGACGGCGGTGGTGACAATCCACGGTGTGGACCAGAGGGAGGATTGCTCCCCGCTGCGCCTCCAGCCGACGAAGTGCATGAATGTCGCGGCGAGCACCAGGATGCCGACGATCAGCGCCGCCCACATCCACAGGTAGGGCATGAACGCATCGGTCGGCAAAAACGTCATTTCGTCGGTCCGGGTGGAACCAAGACCATCGGTCGGAAAGAGTTTCAGATAGTTTTTGTTCGCCAGGAAACCGATGGCCATCACGCCCGCCCAGACGCGTGGGACCGACCAGAACGCCAGGTACAGCACCGAGGAAATCACGTCGAACCACTGCCCGCGGTGCCGCGCGGCATACACCCCCGAGGTGATCCCGATCAGGTACATCAACGGTATCGTGATCACGTTCAACAGTAACGTGATCGGCAGGGCGTGGCTGTAGAGATCGACGATGGTGCGGCTGGTGGAGAAACTGTTGCCCAGGTCCGGCGCCTTGAAGCCGAACTCGCCCAGCTCCGTACGGCCTTCGTCATTCAGCTCAACTTCAAAGCCGATCGGCGAAATCCGGTTCAGCCACCGTGCGTATTGCACGTAAGCCGGTTTGTCCAGACCGTAGCGCTGGTTGTAATAATCCCGCATCGCCTTGGCCTGCTCGGGCTCCATCTGCCCCATCTCGTTGATCAGCGAGCCGCCGATGCCGCCGGGCGAGAACGCCATCACGAAGAAAACCACCGCCGTGATCCCCAGCAGCGTGGGAAACATCAGCAGAATGCGGCGTGTGATGTAACTGAGCATGGGCTTTTGGCGGTGTGCTGGGGGATGCTGTCAATGCGTCTATCGGGCTATTTGTACTTCTGCTGCGGGGCGGGAACGTACCACTCCCAATGGTCATTCACCCCGGTCTTGTGGTGCGAAACGTTCTTGAATCGGCGGTCGATAAACTCCAACCGCAACGGTTCGTTCAGAAACGTATAGGGCTGGTCTTCGTAGAGAATGCGATGGCAGGCGTTCCACAACGCCATGCGTTTGTCGCGGTCGATGGTGGTCCGCGCTTGGTCGATCAGCGCATCCAGCTTGGGATTGGAATACGAACCGTAGTTGTCGGCTCCACCGCCGATTTGCGAGGAGTGAAACATCTGTCGGATATCGGATTCTACCGCACCGCCGCCCCAACCGAGCATGACGGCATCGAACGTGCGGTTCTCCGTCCGTTCGTGAAAGACCGACCATTCGATGGCTTCCAGATCCATGATGATCCCCGCGCGGGCGTAGGCGTCCTTGAGGTAGAGCGTGACGCGCCTGGTGGTGGCCGATCCGGAGGGATAGGTCAATGTGAAGCGGAACGGCTTGCCGTCTTTGTCGAGTACGCCGTCGCCGTCGGTGTCGGCCCAGCCCACTTGTTTCAGCAGCGCCAGCCCCTTTTTCAGATCGTGCAGTCGGGGTGTGAGGTCGGGATCGGATTGCGGCGAATCGGCCGTCCAGGGACCGGCGCGCGGCGTGGCGTAATTCAGGAACACCTCTTCGCACAGTTTTCGGCGCGGTGTGAGGAAGGTCATCGCCTGGCGGACGCGCTTGTCGGTGAACTTCGTCGGCCCTTCGCGATCCAGATTCCAGCCGATGTACCGGTACCCGCTGGGGATGCGTGGGTATTCCCGGGCGACGGCGCGCGCCATCACGCGTGAGTTCTTCTTCAGGTTGACGTATTGTTCGGGCAGGGCGAGGAAGTAATCCAGATCGCCGTTTTCAAACTTGGTCTGCCGCGCCACCTCGTTGTCGATCTGGTGCCAGATCATTTTTTCCAAGGCCGGCTTGGGACCCCAGTAGCGCTCGTTGCGGACCAGTTCGATCGGCTGCCCCGGCCGCCAGCCGTCCACCGTCTTCATGCGGTAAGGGCCCGATCCCAAAATCAGACCGGGGTTCTCATTGATCTGCTGCGGCGTGTATTTCGAATAAAAATGCTTCGGCAGGATCGGTCGGTTGCCGCACATTTCCATGGCCATATAGTGGGGCTTGCTGATATGAAAGGTCACTTCGTAAGGTCCGTTGGCCTGAGCTTTTTCAATGATGTCGTAGAAGTTGCGCAGGTGCGGGCAATCGACCTTCGGATTGTTCATCAAGTCGAGCGTGAACACGAGGTCTTCGCTGGTCAGCGGATGTCCGTCGGAAAAGTTCACATCCTTGCGCAGGAAGAACGTGATCTTCAGGGCGATCGGTCGGTCGGGATCGGCCTTGAGTTGCTTGTCCGCCCAGGCCTGCCGGGCTTTGTTGACCAGCCGTTGGTAGTCCGTCGTGCCGGGTTCGGGTTGACCGGATTTCTGTTCCGCCGTTTCCAGAAGCGTGTCCAGTTGTTCCTTGTAGACTGCGGGGTCGCGCTCGGCCTGTGCGTTCAACTTCGCCAGGGCTTTCTTTTCGAATGCCCGGTAGGCCTCGCAGTTGTCTTCGATCTCCCAGCGCTCGGCCACTTGCGGTACGAAAGTCAAATCATCGTCATGCAGCCATACCAAGGTGTCGAACAGGTAGGGATGGACGATATTCGCATAGTAATCCTTGTAGGTCAGCGGCGACAGAACGGCCACCTTGGCGGGAAACGTGTCGACCCGCCAGTCGCCGTAGGTGAAGTCGTCGTGGTCGTGTGCGGCTTGCAGACGGCGGGTGATGAATGGGGGGTCTTCCGTCTGCTGGGTTTGGGAGGCGGTCGTCGCGGTGTCCGAAACGTTGATGCCCTGGTTGATTCTCCGCTCCAGACGTTCCACGCGGTCGGACGTGTCCTTCTGCTCGCTGATCAGTTGCTGCAACTGGCCTTCCATGCCCTTGATGATGACGTACTGCCGATCGTATTGCTTGATGGCCAGCCAGACCGAAACGATCACCGCCGCCAGAAAGACGAATATCATCATGTCCTTGAAACCGAACTTGGAGTCCATGGAATACCCTCGGCGTTTGGTGCGGATTCTAGCCGCGCTTTCGATTCGCATCGCTGCGCGGATCGAACCGGTCGCGCAATGCTTCACCGACAAAGTTCAATGACAACAGCGTGATCGCCAGCAACACGCAGGGCCACAGCAGCAGCCACCAGCGGCTGTTGATCGGATTCAATTCAGCCAGCCCCTGCGAGGCCAGCGAGCCCCAGCTCGGCATGGGCAGTTGCACGCCGATGCCCAGAAAGCTGAGGAACGATTCCTGCAGGATCGCCTGCGGAACGGTCAGCGTGGTGTACACGATGATCGGCCCGATCAGGTTCGGCAGCACGTGGCGGATGAGGATGCGCCCGGTGGGCGTGCCCAGCGCTTCGGCGGCCTCGATGAAGGGCATCGCCTTGATGCTGAGCACCTGCCCGCGCACCACGCGCGCCAGCGTCAGCCAACTGACCGAAGCGATGGCCAGTTGAAGCGTGATGATGTTCGCCGCCATCTCGTTGATCACGCGTTCGAGAATTGGCTGCAACGCCACGCTCAGCAGCACCACCAGCAGGATGTACGGCAGGGAATAGAGCACATCGACGGTGCGCATCATGAATTGATCGACGCGTCCGCCGGCGTATCCGGCGATCAGGCCCCACGCCGTGCCGATGACGACGCTGATCAGCGCCGCGACGATCCCCACGCCCAACGAGATCGCCCCGCCCAGCAGGCAGCGGACCAGCATCGAGCGCCCCAGCGCATCGGTGCCCAGCCATCCGCCCGGGCCCGGCGGCAGCAGCTTGGCGTCGAGATGGTTGGCGGTGTAGTGCTCCAGCGTCCAGGGCAGCGTGACCAGACAGGCGAGCGTCATCGCCACGAGCACCGCCCCGCCGATCCAGGGGGCGGGATTGCGCCAGTTAATCGCCAAGCGTCTGCGTGGGATGGATAACGTGCTCATCGCCGGGACATCATACGCCAAGACGCCCGTTTTTTCAGCCCGCTCCGGCCACGCGACTGCGCAGGTTGTCCAGCACGTTCATGAAATTGATGTAGCTGTCGTAGGGCGATTCGTAGGGGTTGAAATACTTGTGGACGTCGCCGTCGGCGAAGTATTTGGTGCACATGTAGTAGACGTGGTCGCTGGTGGTCAGCTTTCGCCAGTCGGCCAGCAGTTCCTCGTCGCCCGTCTCCCGGATCGGCGCTTCCAGCTTGTAGAGTTCGTGCATGGCGTTCGACTGCATCGCGTTGCCCAGCCAGGCCGACAGGTCGCGCTCGGAATCGGCCCAACTGATCATGTGCGGGGCGTCGAACTCATCGACCGGATCGTAGCGTTCCAGCGCCTGCGAGCAGGTGAGCATCTCCCCGCCGCTGATCTGCAACACCCGGCCCGGCAACGACTCAAGAAAATCAAAGATGCCCGTCTCGGCCCACTGGTGTTCACCGAACGTTTCCAGATCGAGAAAAAGATTGCAGACCTGCGATTCGCCGTTGAGTTGCGACAACCACCCGGCATACTTCTCCGCCGTCAGCGGCCACTCCGACCAGTTGCGATTCGAGAAGCGGAAGGCGATGTCGTCCGACAAGCGGTAGTGCTTCAGCAGCAGCTTCAGCCGTTCGGTGTGCGGCGGGGTGTAGATGCAACAGGGATCGCGCGAGCCCAGCACGCGGTCTGCGCCCTCGGCGAGGATGCCGCGAAAACAATCCAGCGATTCGATGTAGTACGCCAGATCGTTGTTGTAGATCAACTCGGTGTTGCGGAAGACCTGCGGCCGCTGGCCGAATAGCTGCTCCATCTGCTCGGCGTGCAGTTCGATCTGCTCGCGGAACTCGGCGCGGCTGTAGAGGAACGCCAGCGAGTGAAAGTAGGTTTCGTTCAGCAACTCCACGCAGCCGGTGTCCACCAGCTCACGGATCCGCTCGATGATCTGCGGCGCGGCGCTGAGCAGTTGATCGGCCAGCACCCCGGTGATCGACAAACTGAAACGGAATCGTCCGTCCAGTTTCTTCACCAGCTTGTCCAGCAGCGTCAGCGTGGGCTGGTAGCTTCGGGTGACGACCTTGTCGAGCACCTGGGCGTTACGGTAGTCGTCGAAATAACCGGTGTCGGTATCGAAGACGCTGTACCGGCGGAGCCGCAGCGGCTGGTGCATCTGAAAGTAGAAACATACCGAGGCCATAATACGTCCATCCCTGTGGCGAATGCGCACATCTTAGCATCGCAAGGCATCGACGGGCAGGGCCGTGCCTTACGCATCGTCAACGAGCAGGATCACCACGCGCTCGGGCCCGTGGACACCCTGGATCAGCACGCCCTCGATATCCGAGGTTTTGCTGGGCCCGCTGATCAATCCCTGCCATGCCGGGGGCGGCTGAACCGGCTGACTCCACAGATCGAGCATGTCCGCCAGTATTTGCCCGGCTTCGACCACGACCACGTGCAGCGGCGGCGCTAACGGCAGGCCTCGACCCACGGCCGGCGTCGATTGGAGCACCAGCGAGCCGGTTTCAGCCAGGGCGGCCGCCGCGCCGGTCAGACCCGCATCGGCGGCGTAGCAGGCGGCCATCGAACGATCCACCCGCCAATCCAACGCCTCGATCCCGGCGTTGCACAGCGCCCCGGCCATGGCCGGGTTGTCCAGCGCGCTGACGACCGATCGCACGCCCGATTGTTCCAGTTCATCCACCAGTGCCTTGGCAAGCCGATCGTGCGTGGTGTGCTTCACCTCCATGCCCAGTTTGGCGGCGCGCTCGGCGAACAACGCCGGCAGGTCGTCCTCGGGGCGCGCCAGACGCGCGATCGATTCATCGACAGGCGTCGGAACGGGCGCAGTGCTCGTCGGCTGTGTCCGACCCAGCGCTTGGCGAATTGAATCCAGAAATTGTGCTTTATTTGAACTCATGATTCTCACCACTGAGGGCCGCTGAGGAACCACTGAGGTGTTTTATTTCTGATTTCTGATTTCTGACTTTCCTTCGTGCCTTTGTGCCTTCGTGCCTTTTTCTTTCCTCCACCACTGATGAAAGCTCTGCTTGGCCGGTGCGGGAAGATCGCGGTGGTCGGTCCAGGCCCGGCCCGGCGGCAGCGTGCGGTGGACGAATCCATCGCGGTCGGCCGTCATCCGCAGCCACTTCCGTCCCAGCCATTGGCTCAGTTTGTACCGCCAGGGACTTTTCAACGACGCCGCATAGGCCCGGTACATCAGCCGCTCGATCCGCTTGGGCTTGCCCTGTTCGACCAGTCGCTTGCGCAGCTCGATCAGCAACGTCGGCAGGTCGATATGCACCGGGCAGGCCTGGTAACACGCTCCGCACAAGCTTGATGCGTTGGGCAGATCCTTGTAACCGGCCGGGTCACGCAGCAGCGGCGTGATCACCGCGCCGATCGGCCCGCTGTAGACCGCGCCGTAACTGTGGCCGCCCACCTTGCGATACACCGGGCAGGCGTTCAGACACGCCCCGCAACGGATGCATCTCAACGATGGTCGGAGCGCGGGGTCGGCGAGAATCGCGCTGCGGCCGTTGTCGACCAGGACGATGTGCATCTGCTCCGGGCCGTGCGCATCACCGACGCGCTTGGGGCCGGTGAGTATGTCGGTGTAGACCGTGATCGGCTGGGCGGTGGAGGAGCGCGCCAGCAGTTTGAGCATCACGGCCAGGTGGCGGCGTGTCGGCACCAGTTTTTCAATGCCCACGAAAGCCACGTGAACGCGCGGTGCGGTCACGCTGAACGTCGCATTGCCTTCGTTGGTGCACAGCACCAGCGCGCCGTCCTCGGCGACGAGAAAGTTGGCCCCGCTGACGCCCAGGTCCGCTTTCCTGTAGATATCACGCAGATGCTTACGGGCGATTTTTGTCAGTTCTTCCGGATCTTCCGTGCAGTCCACGCCCAACTCGCGCCGGTACGCCGCCGCCACCTCCCGGCGCGTTTTGTGGATCATCGGCGTGACAATGTGGCTGGGCGCATCGTGGTCGATCTGAATGATGAACTCGCCCAGGTCGCTCTCTACGGTCTCGATCCCCGCCCCCTCCAGCGCCGTGACCAGCCCCGTTTCCTCCGTCACCATCGACTTGCTCTTCACGCAGGACCGGCAGTTTTCCCGCTTGGCGATTTCCAGGCAGATCGCGTTGGCCTGCGCGCCGTCGGCTGCGAAGTGCACCTGCGCGCCGGTCGCTTCGGCCCGTTCGATGAACTGTTCTAAGTAAAAATCCAGGTGATCCAGCGTGTGCTGCTTGATGTCGCCGGCCAGTTTCCGCATCGCCGGGTAATCGTCGCCGAACGCCCGGGCGCACATCTGTTTGCGGCCTTCATACTTGCCCATTGTGGCCGATTCAATTGCCGAGAGCAGCGCCGTATCTTTCACCGCAGCGTCCGCGCGCTCGTGCATGTCATAGGGCAACGGGGGAAAAAGGATCGCATGTCCCTCGTGGGTCAGCGGCGCGCTGCTGGGATGGGTGTCCGCTTCAGCCATCGTCTTCTCCCAGCAGGCCCAATCCCTCGGCAATGATCTCCGCCAGGTGCATCACGCGCACCGGCGCCCCGTTGCGGTGCAGTTGCCCGGCGATGTTCATCGCGCAACCCGCATCGTTGCAGACGCACACCTCGGCCCGACTGGCGGTGATGCAGTCGGCCTTGTCGGTTGCCATCGCGCCGCTCACCTCGGCGAACTTGATCGCAAACGTCCCGCCGAATCCGCAGCATTGATCCATCTTCTCCAGCGGCGTATACCGCAAACCCTCGATCTGGCTCATCAGTCGCACGGCTTCATCGGTTAATCCGATCCCGCGGCCGTGGCAAGAGTAATGATACGTCGCATGCCCGTCCCACCGGCAGCCCAGCTCGCGCAGGTCGGCCTTCAGCGTATGCACCAGGAACGCGACGAACTCGTGCGTCTTGTTCACCATCGCCGCGCCGCGTTCAGCCCATTGCGGATCGTCGCCCAGCAAGCGCGGGAACTGCTCGTGCACCATCGCGCAGCAGGAGCCGGACGGCGTGACCACCACTTCGGCCCGGTCGAACACGCCGATCATGCGTTGCGCCAACCGGCGCGCTTCGTTGAAGTAGCCGTTGTTGTAGAAGGGTTGGCCGCAGCAGGTCTGATCCGCCGGAAACGAGACGTTGCATCCCAGATATTCCAGCACCGCCACCGCCGCACGCCCGACACGAGGATAGAACTGGTCGGTCAGGCAGGTCACGAACAAGGCCGCATCCATCGGATAGGTTCCGTCAGCGGTAAGGGTTTGCTGGGGCCTGCGGCTCCTCGTCGAACAACCGTTGGAGGGTTCGGATTCCCTGGCCGGTGGTTTCGGCGCCGTCGGTCACGGTGTCAACGCCCTGACCGGCCATGTCGGCCAGCAGCAGCAGATCGTTGGCGACACCGTCCATTGTATGGCATCCGCCCAGCGTAGGGGACAGGGCGAGAAGACAGGCGAGCATCCAGCGTGTTCCGGTCATGAATCGACTCCTGGCAAACCTCGCAGGGCCTTGTTTGTATCGGTGATTACCGAGACCGACATGCAACCGACCTTGCATTTTCCGCTCGCAGGTGGTTCACTGGTGCCCCCCACCACGCCTGAAAGGAAAAGACGCATGCCTTCCCTGAGCTTCGATCTGACGGGCCGGTCGATCCTGGTGACCGGAGGAACCAGCGGAATCGGTCTGGCGATCGCCCAGGCCCTGCTCGATGCGGGGGCGAAGGTGGTGGTCGGTTCGCGATCGAAGGAAAAAGTCGATCAGGCCGCCGAGGCCCTCGCCGCCGATCGCCCCGAAGGCGTGGTTGTGGCCCAGCAACTCGACGTCGCCGAGCCCGATTCCTACGCCGCTGCCCAGGCCCGCGCGGTCCACGAGTTCGGCCGCCTCGACGTGCTGGTCAACTGCGCCGGCGTCAATCTGAAAAAACCCACGCTCGACATCACCGCTGAAGAGCATCAACGCGTCTTCGATATCAATTACTTCGGGCCCTTCTACGCCTGCCAGGCCTTCGCCCGCCATGTCATTGAGCGCGGCGGAATCGAATCCGGCGGCGGGTCCATCATCAACGTCTGCTCGGTCACCAGTTTCTTCGGCCTCAGCGAGGTCACCACCTACGCCGCCTCGAAAAGCGCGCTGCTTGGGCTGACCCGCCAACTGGCCGTGGAATGGCCCCGGCTCTATGGCATCCGCACCAACGCCATCGCGCCCGGTTTCGTACCCGCCGACCAGAACCGCGAGATTCTCAAGTCCGGCGATCGCGGCCGACGCATCCTCGAAAACACCCCCATGCAACGCTTCGGCACGCCGGAGGAAATCGCCGCCGCCGCGGTCTACCTCGCCGCCGCCGCCGGCCGATTCGTCAACGGCGAATGCATCAACATCGACGGCGGGTTCATGATCAACGGCGTCAGTGAAGCTGAACCCAAAGACGAAGTGTAAATCCATACATCCGGCCCGTCTCGTTCGGTCATGTAAACCGGGTGCGTTGTCCTGAGCGAGCGCAGCGAGTCGAAGGTCGGAGCTCCGGGTATCCGGCGGTATAATGTTCGTATGCCCCGTCTCCTGCGATACATCGCGCTTCTCTTGTTCTGTGGTGCAGCGGCGCATGCCCAGATGTCCCCCGAGCAAGCGCAGAAGCTGCTGCAGAAATCCGAACAGAAGCCGGCACCCGCAGAGCCCGCTTCGGATGAAATGGACGACAAGGTTGTCCCCGGCCCCGCTCCCACCGGGCCGTTCGACTTCAACGCCTTGCCACTCGGCGTTCAGAAGCTTTTCGAGCGTGAAGCGTCCAACTACCTGCGCATCGGCGATGAAATCTGGTCGATCGAGTTGTGGCTGCGCGCCCAGCGTTTCGCCAGCGCCTCCGTTGACAAACGCGAGCCGTACCAACTGAAAGATGCGCCGCTTTTCTACCGCCCCGTCGAGGGCAAGCGCGCCCGTCAACTGCACGAAACGATGGCCGGCAGGTCCGATGCGCATCTGCTCACCGGTTCGGTCATGGCTGTGGGCGACGACAGCATCCTGCTCACTACGTCACAGGGTTTGGTATTGATCGTTCGCCTGCCTGGCGACTGGACGTACCAAAAGGGCGATACGCTGATCGCTCCCGTCGTGCGTGATGGGGACTTTCAGTACACCGCCAACGGTAAACCGGCCGTCGGCCCGCGTTACACGCCCGCGCCGAAAAAACGGGTGCGCCCGGTCACACCAGCCGAGTTGGCCCAGCATTTCGCCGTGCACCGCATCGATCGTTTTCACCGCTGGCAGCCGCGCAAGGTCTGGGACCGTCAGCCCAAATCCAAGATCGTCTACAATCGCAGCGGCGGCGTTCGGTCCGAACAATCCAGGGCAAACAGGCCGGGAACGTATCGCAGGATGGTCGAGGAACTCGAACGCAAGCGCGATCGAATCGCATCGCAGCGCTCCACCGGGCGCGAGGTCATCACCGATCCCGGCGAGTACCACTGGCAATGGGTCGCCACCGGCACGCCCGTTCCCCTGCTGAACAAGGGATTTGCCTCGGAATAGTTGATCCGTTGATCGGTTATCAATTAATCAGATTGATGCAAGCCTGGGATGACTATTTAGCGCCGTGATGCATCGCGTTTAATCAAACGGTGATTGAATAGGCCGCTTGGCTTTGACGATCCTGGCGCAACCGTCTCTCTTGGGTAGAGCGGAAAGCGAAGACCGTATTTGACCGTTTGATTCATAAAGCAATTGCGCTCTGCCGGCACATTCGCTCATTGCCGATACAGTTACACTGGCGGGTGGAATCGTGTGAAAAGTCCCAGGCACACCCAAACAACAGCGATGGCCAACAGCAGCGCCAGTATCTTTAACCGCTTACACTTCACGTTCTAATTATATACTCATTGACTGGATTCCCGCCTGCGCGGGAATGACGCGCCGCGTCACACGCGGCGGTGTTAATTCCTATCCATACAATCTTGTCAATCCTGTCAAAAAAATCTTCGCGTCCTTCGCGACATCGCAATTCATTCAATCAAAGGCGCGCCAGATCGTCGCCACCGCAATGCACAACACGATCCCCATCGCCACCGGCAGCAGTGAGGCCAGTGCGGTCCACTTCCACGAGCCGGTTTCTTTTTTGATCGTGTAGATCGTGGTGCCGCAGGGATTGTGCAGCAGGACGAACAGCAGCAGGCAGACGGCGGTCATCGTCCCCCAGCCCTGTGCGGTGAGAATGCTCAGCAGCTTGTCGCCTTCATGCTCGATCATCGTGTGGTGGCGGAGGTAGAGCATGAGGATTGTTGGCAGGACGATCTCGTTGGCGGGGATCGCGATGACGTAGGCCAGCAGGATCGCGCCGTCCAGCCCCATCGCCCAGCCGAGCGGTTGCAGCACGCCGATGATGTGGTCGGCCACGGTCGCCCCGCCGAGATGCACGTTGGAGACCAGCCAGATCGCCGCCCCGGCCGGCAGCGCCACCACGCATGCCCGGCCCAGCACGAACAGCGTCCGCTCAATCAACGAGCGATACAGCACCTGCCCGATCGCCGGTCGGCGGTACGGCGGCAGTTCCAGCGTGAACGCCGAGGGTTGGCCCCTCAGCACCGTGCGCGAGAGCACCGCCGAGACGCCCAGCGTGATGACCAGCCCCACCGTCAGCACGGCCAGCGTCACGCCCGTCGCCCACAGTGAAACCAGTTCCGCGTGGTGTATGCCCGCCAGAACGGTTCCGCCGATGGCGATGATCGTGGGGAAGCGGCCGTTGCAGATGGTGAAGTTGTTGGTGATGATCGCGATGAGCCGTTCACGCGGCGAATCGATCACGCGGCAGGCGATCACCCCCGCGGCGTTGCATCCGAATCCCATCGCCATCGTCAATGATTGCTTGCCGTGCGCGCCCGATCGACGGAACAGCCAGTCCAGGTTGAACGCCACGCGCGGCAGATACCCCAAATCTTCCAGCAGCGTGAACATCGGAAAAAAGATCGCCATCGGCGGCAGCATCACCGCCACCACCCACGCCAGCGTCATGTACACGCCGTCGATCAGGAACCCGGCGACGTACGTATCGCCCACCCCCAGCCATGCGGCCAGCGCATGCAGGTGTTCAAACAGCGAAACGCTCAACCATCCCGGAGCTTGCACGCCGAAGAACTCGTCAAACCAGCCGGTCAACCCGCCGTCTTCCACGAGCAGGCCCATCAGAAAACCCGATGGATAATCCATGAAGAAGATCGTCAGCCAAAGCACCCCCGCCAACAGCACGAGCATCAGCGGCATGCCGAGGATCGGATGCGTCAACACGCGGTCGAGCTTCTGCTGCCAGTCGGGCAGTCCCTGGCGCTGATCGGTCACCACGGCCGCGGTGATCTGCTCAGCCCGTTTGTAAAGCGATTCGACAATCGCATCGGCGGCGGGGCGCGGCAGGGATTGGCGCAACGCCTCTGCGCGTCGCAGCAACGCTTCGGTGGTTGCCTCTACCCCCTCTCCCTTCAAGGGAGAGGGAGGGGGTGAGGGTGAGTCCTCACCCCCTTGCGCATCCCGGGAATCGAAATGTTCAACCACCTGCTCATCCCCTTCGAGCAGGCGGTAGGCGATCCAGCGCCGGGCCGGGTGAGCGCCGAGTGTCCGGTCGAGCAGGGGCAACAGTTCCCCCACGGCCGGGGCCAGTTCATCCGGCGGCTGCGGCAGGTGTGGTTGCGGTTCGATCCGCCCGTCGCAGACGTCGGCGACGGTCTGCACCAGTCGATCCAGTCCTTTGCCGCCAAGCGCCGCGGTCAGCACGACGGGCACGCCCAGTTCCGCCGACAGCTGCACCGCATCGACGCTCAATCCTTTGCGTTGCGCTTCGTCGATCAGGTTCACAGCAACCACCACGCGCGGCGAAATCTCCATGACCTGCAACACCAGGTTCAGATTCCGCTCCAGGGCGGTGGCGTCGGTGACCACGATCGTGCAATCGGGACGATCGTGCAGAATGAAATCGCGTGCGAT
>JANQHK010000042.1 GCA_028282685.1 Phycisphaeraceae bacterium
TTGGGCCTGCCGCTGGCGCTGCTGGATCGTCGCCCGGACCTGCGCGCCAGTGAGCTGCGCCAGGCCGCGGAGACTTACCGCATCGGCGTCGCCGAAGCCGAGCTCTACCCCGACCTGACGCTCAGCGCTGCGGGGGGCTGGCGCTCGAACGACATCGACATGCTGATCGATCCGAAAACGGAAGTGTTCAACCTGGCGGCACAACTGGCGTGGAAAATCTGGGCCGGGGGCGCGCTGCGGGCCAACATCGACATCGCCGAAGCCCGCGCCGAAGAAGCCGCCGCCAACTACACGGGGCTGGTCCTGAACGCGATGCGCGAGGTGGAGGACGCCCTGGTCCGCGAGCAGACCGCCCGGCGGGCCTATACCGATCTGCAAACGCGCCTCGCCGAGGCGCGCTCCGCCGAGCGCCTGGCCCTGGAACGATACCAGCGCGGCGTGACCGACCTGATCACCCTGCTGGAAACGCAGCGCCGCCGAAGTGCCGCCGAAATCGAACTGATTCGCACGCAGGGCGTGCTCTGGGAAGCGCGCATCAACCTGTACCTGGCGCTGGGCGGCGACTGGCACACCATCCGCGAGACCCAACCGACCGACACCGCGTCGGTCGATCACGACGAGGAGTAATTATCGATGTCCGCGAAGTCCCGCTGGTATAAGAATCGCATCCTGTGGCAAACGCTGCTGTGCGTTTTGATTTTAGCCGTGTTTGGCAGCGTAGCCGTGCTGCTCATGAGCATGAAAAAGCCGCCGGAAAAGGTGACCGTTGAGATCAAGGGCCCGCTGGTCAACACCGAACCGGTACGGTTTCAATCGCACCGTGTCATCGTGCAGGGCTACGGCGAAGTCGAAGCGATGGATACGGTTGCCGTCGTGCCGCAGGTTTCCGGGCGCATCGTGAAAGTGCATCCGTCGCTGGTGGACGGCGGTTTCTTCAAGGCCGACGAAACGCTGATCGAAATCGAACGAGACGATTACGAGTTGGCCGTGCGCCGCGCCGTGGCCGACCTCCACCATGCCGAGGTGAACGTGACGCGCGCCAAGGCATCGGTGCAATCGGCGCAGACGGCGTTGCAGGTGGAGCAGGCGGAAGCCGAGGCGGCCCTGATCGATTGGCGTGAACAGCACGGCGACCGCGCCATACCGCCGCTGGTGGCGCGCCGGCCCCAACTGGCCGAGAAGCGCGCGGCTGTGGAATCGGCCAAGGGCGAACTCGCCGGAACCGAAGCGCAAGTCGACGCCGCGGAGACCGCACTGGGCAAGGCGGAACTGGATCTGGCGCGGACGCGCATCGCGCTGCCGTTCGACGGACGCGTAATGGAAGAAAGCGTGGACGAAGGCCAATACCTCGTCGCCGGTCAGCCCATCGCCGCGGCGTACCGTACCGACCGAGTGAAAATCGTGATCCCACTGGAAAACGACCGCCTGGCCTGGTTCAGCGTGCCCCTGGCCGGGGAGTCCCCCGGCAGCGGCGCATCGGCCACCGTCTCCGCCGTTTTCGCCGGCCGGACCTGCCGGTGGCGCGGCCAGGTGGTGCGCACCGCCGGGCAGATCGATCCGCGCTCGCGCCTGGTGCATGTGATCGTGGAAGTGGACCGTCCGTTCGAGCGCATCGACGGTCGCCCGCCGTTATCGCCGGGCATGTTCGTCAACGTGGCGATTGAGGGGCGTCTGCTCGATCGCGCCGCCGCCATCCCGCGCTATGCGCTGCGCGACGGAAATCATGTCTGGCAGATTGTTGACGGTCGCTTGAAAGTCACCGAGGTCGACGTGGTGCGCCTGGAAAACGAACTGGCCTGGATCGGCAACGGCCTGGACGACCGCGCCATCATCATCACCGACCACCTGGAGGCATGGACCGACGGAATGAAGGTGCGCACGATACAGGACGAAGCCGGCGCTTCGGAGCCGGGGCAAAGCCCGCGTCTGGCCGGGGAGGTGAACCATGATGAGTAAACGCCTGGAAGAGCTGGACCTTCAGGAAAAGGTCAGCCGCAAGGGTTTGCTGGCCTGGTTCGCCTCCAACCACGTCGCCGCCAATCTGCTGATGCTCTTTCTGATCATCGCCGGTCTGTTGATGCTGGCGCGCATCAAAATCGAAATCTTCCCCGAGTTGGATATCAACTGGGTCACGGTTTCCGTGCCGTATCCCGGGGGCTTGCCGGAAAACGCCGAAACGCAAATCTGCAAACCCATCGAGCGCGCCGTGCAGGAAGTGGACGGCGTCAAGCAGATCAAGTCGTACGCCATGGAAGGCAACGGCACGGTAATGATCGAACTCGACGACTACGTGGACAACATGAAGGCGCTGGACGATGTGAAAAGCGCCGTCGATCGCATCACCACGTTCCCCGAGCAGGCCGAGGAACCGGAAGTTTCCATCTTCACCAGCCGCACGCAGGTGATGTCGCTGGCGGTGTACGGGGACGAGCGGACGGTCCCCCGCAGCACGCTGAAGGAACTGGCC
>JANQHK010000043.1 GCA_028282685.1 Phycisphaeraceae bacterium
TCACCGTCGCGGCTCGTTCGGACCGGACACAAACCATGCAAGACGCTCTAGCGTAAGTAATTCCATCATTTTGGCAACAGACGCTAATCCGGATCAACGGTTAACGGATTATCTGTCCCCCGGTCGCCACGGCATCGGGCCGCCGTCTTCCTTGGGCCGAAGGAACTTGGCGTCGACCCGCTTGTACCAGGCGTGCAGTTTGCCGCGCATGGTCCGCACGCGATCGGGATGTTTCCCGGCCAGGTCGTTCTGCTCGCCGATGTCGTCTTTGAGGTTGTAGAGATGGACGCGGCCGTCTTCGTACCGCTCGATCAGTTTCCAGTCGCCGATTCGTATGGCCCCGGCGGGGGGGCCGCCCTGGTTGCCGTAGTGGGGGTAATGCCAATAGAGCGCCTCGCGGTCGAGTTGTTCACCGCCGCGGAGCAGGGGGGTGAGTGAAACGCCGTCCTTGTGCTTGTCGGGCAGGAGGGGCAGGCCGGCCATGTCGAGCATGGTGGGAAAGAAGTCGGTGGAGATGACGGGCACATCGCAGGTCGAGCCGGCTTTAGTCACACCGGGCCAACGGATCAGGTAGGGCTCGCGGATGCCGCCTTCGTAAATCCATCCTTTGCCGGCGCGCAACGGCAGGTTGCTGGTCGGCGCCCCTTCGCTGGTCGCCAGGCCGCCGTTGTCCGACATGAAGATGACGGCGGTGTTCTTCTCCAGTCCCAGGACTTCGAGTTTGGAAAGCACCTTGCCGACCGCCAGATCCATCGCCTCGACCATCGCGCCGTAGGTCGGGTGGCACTGCACGACGCGGGATTTGCGTTTGCGCTTGGTGTTGAAAACCTGTTCCTCTTCGCGGAACTGATTGCGATTTTTGGTATCGCCGTGACCGAGACCCATCGCTTTTTTCTTGTACTTCTCAACCAGATCGGGCCGACCGATCAGCGGCGTGTGCACGGAATAGAACGCCACGTAGGCCAGGAACGGTTTGTCGCGGTTCTGCTCGATGAATTGGCATGCCTCGGCGGCCAGGCGATCGGGCAGGTGCTCGCCATCGGGGCCGTCTTCCAGGCGCGGGTTGCCGTAGGGAGAGAAGTATTTCTTGCCGCCGTAGGGTCCGCCGCGCGACCAGCCGCCCTTGTTCACATCGAAGCCCTGATGCTCCGGCCAGAGATCCTCGGTCTTTCCCAGGTGCCACTTGCCGGCGTAGAAGGTGGCGTAGCCGTGCTCCTTCAGTGCCTCGGCGAGGGTGATCTCGTCGAGGTCCATCCGGTCGTGCAGGGGCGCCGGGCGGAACCGTTCGGCACGCTTTCCGCTGAAATAATTGGTCGAATCGACGCGGCTGGGGTACCTGCCCGTCATGATGCTGTAGCGCGTCGGCGAACAGACCGGGTTGGCCGCGTAGCCGTTGGTGAAGCGCATGCCCGAAGCGGCGAGCTTGTCGACGTTCGGGGTGTCGTAAAAACAGTCCGGGTTGTTCGCCCCGATATCCGCCCAGCCCAGATCGTCCACGAGGAAGAAGACGAAGTTGAGCGGCTTGTCGTCCGCCCGGGTTCCGCAGGTGCCCATCAACATCAACACGACCGGCAGTAGAATCGAAGTTACGCGCATGGAGCATGACTCCTTGGGTTGAGCATATATCATAAAACCAACGTTCGGGTCTGCATATCGGCTCTCCGGCTTGCCCGCCCGCACCGAGCCCCATAGCATGGGGGGCATTGTTCAGGACGTATCCATTCACGGCGAACGTTCATTTCACGGGAAAGCCATCATGACCCTACGCAACAAGTCGTACAGCAACATCGTGGACACCTGTTTTGATACGCCGATGGTGCAGCTGCGTCAGGTGATTCCGCCGGATCGGGCCACCGTCTGGGTCAAGTGCGAGTTTTTCAATCCGATGGCCAGCGTCAAGGACCGCATCGGCCTGGCGATGATCGAGGCCGGGGAGAAGGGCGGCCACGTCAAGCCGGACACCACCATCATCGAGCCGACCAGCGGCAACACGGGTATCGCGCTGGCGTTCGTCTGTGCGGCGCGCGGTTACAAGTTGCTGCTGACGATGCCGGAATCGATGTCGCTGGAACGTCGCGGTCTGCTGCGGGCGCTGGGTGCGGAGCTGGTGCTCACCCCGGCCGAGATGGGCATGAAAGGTGCGATCGAGAAAGCGAAGGAACTGACCGAATCGACACCGGGCGCGTGGATGCCCCAGCAGTTCGACAACCCGGCCAACCCGGCGATTCACGAAGCGACCACCGGCCCGGAAGTCTGGGCCGATTCCGCACAGAACATCGACGCCATCGTCGCCGGCGTCGGCACGGGCGGAACGATCACCGGCGTCACCCGTTTCATCCGGCAGCACAACAAGAACTTCAAGGCCTACGCGGTCGAGCCGATCGATTCGCCGGTCATCTCCGGCGGTGAACCGGGCCCGCATAAAATCCAGGGCATCGGCGCCGGCTTCATCCCGGGCAACCTCGACACCTCGCTGCTGGACGGCGTGATCACCGTCTCCAACGAGCAGGCCTTCGAGATGGGTCAACGCCTGGCGCGGGAAGAAGGGCTGTTCGGCGGCATCTCCACCGGCGGCAACGTCGCCGCGACCATCAAGGCCATCGAAGAGCACGGCCTGGCGGGCAAGCGCATCGTGACCATCGGCTGCTCGTTCGGTGAGCGGTATCTGTCCACGCCGCTGTACGAAGGTCTGGCGACGTAAAAAAGGCACGAAGGCAAAAGGCACATAGGCATCCATCAGGTCCGGCTTGATTGTCAGGCGTTCTTACAGCAACTCCCCGATCACCGAATCGGCCAAGAGCATTCCCGGGCGGGTCAAACGCAGGTGGGTATCGGTGCATTCCAGCAGGCCGCGCTCGATCTGAGCGTCGATTTTCTCCCGGCGCCACCGGTTCAGCCGCGGCTCGATCCAGGCACGCTCGATCCCCTCGGTCAACCGCAGTCGCAACATGATCTGCTCGCCGATTGAGCGTTCTTCGTCGAGTTGTTCGATCTCTTCCGCGGGAGAAGGGCCGGTGGAATCGAGATAGTCGGCAAGGCGGGCCACGTTCTTCCAGCGCAGCCCGTCCACATGCCCCGCGGCCGACGGCCCGAACGCCAACCAGTTCTCGTTATGCCAGTAGTTGAGATTGTGTTGGCAGCGAAAAGATTTCGGATTTTCGTTTTGAGTCTTCATCAGGGCGAAATTTGAAATCTCGTAGTGGTCATAACCCGCGCGGGAGAGTGTTTCAATCGTTGCCTGGTACATCGCCATTTCGAGTTGCTCGTCGCAACGCACCACGCGTCCGGACTCGGCCTTCTTATGGAGCGGCGTGTTCGGCTCGTACGTCAACGCGTAACAGGACAGATGCGTCGGCCGCAGTGACAGCGCGGCGCGCAGGTCGCTGAGCCAGTCTTCCAGGGTTTGGCCGGGAATGGCGAAAATCAGGTCGAGATTCAGATTCGTGATGCCCGCCTGACGTGCGCGTTCCATGGCTCGGGCCACGTTATCGATTTCATGCCAGCGCTCCAGCGTTTTCAGGTGCCGGGCTTTGAACGACTGGGCCCCGATGGACAGGCGGCTGACTCCGCCGTCGGCCAGAATCGCCAGCAGTTGGTCGGTGACGGTTTCGGGGTTGGCTTCCACGGTGAACTCGCTTTGCGGACCGCCATGCATGAACCGCTTGACGGCTTTGAGCAGCCGCTTCCAGAGTTCCGGGGCCAGCAATGTGGGCGTTCCCCCGCCGACGAAAAGCGTCTGCGGGCTTCGGGAGAAACAGGGCGACCAGGCCTGAATTTCAGCGATCAGCCGATCGGTGAACCGGGCCTGGCGATCTTCGCGATCCACAATGGAATAAAAGTCGCAATAATGACATTTATGAAAGCAGAAGGGGACATGCAGATAACAGCCGGGGATGTGTCGCGGCTTTTGCGAAACCAAGCGGCGCCGGGGACATAGAGCGTCTTGATGCGCTTTCTCGAACCGGATAGACTGATGCGTCTGCATGTTTCTATTTTGAAGGAATCGACCATGGATGTCACGCTGGTCATGTTCAAAGCCGACGGGGAACGACGCGATTTCCCCATCAAGCATTCGCAAACCATCATCGGCCGTAAGCCAACGTGCGGTCTGAGGATACCGTTGTCGGCGGTGTCGCGCGAGCATTGCAAGATCGAAGTGAACGCCGAGGGCGTCAGCTTCCGTGATATGGGCTCCAGCAACGGCACGTATCACAACGGCGAACGGCGAATGCAGGGGGACCTGAAGGCCGGTGATCGTCTGGAAATCGGGTCGGTCATTTTCACCGCCGTCATCGGTGGCCGTCCGCAGGATGTCGAGCCCATTTCCACCGTGCTGCCTGAGGATACCACCTCGGCGATCGGCGTCCCGATGAGTTCGGGCCAAGGCGATTCCAAGCCGCAGGTCATCGACAACCAGCCCGATATGCCCGAGTCGGTCGACGAGGAATCGACCAGCCCGACTACGGAAATCGAGGACGATCCCATCGCGGCCCTGGAGAAGTTGGCCAAGAGCCAGGGCCTGGAGGAGGGCGACGACGCTCCCATCCGACTCTACGATGAGGACGATGAAGAACAGTAATCGGATCGCGGATCGTCCGATCCACCCTACGGCTGTCTGTCAACATCGTGCGGATCGTTCCTTTGTGGTGCGATCCGCTTATCAAAAAGAAAGGGTCCTGTGATGAATCGGCAACCCAATCTGGCGATCGCCGGTGTGACCGGAGCGGTCGGGCAGGAGTTTCTGCGAATCCTCGAGCAGCGGGCGTTTCCGTTCGCTCGGCTGAAGCTGCTGGCCAGCGCGCGCTCGGCCGGAAAAACCATCGAATTCATGGGCAAAACCTGCCTCGTTGAGGAACTGACCGACGCGTCGTTTTCCGATGTGGATTTGGCGTTGTTCTCCGCGGGCGGGTCGATCAGTAAGCAATTCGCACCGGCGGCGGTGGAAGCGGGGTGCGTGGTCGTCGATAACAGTTCGGCGTTCCGCATGGACGAACAGACGCCGCTGGTTGTGCCGGAAGTCAATCCCCACGCCATCGCCGAGCACCGCGGCATCATCGCCAATCCCAACTGCTCGACGATCCTCATGAACGTGCCGATCTGGCCGTTGCACCAGGCGTTCGGCGTGGAGCGCGTGGTCGTCAGCACCTACCAGGCCGCCTCGGGCGCCGGGGCCAAGGCCATGGAGGAACTGGAGCAGCAGGGGCGCGACTGGGCCGAAGGCAAACCGCTGAGCGATGAAATCTTCGGCCGCCAGTACCTGTGGAATCTGTTCAGCCACAATTCCGACATCGATCCGCAGACCGGCTACAACACCGAAGAGACGAAGATGATCCACGAGACGCGGAAAATCTTCAGCGATCCGACGCTGCGCATCTCGGCCACCTGCATCCGGGTGCCCGTGCTGAGGGCGCATTGCGAATCGATCAACCTGACGCTGCGCCGGCCCGCCACGGAACAGCAACTCCGCCGGACGCTGGAAAATGCACCGGGCGTGGCCATTCTCGACGATCGCCAGGCTAATCGGTTCCCCGAGCCGTTGATCGCTTCCGATCGCGATGAGGTGCATGTCGGTCGCATTCGGCCCGACGCCGGGCAGGAGCCGGGCTACGGTTACGAAATGTTCATCGCGGGCGATCAGATCCGCAAAGGCGCAGCCCTCAACGCCGTGCAAATCGCCGAGCACCTGATCGGTCAACCGCAGGAGGCACGCACATGACGCTCAAACGGATCGACGAGGTCGCCGCCGACACGGTGCGGATGGACGGGGTGGAGGGCGTGACCATGCGCCTGCTGATCGGACGCGAGGACGGCGCGCCCAATTTCGCCATGCGTCAGTTCACCGTGCAGCCCGGCGGCCATACGCCGCTGCATCAGCACAATTACGAGCACGAGGTGCTCGTCCAGGGCGGCTTCGGCGAGGTGCAGATGGGCGAGCAGTCCCATCCGCTCACGGTCGGATCGGTTCTGCTGGTCCCGGCGAATCTGACGCACCAGTTTCGCAACACCGGCGATGAACCGCTGCAATTCATCTGCATGGTGCCGGTCAGTTTCGATTGCAGCGGGCAATGCCAACCGGTGCCGGGGTCGTGATCGATAATCAAATTCTAACCGGACATTAGCTTACATCCGCCGCCCGATTGATGAGACACCGGTCCCCGAGCCGGCGACGCTGGCGTTACTCGGCTCGGGTCTTCTCATGCTGGTCCGCCGTCGCCGTGCCGCCTGAGTTCGCGCATACAATCTCATCACCGATCAATGAATCCCCGTCATGCGGGGATTTTTATTGCACAGGGATCGCTTATCACCGAATGGATGATTTGAGCATCCCGGTAAAAGCACGGGCGGCGTTGGTGCGGAAGCGGTGCAGGTGCCAGACCAGGTTCACCTGCCGGTAGGGCGTTTCATCACCCAGATCCAGATAGACGCGCTGCCTGGTGCGATCGACTTCCGCAGCCATTTCCGCAATGAACGACAATCCCAAACCCTTGCTGATAAGTTGCTGGATCGTGGAAATCTGTGAGCCGCGCAACACGATGTTCGGATCCTTTCCGCGTCCCCGCCCGCGGCAGAACTTGAGCACCTGCGCGCCCATGCAGTGCATGTCGTGCAGCACCATAAAACGTTCGCTGGCGATGTCCCGCCATTTCAGACTGCTGCGTTTGGCCAGACGGTGCCTGGCCGGCAGACACAACAGCAACGGCTCCTCGAAAAGCAGTTCCGTGTGGAGCGTCGGGCGGTCGATCGGGTGCGAAGCGATGGCGACGTCGATTTCGCCGGCTTCCAGACGATCCAGAAGATTCTCGGTCACGTCCTCCAGGCAGAGCAGTTCCACTTGGGGATACCTCTTGTTGAATCGACTGAGGACTTTCGGCAGCAGGTAGGGCGCGATGGTCGGAATGGCGCCGATTGCCAGCTTGCCGGCGATCTGTCCGCTCATTTCTCTCACGTTGTGTTCGGCATCCCGCGCCGCATCGACCAGCGCCCGGGCATGCTTGTTCAGACGATGTCCGGCCTCGGTCAGCACCACGCCGCGCGGCAGGCGGTCGAACAGCGGATGCTTCAGGTCGCGTTCGAGCTTGGCCATCTGCTGGCTGAGCGAGGGCTGGGTGATGCCGCAGCGTCGCGCCGCGGCGGAGAAGTTGCCGGCGTCGACGACGGCCAGAAAGTATTTCAGTTGTTGCAAGTCCATTACTGGTACCTATCTTCTTGATAGATGAATGTTATTTTTCCTATCACGGCCCACACCGTATACTTTCGGTAGATCAATCGCAACCACTGAACGAAAGGCAATACCATGGCTGACTTGTCCAACCAACTGAACGGCCTCCTGGCCAACGCCATCATCTTCTACCACAAGCTCCACAATTATCACTGGGCGGTGGAAGGCAGGGATTTCTTCGACCTTCACGCCAAGTTCGAGGAGTATTATGACCAATGGGCCGAGATCCTCGACGATGTGGCCGAGCGTATTCTCCAGATCGGCGGCCGCCCCCTGCCCACGCTCGCCGAGGCCCTGAAACTGGCCACGATCAAGGAAGACCCCTCCAAGCCGGATGCCCGCGAGATGGTGCAGATCGTGCTGGACGACATGTTAACCCAGCACAAGCAGATGCGCGATTGCATCGTTGCGGCCGAGGAGGCCGCGGATCGCTCCACGGCCAACCTGCTCGACGGCCCGGCCGACGCCATCGAGAAGCAGGCATGGATGTTGAAGGCCTGGCTGGCGTGATGATCCACTGAAAAATTTTTCTTGATTCCGCATTATTATCGGGTATAGTGAAACCTGATGCGGAGAGAGCCGTTTGGCCCTCTCCGCTTTTTTTGTTGGTGTTTTTGTTGTGGCCGCATGTCATCGGTCACCT
>JANQHK010000080.1 GCA_028282685.1 Phycisphaeraceae bacterium
ATGGGCACGGTCTATTCGGCGCTGGGGGCACAGGTCACCGTGGTCGAAGCCACCGGCGGGCTGTTGCCGGGCGCCGATCGCGATCTCGTGGTCCATCTCGAAAAACGACTGAACCAGACACTCGATGAAATCCTGCTCAATACGAAAGTGGAATCCGCCGAACCGACCGAAGACGGCAAGGTTCAGGTCAAGCTGCTCGGCCTGGACATCTCCGAACCGATGCGCACTTACGACAAGGTGCTCATCACCGTCGGCCGCAGGCCCAACACGCACGAAATCGGCCTGAAAACACTCGGTGCGGAACTCGACGAAAAGGGCTTCATCAAAACCGATCATCAGCGCCGCACCGGCGTGCCGCACATTTTCGCCATCGGCGATGTCGCGGGCGAACCGATGCTGGCGCATAAGGCGACGTACGAGGGGCGCATTGCCGCGGAAGTGCTTGCCGGCAAACCCAGCGCCTTCGATCCCAAGGCGATTCCCGCCGTGGTCTTTACCGATCCGGAAGTCGCCTGGGCCGGGCTCACCGAAGCCGACTGCAAGAGCCAATCGATTCCGCACAAGACGGCGACGTTCCCCTGGGCGGCGTCCGGCCGCGCCGCCACCGTGGGCCGCAGCGACGGCGTGACAAAAGTGATCGTCGATCCGCACACCAACCGTCTGCTCGGACTGGGGATCTGCGGCGTCAACGCCGGGGAACTGCTGGCCGAGGGCGTGATCGCCATCGAAATGGGCGCCACCATCGACGACATCGCCATGACCATCCACGCCCACCCCACGCTCAGCGAAACCTTCATGGAAGCCGCCGACGTTTTCCACGGCACCAGCGCGCACTACGTCGAACGGAAGAAGTGAATCCGTTGATCGGTGGTTCCGTGAATCAGTTAACCGATTGCCGTCGGTTCGTGATTCGTCAATAGCAACAGCATCAACGACCACAGACACAACACCAGGTTCTGGATCGGCAGTTGCAGCGGCAGCGGAAGACAGTAGATGCAGATCACCGCGGGTATCCAGACTCCCCAGTTGGCCACCATCAACGGCACGCCGCGCCGCAGGTACCAGCCCCGGCCGAGATCACGCCGCGTCCGCCGAATGCTGTATCCGCTGTTCTTGAACTGAAAACCGATCACCATGTACGGCACGAACCAGATCGGCGTGACGACAAACTGGTCCACCGCCATTTTGATCGCCACCGTCAGCCATTGGTTGTCATCGCCGAAGAGCAGCGCCTGGGCCCAATAGAATCGATCCACCACGGCTCCGGAACACAGGAAAAACAGCACCAGGTAGGGCAGGTGTCGAATCGGCGCGACGTGCCGCCAGCGCGGGCGCAGCTGCTGGACCAGGGTCGGGATCATTCCGCCGAACAATGCCGTGGAAACCATGCTGAAACCGATGCCGTAGTGTTGCTTGATCCGGGCAACCTGCTCCAGCGTCCGATGCATGGCCGGCCAATGGTAATAGCCGACCACCACCGCAACGCCGACGATCCAGAGAATCGCGCCGGGTCCAAGGTTGGCGCGCGCCGCGCGCAAACCGGCACGCCAGGGATGGGATGATACGGTGGTCATGGGCGGAGCAGTATAGCCCAACGACCGCCCGCGCTCAGTCTTTCGACTGCTGTCGCACCATTTCCTCCAGCGACAACTTGGGGCAGATGTGATCGTGAATATATGTGAGCAACTTGTCGGCCAATCCACGGATGGCCTTTTCAGTTTCGGCATCGAGGCATCGGCCGTCCTCATCAAACTGCTGCTGCACGCCCGCCACGGAGACCGGCGAGGGCAGAACGATCGCGCCCACGTGGCTGAGCACGCTGCGCAGGTGTTCGACTGCCTTGATCGCGCCGATGCGTCCCGCCGCGATCCCCAGCAACGCCGCCGGCTTGCCCGCCAGCACGCTCGGAAATCCCAGGTTGTCGATGATCAGCTTCATCACCGAAGAATAGCTGCCGTGGTATTCGGGCGTGGCGAAGATGACACCCAGCGCCCCGGACACCGCTTCGTTCAATCGTTGGACATCCTCGGTCACGGGTTGGCCCGGCAACGGCAGGTCGAACTCGGCCGGATCGAGATACTGCACCGTCACGTTCTCGCGTCGGCTCAACTCATCGACCACCAGCGCCGCGGCTTTGCCGGTGAAATTGCCCGGCCGAACACTGCCGCCGATCACCACGACATGAATCGAATGTTCCGTTGTATCAACCATACGATGCTCCTTGCGGTGGATGGGCGCATCGTAGGCGGAGCTTGGCCGCATTTCCGCCGGTTCGTATTTATTCCTTGAGCACCATGTCGATGCACATCACCGCCGCGAGAATCAGCAGACGCACCGCATGATCGGACTCGACGGATTCGTCGATCTTCAGCACGTAATTGTCCGCCGAGGTGAACAGCTCCTTGCCGATGCCCGTCCACTTCTTGGACACCTCGGCCAACACCTCGTCGCCGGCGATGAACTTGAAGTTCCAGCCCGTCCATTTGCCTTTCAGTTCGCAGAGCGGTGCATCATCGGGATCGAGTACGCGGAAACTGCCCCCGATGGAAAGCAGCTTCTGCTTGAAACCGCCGATGTGCTGGTCATTTTCATCAAGCACCTTGACCTTGGACAGAAACAAGCTGATGCCGCGCGTTATTCGGACGATCGGCTGGCCGTCCGGCGTGGTGATGCGCACGTCGAAGGGCGTCATCCGCTTGTAATCGGTAAACCGAAACAGCTTGGTGAAGATGCCCAGCTTCGGTTCGCGGCAATGCATGATGACTTCGCCGGTCTCCGGATCGTAAATGTCGTATTCGTTGGCCGCCTTGAAAAAACCGACGTGTTCCTTGACCAGAAACAGATTCTTTTGAACGATCGGCTGCATGGCCTGACCTCCCATGATTTGGATTGCGTTCATGTCATATCCGACACCGACAGCACTATACCGGAATATCTCGAATGGGAAATTTTCAGGACGCAATGCCCGGCATCAGGCGGAAGCGCCATTATTCCTGAACCAACTGGCGCCAAGCAGGACCACCGCAATCACGAAGCTGACCAGTGTGATCGGCGGCATCATGCCGGGCCAGTGCGAGAAATCCGCCCAGCCCGTATACCCCATGAAGAACACGTGAATCGCACTGAAGATCAACACCAGGCGTACCAGTCGCCCCTTCAGCTTGATCTGGGAAGACGTATCGCCCGATGTCACAGTCATCACGCCAAGCCATATCAACAAGATCAGACCAACCACACCGGTAAGCATCGATATCTCCGCCTGCCAGGTGAGTTTGCCGATCTCGCCCGCGGTTTCGTGCTCAGCAATGAAGAACTTGGCGTAATAGCGTGAATTGAAAATCAACGGTGATATCAGCACATGCAGCCCAACCATTGCCAGGCCGCACCATCCCACGCTCCGCCGATCCTCGGGCTTACCAAGCAGCAGGGAACAGCCGATCAGTGTTAATCCGCCCAGGCAGATCGCCTTGTTGAAAACAAACAAAGGGAAATGTTCGATCGGTACATGCTTGAACACGTTGTATCGCAGTACAGCGTAAACCAAAGACCCACCCAATACGCCTGCAATCAAGCCAAGTTTTCGCATGAGTTCATATTTCCTTTGCGGAATGAATGAACAATATATCACGATGCACGAACGCCGGTTCAATCATGCATCTGTTGCACCTGAAGATCAGACATGCGCAATAGTGTGTTCTACTCCACCGCCACGGCGTCTTCGGGGCAGACGGCCCGGCAGGCGTCGCATTTCGTGCAGAGGTTTTGGTCGATCGTGTGAACACGGTAAGGCGCGTAGGCAATCGCATCGACCGGACAATGCTGCGCACAGAGCGTGCAACCGATGCAATCGTCGGTGATGTGGTAGGTGATCAGATCGCGGCAGACGCCGGCGGGGCATCGCCCGGCAATATGCGCTTCGTATTCGGCGCGGAAGTATTTGAGCGTGGTGAGGATCGGATTGGGCGCGGTGCGACCCAACCCGCAAAGACTGCCGTCGCGCACTTCGTGGGCCAATTGCTCCAGCTCCTCCAGGTCGGCTGCAGTGCCCTGGCCCGTGCAGATGCGATCGAGAATCTTCAGCATCACCTTCGTGCCCTTGAAGCAGGGCTTGCACTGGGCGCAGGATTCGTTCTGCGTAAACGTGAGGAAATAGCGGGCGATATCGACGATGCAATCGCGGTCGTCCAGCACGACCAACCCGCCCGAGCCCATCATGGCGCCGGCTTCGGCCAGGGCTTCGTAATCGACGGGTATGTCGGCCATGGACGCGGGAATGCACCCGCCGCTGGGTCCGCCGATCTGCACGGCCTTGAAGGTGCGTCCCGCTTCAACGCCCCCGCCGACTTCTTCCACGATCTGTCGGATGGTCGTGCCCATGGGCACTTCGATCAGCCCGCCGCGTTTCACCTTGCCGGCCAGAGCGAAGACCTTGGCGCCTTTGCTCTGTTTGGTTCCGATGGCGCTGAAGGCCGAAGCGCCGCGACGGATAATCCACGGTACGGTGGCGTAGGTTTCGACGTTGTTGACCAGCGTGGGTTTGCCGCGCAAGCCGACCTCCGCGGGATACGGCGGGCGCAACGTGGGATTGCCGCGTTTGCCGTGCAGGGATTGAATCAGCGCGGTTTCTTCACCGCAGACGAACGCCCCCGCCCCTTCGCGCAGTTCGATATCGAACGCGAAGCCCGAGCCGAGCACGTTGTCACCCAGCCAGCCGTGCCGGCGCGCCGCATCGAGTGCAGCGTTCATGCGACGCACCGCCAGCGGATACTCGTTGCGCACGTAGACGACGGCCTGCTCGGCGCCCACGGCATATGCGGCGATCGCCACGCCCTCGATCAGCCGAAACGGCAGCGACTCCATGATCATCCGGTCCATAAACGCGCCGGGGTCGCCTTCGTCGCCGTTGCAGATGACGTAGCGCATCGGCTCGGCCTGCTCGCGCACAAACCGCCACTTGCGCCCGGTGGGAAAGCCCCCGCCGCCGCGGCCGCGCAGGCCCGATCGGTCGATTTCATCAATGAGCTGCTCGGGCGTGAGTTGATCCAGGCAGCGGCGCAGCGCGGCGAAGCCGTCGAGTTCCAGGTATTGATCGAAGTCGAGCGGATCGATCTCGCCGAAGTGCTCGGTGGCAATACGGAGTTGCGGATGCAGAAACGCGCCGAGCGCCGGATCGCGCACGTCCACGGCGAACTGATCCAGCGACGGATGGCCGTTGCCGCCGATCAGCGTATCGAGCGCAGCGTTGCACAGCGCGCCGATGCGGTGCATGACGTTGCGCGTTCTGAAGTGGCGGTGAATGATGGGCTGGGCCTGCTCGGAGGTGACGCCGGCGTAAAACACCGGCTCCCGTCCGGGAATGTTGATTTCCACCCACGGCGTGCGATGGCAGACACCCACGCACCCGACGCGCCGCACCGCCGCCTTCGCTCCGCTGCGCCACACCGCTTGCTCCAGGGCCGCCATCAGATCGTGCGAGCCCTTGGCCACGCAGCACGACCCCAGCCCGACGCGCACCTCCGCGCCCCCGGCTTCCTCGACGCTCAACGGTGTGACGGACTTGCGGCGCTGCGTTTGCTTCTGCCGGGCCTCGAACTGTTCGAGCATCGGACCCACGCCCTGCGGCGTGAGATAGCCGAACGTCGACTCTTCCACCTGCACCGCCGGCGCCAACGTGCAACAGCCCAGACACGCCACCTTGTCGAGCGTGTAACGACCGGTCGGATCGGTATCACTGCCCTCGGCGATGTCCAGGTGATCGCGCAGGGCTTCGGTGATGCGGTCGGCCCCTTTCACATGACAGGCCGTACCGTGACAGACGTGAATAATGTGTTCACCGGCGGGCTTATGACGGAACCGCTGATAAAAATGTGCGACGGAAATCACGTCGCTGCGCTTCGAGTCGGTCAGCTCGGCCACGCGCTCCAGCACCGGCTTCGGCAGGTAGTGGTACCGCTCCTGCAGGTGCAGCAGGATCGGAATGAGCATTTCCGGATCGCGTCCGAATCGCTCCACCGCCTGCCCCACCGGTTGCAGATCGATCTGTTCAGCCACGCTGCTCACGGGGTGCCGGGCTCCTTTGCTTCCAGGCAGATCAGGTGTGTGTCGGTGCGCACGTAGATGCGACCGTTCACAAACGCCGGACTGGCGAACACCTTGGCCTTTTCGCCGAAGTCGGCCTCGGCGAGTTTCTCGAAGGTGTCGGCCGCCTTGATCATCGTAGCCCGCCCCTTCTTGTTGAACAGGTAGATCGTCTCGCCCGCCAGAGTCGGCGAGGCGTTGAACGGACCCGGCAATTCCTCCTCGTACAGCGGCTTGCCGTCGGCGACGCGCACGCACGTCACGATGCCTGACGTTTCCAGAAGGTAAACACGCTGCCCATCGCAAAGCGGGCTGGCGGTATCGGGCATGAACGAATCCTCATCGCGCCAGGCCAGGTGCGTCTCGGTCACATCGCCCTCTCCCCCCGGGCGAATCGCCAGCAATTGCTCGTTGGCGCTGATGGCGAAGATCAATCCCGCCCCGGTAATCGGCGAAGGCGCGCTGTCGTATCCGATCTCGCCACACGTCCAGAGGATCGCGCCGGTTTCGGCATCGTGCGCGATCACATTCGGCATGGCGACGGTGACAATCACGCCGCCGCCCTGTTCATCGCGTACGATGATCGGCGATGTCCACGACTGCTCGGCCGGTCGATCCCGCACCCACACGTCCCGGCCGGTAGCGCCGTCTATGGCGTAAAGTCTGGAGCGCGGCTCGTCGGTTTTCTTATCGACACCGTCGATCTGGACGATCACGCGACCGCGCCAGGTGATCAGCGAATTGGCATAGCCATAGGCATTGCTGCCAATCGGCATCGGGCGGGACCACAACGCATTGCCGGCGAAATCGAATGCGGCAAGCTCGCCGGTGGCGAAGATCGCATAGACGCGCAGGCCGTCGGTGGCCAGTGTCGGCGCGGCGAAGCCGGTGTCTTCCATCACCTCAACCTTCGCGCGATCAATCTGCGGCAGGCGCACCGGACGAGACCAGAGCCGTTCTCCGGTGTCGGCGTGGTAGCACCAGACCCGGTTCTGCTGTTTATCGGCGCCGCCGAGAAAGACGCGATCGCCCCAGACCACCGGCGAATTAAAACCGGGCAGATCGAGCGGCACATTCCAGCGCACGTTTTCGCCGGTGGCAATGTTCCACTGTGTGGGGTAGTTGTCACCGCGCGCAATACCCAGCCCGCCGGGCCCACGGAAACGAGGCCAATGCTGCTGATATTCATCCCAACTCGGCAACGTGACGGGCTCGACGGCGGCTGTCGGGTCGTCGTCAGAAATAAACTTCGGCTGCGGTGCTCCGATCAGTCCCACGGCGATGCCGGCGACCACAACCGCCAGCGCCACCACGGCCCACCGCGCGCGTGAAAGGACCTGTTGCCCGTTGTCCGGATCGGGCGGTGCGGGCTGCGGCGCGGGAAGTCGGCGGCGCATGGATGCGGCTAGTTTCGCCGAGGCGAGAAACAACACCGCCCCGCCAAGCAACAGCCAGGCGCCCAGGGCAGCTCGGCGACGGTGCAGGAAATAGCTGTCGCGCAATTGCAGGTCGAGCGTTTGGAGACGTTGATCCAGTGCGGAATCGGTCGGCTGGGCGCGTTGCTGTTCGATCAACGCGACGAAGCGGGCATCGTCCATCGGGTCGGCCATGCCGTAGCGCACGTGCTGGTAGATCAGCACGCCGGAAACGAACAGGCAGAACACCGCCGAGACGACCGCCACCACCAACGCGCCGCGATACCACGCCCGCGCTTCTTCGGGCGGCTTACTGGTGACGGTTTGTGTGGCGGTTTTACTCATTCTGTTATTTACCACCGAGAGCCACAAAGAACCAAAAAAGATTATTTTTGATTAATGGCTTCTGATTATCCTCTGCGTCTCTGTGCCTCTGCGGTTAATGTTTCTTGTCAATCGTTAAATCGGCCAACTGCTCGGCGGCGAGGAAACCGGCGATCTGCACCTTGCAGGATGGATCGCGCGGGCAATATTCAAAACAGCGCCCGCAAGCCACGCACGCGCCGCGGTCGACCTCGTACACCGCGTAACGTCGGCGACCGACCAGTTGGACCAGCTTCCCGCCGACCACCAGGCCGAAGCCGAGCAAGTGCTGGCGCGATTCCGAACCGGCGCCGTCTGGCTCGGCGCATTCTTCGGCCTGGTGATCGGCGGGAAGCTGGTC